>JASUSA010000079.1 GCA_030446305.1 Clostridiales bacterium | reverse complement strand
TGTAAACACTCAACATCACACTCAAGCAGCTTAACATCTGCTTCACATAGATTTTTATTGTACCGAGGTAATTTTACACACTAATTTGGACTTGACATTCACGGCAAAAAGGACTATTTTAAAAAGGACTATTTTTATAAGACGAAATTCAGCCGACTGTCACAAAGGATCAACTTAAGGTAATGATGCAATTTCCTTATTAAAAAATTTTCAATTTAGGAGAGACAAATGAAAAAAATAAGGTTAAAAATACAACTGCTTTTATTAAGCGTTTCATCCATTTTTATTTTGCTGATCGGCGCTTATAGTCTGCACCATATTTCATCTATGAATCAAATGCAGTTGGCAACAATGCGAGAAATGTTAAGCGATGATTATGATAACATGATTAAGAATGAAGTTGACACGGCGATAGGCATTCTCGAATATTACGATGGACGCACTCGAGACGGCAGTATGACAACACAAGCTGCGCAGGCGGAAGCGGCTGCGGCAATAAAATTGCTTCGCTACGGTAGTGACGGCTATTTTTGGATTGACGATGCCAAGGGCATTTTAATTGCCCACCCCATTTCACCGGATAAAGAGGGCAACGATCGTATTAATACTCAAGACCCCAATGGCGTTTATCTCATTCAGAACATTATTGACGCCAGTATCAATGGGACAAATGGCGGTTTTACAGATTTTATGTGGGTAAAGCCAGAAAATGTTGATAGCAATCTTCAAAGCCCGAAAAGAGCTTATTCTCAATACTATGAACCGTGGCAATGGATTGTCAGTACCGGAAATTACGTCGATGATATTGATGCGCTGGTAGCTTCGAGAGAAACGGCACTTAAGCAGCAATTTCAAAGCAATGTTTACGGCCTCATTGGGATGCTGGCATTTTCAATGATTGGCAGTATCTTGCTTGGTGCGATTTTTAGCCGTCTGATTACAGAGCCGATTGTCAAGCTCGTCAAAGGCTTCGAAAAAGACACTGAAGGGAAGATCACCATAAAAGCAGTTGATGTTCAGTCAAAAGATGAAATCGGCCTTTTGGCGAATACGCTTAATGAAATGACGGCTCAAATTAAACAGTTTATTCATGGCGTGGCGTCAGAAGCGGAACATGTATCGAATTCTTCTCTAACGGTAAAAAATGCAGTTTCAGCGCTAAATCTGGAAATAGAAGAAGTGTCAGCCACAACACAAGAAATTGCAGCCGATACGGAAGAAACCACGGCTATCTCTCAGGATATTACAGCCAAAACACATGAAATTGCTGAATCGGCAAGGGATATTGCGGATAAAGCGAAAGATGCAACGCATGCAATTGATGAAATCAGCGAACGGGCAACGCATTTAACGGTTAACATTGAAAAGGCGCTTGATGACGGCAAGGTCTTTATTACAGATGCGCATCAAAAAATGGCAGAGGCGGAAAAGGCAACCCAGTCAGTTGCACAGATTGATCAACTTTCAAAAGCAATTATTGAAATTACTGAACAGACCAATCTGCTTGCACTCAATGCCTCTATTGAAGCGGCGAGAGCTGGCAGTGCGGGGCTTGGCTTCTCTGTTATTGCAGAAGAAATCCGGAAATTGGCAGAGCATTCACAAAACACGGTTAGCCAGATTCAAGCCATTACACAGTCAGTGATCCAGTCGGTGAATCATATGTACAGCAATACAAACGATCTCGTCAATTACATGGTTAAAAATGTTTCAAAAGATTATGATCTCATGCTGACGACATCTTCAGCTTATCGTGATGACGCTGAAAAATTAAATGAGATGATTACACGCTTTGGCGAAAATGCAGTACACTTGAGTGATATTATTCAGGAGATGACGAGGGCGATGAGTGAAATCGCTGTGGCAACTTCTGAAAGTGCAGAGGGCGCCGGTGAAATTGCCGGCAGTATTGACAATATTACAGGTAAGGCACATGAACTTTCAACGACGGCCGATGCTACCGAACAATATGCCAAAGCACTTGTAAAACTTGTATCGCAATTTAATCTGTAAATTATTTTTGGGATACTGGACGCACCCGACGTTATTGCATATAATGTGTTCATAACATCATGCACATGAGGAAATTGCATCATTTCCTTTAATGACCGAAGGAGCATTCAGATGAAATTTTTATATGGAACGGGCAACGCGGCAAAGCTGAGCGCCATGCGTCGAAGGCTGGAAACGCTGCCCATTGAGATAATCGGGTTAAGGGAAGTGGACGGCGATATTCCCGAAGTTCCCGAAGATGGCAAAACGCCGCTTGAAAATGCACGACAAAAGGCAGAGGCGTACTATGCATTCTACGGCATGCCGGTCTTCTCATGTGATTCGGCTATGTATCTGGAGGGATTGCCGGCGGCATTACAGCCGGGTGTTCATACCAGACGCGTCAGCGGGAAGTTTTTAAACGATGCAGAGATGATTGCCTATTATGGCGGCCTTGCAAAGCAATATGGGCAATTGATAACACAGTATCGCAATGCCATTTGTCTGATTGTCGATTCTAATCACATTTATGAATCCATGGATGAAAGTTTGGCCAGTCCGCCCTTTATTATTACGGATCAACCGCACCATATGCGAAAAAATGGCTTTCCCATAGACAGCCTTTCACTTGATATGGCGACTGGCAAATATTTTTATGATCTCGATGAGAGCGTGAGGGATCAAGTTGCCATTGAAGAAGGTTTTCTGACGTTTTTTATGAATGTCATAAAAAAACTGAACATTCAATAAGCTAAAATGTCTAAGCCCCTGAGCATGCGTATGACTACGACCATGCGTATGACCACGATCAGAAATACGTTATCTGTACATGAATGGCGTAATGATACGCAGAAAAGAACCCGCAAACGGCTTGATAAAAGCTGTGTCACGGGTTCTTGTTTTTTTAATTTCCACTTGGATTTAAAGACTGCATCCAAGAAAAAAATGCAGAAAATAGAATGATGTCAATTAAGCATTTTCGAGACTTTTCATGGCATCAAGGGTTTGATTCATAAGGTCATCGAGTTCCCAGCCGAGCATTTCAGCGCCACGTGTAATGATGTCGCGATCACAGCCAGCCGCAAAACGTTTGTCTTTAAATTTCTTCTTCAGTGATTTCAGTTCCATATCAGAACAGCTCTTGGAAGGGCGCATTAGTGCCGCAGCGCCAATGAGTCCTGTTAATTCATCAGTGGCAAAGAGCACTTTTTCCATTTGATGTTCGGGTTCAACATCGGCACAAATGCCGTAGCCATGACTGACAACAGCGTGAACGAGTGATTCCGGCGCATTGATTTCAGCAAGCAGTTCCGGTGCTTTTTGACAGTGTTCTTCCGGCCATTTGCCAAAGTCGATATCGTGTAGAAGCCCCACCAGCCCCCAGAAATCAACATCATTACCGTAGCCAAGTTTTTCTGCAAAATAACGCATGGTTCCTTCTACGGTCAGGGCGTGTTGAATATGAAATGGTTCTTGATTGTACTTATTGAGTAATGCCAATGCTTCATCTCTGGTGAACATGAAAACCTCCTTATTGGTTCGCTAATTTTTTATGGTTAATGCAGAATGCTTTATGGATTCACAATCGTACAGTGAATGTGAAAGCCATAATGGCCTTGTACGTTTATTTAAAGCACGTTATAATATCATTAACGTTCGTTAAACAAACTGATTGGATATCGTTATGGTGAATAGCTATCGATTGTTAAAGGCAATGAGGAATAGTGGCTAAATCGTTAAATATATTATACATATGTTAAATATACATGTCAATCAAAGGCCAACGATTAATTTACAACGAAGGATCAATCAATCCACAACACGGTGTTTATTATGAATGATGCATCATGAATCATCAGAACCGTGGCTTGGCGGTGCGGTCATTGTACAAGGAGAAAGTATGGAAATTAACCAAATAGTGGCGGATAATTTGAAGCGACTGCGCATTGAGCGAAACCTCAGTCTGGGGCAGCTGGCGGCACTTTGCGGCGTCAGCAAAGTGATGCTGTTTCATATTGAAAAGGGCACGACAAATCCCACGGTTAATACCATGTGGAAAATCGCAAATGGCTTGAAGGTTCCCTACACGGTTTTGCTTGAATTTTATCAGCCGGAGGCACAAGTCGTGACGAAACAAAGCGCCGGCATGCAGTTGGATGAAGGCGATCATTATCGCTTGTACTGTTATTACCCCAATACGCCAAATCGCAATTTTGAATGGTTTCAAATTGAACTGGACCCGGGCGAGATGCATGAATCGATCGGTCATACCTCAAAGACAGAAGAGTACATCATGGTGCTGAGTGGCACTTTGGAATTGACGCTTAACGGTGAGGTTTATCGTCTGGAACCGGAAGAGAGCATCAAATTTGATGCATCGGCACCGCATAGTTACCTTGCATTGGGAACTGAGCTATTAAAGGCCACAATCGTCAATTACTATCCGGCATAATCGAGGGGGATCTGGTGCGTTATTTAGAAAAATTTATTTTTCCGAGCAAAGACCAGGAATTTAATTTTTTCATGTCGATTGTTCGGAAATGTTATACGACGTTTTACCCATTTCAAATATTGGCTTTGGATGAACCGCTGGAGCTTGATTTTGAACCCATTACGATCCTTTATGGTGGTAATGGTTCAGGCAAGACCACGGCGCTGAATATCATTGCGGAAAAACTCAAGCTCAATCGCAGCGCCGTCTACAATCGGACGAATTTTTTCGAGAACTATCTGGCGATGTGTGCTTATCGGCTCGAAGTCGATTTGACAATACCAGAAACCAGTGCCATTGTCACCAGTGATGATGTCTTTGATTATGCACTGAATATTCGAAATGCCAATTTAGGGATCGATCACAGGCGCGAAGCAATGTTTGATGAATACCTTGATGCGAAATACGCAAAATTTCAGATGCAGTCGCTGGAAGACTACGATCGCCTGAAGCAGGTAAATGAATCGCGCCGAAAGACGCAGTCAAGGTATGTTCGCGACAATCTTACCGGAAATATCAGGACGCATTCCAACGGAGAAAACGCTTTTCGCTATTTCTCCGAAAGGTTAAAAGATGATGCGCTTTTTCTTTTAGACGAACCCGAAAACAGTCTTTCGCCAAAGCTGCAGCTTGAACTTAAAAAACTAATTGAAGAAGCGGTACGCTTCTTTGGGTGCCAAATTGTCATGGCGACGCATTCGCCATTTCTCCTAGCCATTGAAGGGGCCAAAATATACGATTTTGACAATGATCCCGTTGACTTGAAGACCTTTGACGAACTGGAAAATATTCAAATTTATCAAGCTTTTTTCAATGGTTCTAAAGACTGAGGTCTTCAAGCATACAGGACTGTTTTGCCATAGAAGCAGCACAAAAAAGCGGTTTGAAAATCTTGCATTTTTTTTAATACATCCTATTGACAAGCAAAAACCGACGTGGTAGTATTGTATCACAAATCAAACATAATGTTGGATTGTTACTGTTGAATCAGGCAAGACCAAAATTGATATTCGCGCTTAGTCCGCTGAATTTCATTTTGGTCTTTTTTATTGCTTTTAAAGAAATTGTTTGGCCAAACAATGAGCACTGTCTATTCACAAATCGAAGAGCATTCAAAGGAGGTTTTATGGTTTCAGCGTTCCCAAAAGGTTTTTTATGGGGCGGCGCCACAGCGGCGAATCAGCTAGAAGGCGCCTATAATGAGGATGGCAAGGGTCTAAGTGTTCAGGATGTAACACCCAAGGGCATTGCGGGCCCCATTACAGAAATGCCGACAGAAGACAACTTGAAATGCATCGGCATAGACTTTTATCATAGATATAAAGAAGATATTCAATTATTTGCAGAAATGGGTTTTAAGATGCTGCGCATTTCCATCGCGTGGTCACGGATTTTCCCAAATGGCGACGAAACAGAACCCAATGAGAAGGGACTTGCCTTTTACGACAGCGTCTTTGACACATGTTTGGAATACGGCATTGAACCCATGGTGACCATTTCGCACTATGAGACGCCGCTTCACTTGGCGAAGACATATGACGGCTGGAAGAGCCGAAAGATGATTGACTTTTACGTGCGTTATGCGAGGACGCTGTTTGAACGCTACAAAGACAAGGTAACCTATTGGCTGACGTTTAATGAAATTAATTCTATTTTACATGCACCTTTTATCAGCGGTGGCATTTTAACACCAAAGGCACAGCTGTCGAAACAGGACTTATACCAAGCTATTCATCATGAACTCGTCGCCAGTGCAAAAGTAACCGAAATTGCTCATCAGATTAATCCAAAATTTAAGGTTGGCTGTATGGTGTTGGCGCTGCCTGTATACCCGCTGTCACCGTCGCCGGATGATATGCTGCAGACATTGGCACTGGATCGCAGCAATTTACTTTTCAGCGATGTTCACGTCAGAGGTGCTTACCCGGCATATGCCAATCGTCTGTTTAAGGAAAACGGTATTGAACTCGAAATATTGCCTGAAGATACGGCGGCACTGAAAAACACAGTAGATTTTATATCCTTTAGTTATTATATGAGCATCTGCGAAACGTCAAAAGCAGTTGAGAGAGATGTTGCGAACATATTGCCGGGTGTTCCCAATCCATTGCTTAAAGCGAGCGAGTGGGGATGGCAGATTGACCCAAAAGGTCTGCGATATGTCTTGAACACACTTTATGATCGTTACCAGAAACCGCTGTTTATTGTTGAAAATGGCCTCGGCGCCGTGGATGAACTCATACAGGATGAGCAAGGTGTGTATACCGTTAAAGATGACTACAGAATCGCTTACCTGAATGATCATTTGGTGCAGGTTGAAGAAGCACTTAAAGATGGTGTCGACGTGTTGGGGTATACCTCTTGGGGCTGTATTGATCTCGTCAGTGCATCGACGGCAGAAATGAAAAAACGTTACGGCTATATTTACGTTGATCGGCATAATGACGGTACGGGAACACTAAATCGGTACCGCAAGCAATCATTCTACTGGTACAAAGATATTATTG
The DNA here is from genome assembly GCA_030446305.1 of Clostridiales bacterium. Lineage (GTDB taxonomy): Bacteria > Bacillota > Clostridia > Peptostreptococcales > Acidaminobacteraceae > Fusibacter. The sequence goes on along the minus strand of JASUSA010000079.1, from coordinate 5,577 downwards.
CATCTAATGGTGCAGCTTTATCAAGGCAATCAAAAGTCTAGATAAGCAGAAAATCAATCCGTATGGAGTTTAGGAGGTTTATATGTCTGGCAAATATGATCAATTATCAAAGGATATTATCAAAAATGTAGGCGGCAAATCCAATATAGCAGGTGTGACACACTGTATCACACGGCTTCGTTTTAAATTAAGAGATGAATCAAAAGCGAAAACAGATGTTATCAAAGCGCTTGACGGCGTTGTTACCGTTATGCAAAGCGGTGGTCAATACCAAGTTGTCATCGGCAATCACGTGCCGGATGTTTATGAATCCGTTATTAAAGTCGGCAATTTATCAGATCTTGCCAACAGCGAAGGCGAAGCCGTTAAATTGAGCCCGGGTGCAGCGCTGATCGATATTATTTCAGGGGTATTCCAGCCGGCATTGGGTGCACTTGTTGCAACGGGGATGATTAAGGGCTTTTTAGCACTCTTTGTATTCTTTGGCTGGGTCGATACTGCGGGTGGTGTTTATCAGGTATTGTATGCTGTCGGCGATGGCTTCTTTCACTACTTGCCGATTTTCTTAGGTTACACAGCGGCCAAGAAATTCAATTCAAACCTCTTTGTGGGGATGGCGCTCGGGGCGGCGCTGATGTATGTCAACGATGTCCTGGCAATGGCTTCAGGTGAAGTTATCGGGACGATGTTTGCGGGAACAGATTTTGCGGCGAATATCTATGCGACATTCTTCGGACTGCCGATTACCATTCCGATGGCAGGTTACGCTTCCTCAGTTGTTCCGGTTATCTTGGCGGTCTTTATTGCATCAAAACTTGAAAAATGGTTGAAAACCGTTATTCCCGATGTTGTGAAATCCTTCTTGGTGCCAACCATTACACTGGTTGTCGTCGCACCGTTAACGTTTATCGTCGTTGGACCGATTGCATCCGTGTTGACATCGTTAATCGGCGTGATTACCAATACAGTCTTTAGCATTAGTCCTATTTTAGCAGGTCTCGTTCTCGGTGCATTATGGCAGATCCTCGTTATCTTTGGCTTGCACTGGGGTGTTATTCCACTGGCATTTGTCAATTTGGGTGCATTGGGCTATGACTTTATTCTGTCACTTGTCTTTGCCGCTTCATTTGCGCAGACAGCTGTCGTTATGGCGCTGGCGTTTAAATCAAAAGACGTTAAATTTAAATCATTTACAATCCCGGTTATTATTTCAGGTCTTTTCGGGGTGACTGAGCCTGCCATTTATGGTATAACACTTCCGAGAAAACTGCCGTTTTGGATATCCTGCGTGGGTGCGGCTATCGGCGGTGCCATCATTGGTATTTTCGGCGTGAAGACGTATATGCTCGGCGGTTTGGGCGTCTTTGGCTTTCCGTCATATATTGATCCGGCAACCAATAATATCACAGGTATTTTCGGCGCCTTAGCAGGTGTTGGCGTTGCGATGGTCTTCTCATTTGTTGCAACCATGATTCTCTATAAAGAAAAAGAGCCTGTTGAAGTCTCAGCTTCAGGTGATGCTCCGGTTCAAATGATTTACGCACCAATCGCAGGGGAAATCGTACCGCTTAATCAAGTTGAAGATGCTGCTTTTTCTAGCGAAGCACTGGGTAAGGGATTTGCCATCATGCCAAAAGAAGGCAAAGTCTATGCACCGGTAGATGGTGAAATCGTCACACTCTTTAAAACCAAGCATGCTATCGGTATTAAAACGGAATCCGGTATGGAAATACTCATCCACGTGGGGATGGATACCGTTAAACTCAACGGTCAATTCTTCGACGCTAAAATCAATCAGGGCGATTTTGTAAAACGCGGCGATCTGCTGCTGGAATTTGACATGGCAGGGATTAAAGCGGCCGGCTATTCGCTGATTACACCTGTTGTCATTACAAATTCTGATGATTATGTCGACTTTGCACTGAACAATGACCGCGTTGCGACGCTGAATGAATGTGTCATGAGTGTGATCTAGAAAAGTGAAAGGCATGGTAAAAAACGGTGCGGAGGGGTATGATTAATGAGAGTGCCTTCCGTGCCGTTCGGCATGTGATAGTCGTGAAAGGTTGTCCAATAACAGCGGAAAAGGTGGTTGCATGAAAATTAAGAAAATCTTAAATAATAATGCCGTTATCGCTATTGACCAGGATGCAAATGAAGTGGTGGTAACTGGATCTGGACTTGCTTTTAAAAAGAAAATCGGCGATATTCTAGATAATCACAAAGTAGAGCGTATTTTTCGCTTGGAAGATCAGGAAGTTTCACGAAAACTGAAAAAACTGATAAGAGATTTGCCGATTAAATATGTTGAAATCTCAGAAGCAATCATTGCCATGGCAAAACATGACCTCGGATGTGAGCTAAATGAAAATATTTACTTGACATTAACAGACCATATTCACTTTTTAGTAGAACGCATTGAAAAGAAGCTTGCCATCAGCAATCCGCTGTCATGGGAAATTCGGCGATTTTACACCGAAGAATACAAAGTAGGCGTTAAGGCGATTGAGGCCATTGAAAAAAACCTTGATATTGAACTGCCCGACGAAGAAGCAGCTTCAATTGCGATGCACATCGTCAATGCCGAGCTCGGTGAAGCGATGCCGAATGTCGTGACGATGATCAACATTATTCAGGATACATTAAGTATTATGAAGTACCATTACCATATTGAGTTTGATGAAGATTCGCTTTATTTTCAGCGATTGGTCACACATTTAAAGTTCTTTGCACAGCGGATCATCAGCAGTCAGAAGAACAATGATCTGGGTGAAGCGAAAGATTTAGCAAAAGATGATGCCGATGAAAAGCTTTTTGTCATGATTTCATCACAGTACAGGGAATCATATGCCTGTGCGCAGAAAATTCAGAAATATGCACATGAGGTACACCAATTTGAAATCAATCATGCAGAGCTTACTTACTTAATTGTACACATTGAAAAAGTGATTCAAAGCCTGAAAAAATGATTTAAACCCTGAAAAAGTGATCGATGACCTGAAAGCAGTTCGGTTGAAAGGAGCAGTGCATGGAAGCATATCGTGCAGAAAATATGATCGAAAACAATGCAGCAACTATAACAGCAAGTCAAACAGAAAATCAATATCAGATGGTCTGCGTCGATTTAGACGGCACTTTGCTCAACGATCAGCACATGCCTAATCCGTCGGCGGTAGCAGCGCTTAAGACACTGGTGAAAAAAGGGGTGCACGTCGTCGTGAGCACAGGGCGACACCCTGTAGACGCACGTTTTTATGCATCACAGATTGATCAATCCGCTTATTATATTGCGGCAAACGGTGCAGCCGTCGGTAAAGTTGATTCAAAAGAATTGCAGTTTGCGCAGACGATGGATGCGAAAAACCTCCGACAATTGGCGGCATTTTCTGTCCAATACGACCTGCACCCGATTTATTACAGTGAAACCTACATTTATATAGAAAGCTTAGGCGTCTATTTATTTCATTTGTTCAATAATATTCGCTTTAAGCAGTTTCTGTCAAAACGACTGGTCTATGTACCGGGGCACAGGCGCATGCAAAAAAGAATCCTGCGCGATCACGCAGGTATTCTTAAAATCGTCTTGTTTATCAACTCGCCGGAAAAGGCAGATGCCGTTGAACGCCTTTTAAGAGAGCAAACGACACTGGAAGTGGCGCGAACGTTTAAATTTACCATTGAATTGACGCGAAACGGCGTTCATAAGGCATCGGGAATTGCACAGCTTTCAAAGCAGTTAGGAGTGGAATCGGAGCAGATTATGGCATTCGGCGACAGTGACAATGATGTGCAGATGCTGGCTTATGCCGGCTGCGGTGTTGCAATGGGCAATGCGGCAGAACATGTGAAAGCACTTGCCGATGTAACCACACTTGACAATAACGGCGAAGGGATACGCGCCATGCTGGAACGGCATTTTGATCTCAGTGACTGAAATGCATAAAGCGCCATATGGCGTGTCCTCTACCGTGATTGTCTTTAGGCGCATTTATCGATATACGATTGATCGTGCGGAAAATGTTTTTTTAAGGACGCAAACAACATTGCTTAATGAGCATGTGAACACATATATTTTGAGGAGGTTTTTTTATGAACAAACAGCAAAACACCTTTCCTGAAGGCTTTTTATGGGGTGGCGCGTTAGCGGCAAACCAGTGTGAAGGCGCTTATTTAGAGGGCGGTAAAGGGCTTTCAACCGTGGATGTGATTCCATCGGGAAAAGATAGATTTCCAGTAATGCTGGGAGAGATGATTGTCGATGGCTGTGATGACAACCACCAGTATCCGTCACATGAAGCCATTGATTTTTACCATCGCTATGAAGAGGATATTGCCCTCTTTGCAGAAATGGGCTTTAAAACGCTTAGAATCTCCATATCGTGGACGCGAATCTTTCCGAAAGGTGACGAGACAATGCCCAATGAAGCGGGACTTGCCTTTTACGATCGCGTGTTTGATGCATGCATCAAATATAAAATTGAACCGCTGGTGACCATTGCACATTTTGACGTGCCAATGCATCTCGTTCAGACCATTGGCGGCTGGCGAAGCAGGGAAATGGTTGATCACTATGTAAAACTGAGCGAAGTACTATTTAATCGATACAAAGACAAGGTGAAATATTGGCTGACATTTAATGAAATCAATATGATCTTGCATCTGCCGTTTATCGGCGGCGGCATTCGTTTTGAAGCAGGTGAAAATGTTGAGCAGATTAAATATCAGGCAGCACATCATCAACTCGTTGCCAGCGCTGCGGCAACGGCAGCGGCAAAGCGCATCAATCCAGCTTTTCAAATCGGTTGCATGCTCGCAGCAGGGAATACTTATGCGAATACCTGTGCACCGGAAGATGTCTTTGAGGCAATGTGCAAGGATCGGGAAAATTATTTTTTCATTGATGTGCAGTCAAGAGGTGCTTATCCTCAGTATGCACTCAACCAATTGGCGCAAAAGGGCATCCAGCTTGCTGTGCTCGAAGGTGACGAGGCGATGCTCAAGGCACATACCGTTGATTTTATTTCATTTAGCTATTATGCTTCAAGGCTGACCAGTGCTGATCCTGCGGTAATGACACAAACAGAGGGGAATGTTTTCAGTTCTTTAAAAAACCCATATCTTAAAGCGAGTGAGTGGGGCTGGCAAATAGATCCTCTTGGACTTCGAATTACCATGAATGCCCTCTATGACCGTTATCAAAAACCGCTTTTTATTGTTGAAAACGGCCTTGGCGCTGTTGATACACTGGATGAAAACGGATTTGTCTCAGATGATTACCGCATTGCATACCTCAATGAGCATGTGAAGGCGATGCGGGATGCCATCTTAATTGATGGTGTGCCGACGCTGGGTTACACGTCGTGGGGCTGCATCGATATTGTGAGCGCCTCAACAGGTGAAATGAAAAAACGATACGGCTATATCTACGTCGACAAGGACGATACGGGTGCGGGCAGTTTAAAACGCACACCGAAAAAGAGCTTTAATTGGTACAAAGAAGTCATCAGCAGCAACGGCGGCAATCTTTAGCAGTGGCTTTGTGCTGCAGTGCACAGAGATGCAGCGCACAAGGATGTA
>JASUSA010000022.1 GCA_030446305.1 Clostridiales bacterium | reverse complement strand
GGTCCTTTTTGTCTCAATTTTGGATTCGATTAATTTTTGCATTACGAATCAAAAATCTGGCTGCTGTAATTGGATTCTGATCCGTTCAGCAAGCCCTATTTACATTGTTAAACTACATTGTTGTGTATTTTAGCCTTATATTATCGTATTAATGAAAATCCTTTCACGTGTCTCGTAAAAAACTATTAATCATTGTTTTGATCTATGAATAGCAAATAAGTTTCTATTTCAAGAGCGTCCGCAATTTTCTGAACATTATCCAGTGCAATACTTCTCTTTTCCCTCTCTATGGCGCTAATATAGGTTCTGTGTAGACCTGCTTTTTCAGCAAAAGTTTCTTGTGATAGACCTTTTAAAGTTCTATATTTTTTTACATTAGAAGCAAATGTCTTAATGATATTCATAAGCATGCACCACCTTATAATCAATATTATAAAGTATGAACACAATAAGTCAACATACAATAAGTTACAATATGAAATTAAACAAAGGAACTATGTATATAACAATAGCTCCTTTGCTTAGTTTTTATAATAATCTAAAATGTTTTAAAGCATCCTTAATTGCTTCCACCTTTTCGATTGTCGGATTTTTCCTTGGATGCTTCAATTCTTCTACTGCATTAGGAGCATCATACATCGGTAATCCTAAATCTCTTTTTACTTCTGCAATATAAGCCGTATGCACTTTGAAATCATACTTACTTTCAATATACTCTTGTATCATCTTATAGGTAACTCTTTCGCTTGGTCTTTGATCCTCAGCTTTTTCAACAATCTTGCCCACTGGGATTTTCCCTTCACCCTCACCAAACTCCACATTTACGTTGATATGTGTATCTGCTTTTTTGTGGGAAAGAAGTACAACCGTCTCGACGTGATATGTCCAAGGAAACATATCCACCAGCTTTAATCCGTCAGCCGGCGCATAACCGGCGCGTTTGAACCAGGCGAGGTCTTCGTAAAGCGTTTTGGGATTACAGGAAATGTAGACGATTTCTGGAACGCCGTAGGCAGTGATGCGCTGAACCGCCTTTTCGCCGATGCCGGCACGCGGCGGATCGACGACGATGACATCGGGTCTTGCTTCGACCGTATCCAGCGTCTGGTAAACATCACCACAGAGGAAAGTACAGTTGTCGAGGCCATTCAGCTTGGCGTTTTCATTGGCTGCATCCACAGCATCCGGCACGATTTCAATGCCAATTACCTTTCGGGCACGCTTTGCCATAATCTGACCAATGGTACCCGTTCCGCTAAAGAGATCAAAACATACCTTGTCTGATAAATCGGGAATGAGATCAAGTGCTGTTTTATAAAGGTATTCCGCGCCTCTGGTATTTGTCTGGAAAAATGAGTACAGCGTTACTTTAAACGACAGTCCCATAAGGTGTTCCATGATATAATCACGGCCAAATAACACGTCATAGGCGCCTGAAACCATATCGCTCTTGCCGTCATTGCGGACGTAGAGGACACCTGTCAGTTCGCCGGAAAGCGGCAGTGCTCTCAACATCTCAACAAAGGCATTGCCGTCAAAAGGCACCTGTGTCGTCGCAGAAAGTGCCACTAAAATTTCAGCGGTTGTCACACTCTTTCGGATAACGAGATGTCTTAAAAAGCCTTTTTCTTGCTTTTTATCATATCGAGGCAAACCGCTTGCCTTGAAATATGCTAAGATTTCGGTGAGCAGCAGCCTGTAATCGGCATCGACCAAATGACAGCTCGGCACATCGACCACATCGTGATACCGTCCCTTTTTATGCATCCCAAGTGTCAGTGGACCGCCAATCACTTCATCGCCAAAAGAGAATTCCATCTTATTGCGGTATTCAAAAACGGTTGGACTTTCAATAACGTCAAGAATCTCAATGGGCATTTTTGCCTCTTCAAAGAGGTTAAAAACCATTTCCCGCTTCATTGCCAGTTGTCCTTCAGCACTAAGCGTTTGCAGTGCACAACCGCCACACGCGCCAAAGTGCTCACAGAAGGACGCCTGCTCCATCGGACTCTTTTCAATGATTTCCATAATCCGGCCTTCAATGCGCTCAGCTCTCTTTTTGCTGATACGCACTGTAACCTTTTGACCTTTGATCGCTTGCTTGACAAAGATCTTTTGACCTTCATGGTAACCAATCCCCATATTGGGATATTTATTTTTTTCAATCGTCAATGTGACACTATCGCCTTTTCTCAATTAAGATACTCCATTCTATTAAATTGCGCTTAAACAGCCGCCTCATTTTGTCATATTTCACCGTTTGAAATAATGGCAGAATGCCACGCTTTAAAAGTGATATTCCTGCCAATAATCTCGCTCTATTTTACCACAATATTGATTAGATTGCCCATAAAATGGGCATATAGTAAGCATATCTAAGCCAATGTTTGGGGCTATCGACTTAGATATTGCTGCATCTTTACATAGAATACCGAATGTTAAACATCAATGGTTATGTCTCCCCCTGAAAACACAGTGCTCATGACGCACTCAGCATGTAATCTTCACGGTTTTCAGCAAGGTTTTCAATTTGAAATAAAGATTGCGGCTGATATCATTTTTTTGGGGGTATTCATGTCACTTTCGTGTCTGCGACATCTTATTTTCACGAAAAGGCGTGTGCTGCTTTCAGCAGCACTTTTTGTGGTGCTCATCACTTCTCAAATGGGTGCCAATTTTGCTGATCACAAGCACAACATACTCTTTATCAGTTCTTACAATTCAAGATTTCCAACATTTTTCCTTCAAATAGAAGGGCTTAAAAAAAGCCTGCCCGAAGACAATTTTGTCATTGATCTCGAATTTATGGATGCCAAACGTTTTAACTCTGCTGAAAATGAACACAGCTTTTATGAACGCCTTGCCTATAAATTAAAGGAAGACAATTCATATGAACTCGTCGTCGTGAGTGATGACAACGCGCTGCGCTTCGTCTTGGCACACCAGACAGAGCTCTTCAAACATATGCCAATTGTCTTCTTGGGGGTTAACGATCACGATCTCGTCGTCAGCATGCGGGATAACCCAATGGTTACCGGCGTCTTTGAGCACGCTTCTATTGATCGCACCATTAAGCTGGCAACCGCATTGATACCGGATGCAACAGACGTCTATGCCATTGTAGACGATACGCTTTCAGGCCAAGGCGATCTCGCTGTTTACAACAGTTTAAGTACACTATTCCCAACATTGTCCTTTCATACCATCGACCTGCGGCAAATGACATTTGAAATGCTCGGCAACCGATTAGAAGTCTTAAAGCCGACAGACATTGTCATTTTACTCTCCGCTTACGATGATAGCAGCGGCGAAACCATTTCATTTGACGATATTATGGAAATGATCAACGCACACACGGCTGTTCCCATTTTTCATCTATATGAGCACGGTGTTGGAGATGGTTTAATTGGCGGCTGTATCATCAGCCACATGGCGCAGGGAGAGGCTGCCGGCATCATTGCCAACGATTTGCTGACAAAAGAACTCACGCCTGCTGATATACCCATTTTGATGGAAAGTCCAAATGCATACATGCTGGACTATGAAATCGCAAAAGCCTATGATCTCAACATCGACAATCTGCCGGAAGACATCATTTGGCTCAATCGAATTGAATCATTCTGGGAAACTTATTTTAATCTCATCGTCACGATTACCTGTATCTTTATGGCACTTCTATTTTTCTTAAGCTATTTGCTTTACTATATCAAGAAAGCGAAAGACATTGAAAATAACTTACATGAGCGATCAGAAGAATTAAAAGACCTCTACGAAGAACTCTCTGCTTCAGAAGAAGAACTTCGTGCCCAGAATGAAGAACTCATGGTGACACAATCCCAGTTAAAAAAACAGCGTTCTGAACTGATCCGAAAACAGAAGCTCATTGAAGACTACGCCTATTATGATTTTTTAACCCATTTACCAAATCGGTATTCACTTAAAATGGATATTCATAAACTCCTTGAACGGCAATCGCCAACGGGAATCAAAGGGGCAATTTTTTTCATTGACTTTGACAACTTTAAATATGTCAACGACAATTTTGGACACTCCTACGGAGACGCTCTGCTCATCGAAATCTCCAAGCGACTTGAAAAACAATTATTGGACAATGGCAAAGTTTATCGCCTTGGCGGCGATGAATTCGTCGCCATGGTGGATTCATCCTGCGATTATGAAACCATCGATTTTATTGCCAAACGCCTGATTGATACTTTTAGAACACCGATGACCATACATGACAATGCCTTTCTCGTTACCTTCAGCATGGGCATCGCAATGATTCCAATTCACGGTAGTGATTTTGACAGTTTAATCGGTGCCGCAGACCTCGCTATGTACGAGGCAAAAAATGCGGGTAAAAATGGTTATAAATTCTTTGATGAATCCGCATGCGCACAGCCCGCTCAAATTAATGCTTTAAAACGCGAACTCAACCACGCCATCACTGAAAACGAAATGACACTGAACTTTCAACCAATTTATGCGCGTGAAGGCACAAAAATACGTTTTGCAGAAGCTATGCTCAGATGGCACAGCAGTACCGGCTTTGTACCGCCGCAAAAATTCCTGCCAATGGCTCATGAGCTCGGCGTCATGAGTTCGCTGACAAAATACGTATTTGGCGAAGTCCTTGAGCTTTCTACCATCCTCAACAGCAGCGACAAAGTTACCTATGTCAACATTAATATTTCAAGTGATGAAATACTCAGCAGTATCCTCATTGCCGAGGTTGAACAGTTTCTTTCAAAATCACATGCGGACCCGCAGCTCATATGTCTCGAAGTTTCTGAAGCACTGATTGAATCCAATTTCGACATGGTTCAAAAACAAATAACCGGGCTCTCACGACTCGGCTTCCGAATCATCATCGACAATTTCGGTGCTGAATATCTGTCGCTGAATTATTTGAAAAAGCTGCCCGTTGATTTTGTTAAAATGGATATCACCATGTTTTCAGACCTTTCTGCCAATGAAAAAATGCTCAGCTCCCTTATCAATATTCTTCGGGAACTCAACATTCTCATTATCATTAAAAATGTTGAGAGCGACGTACACCTCAGCTATCTCAACAATTTTGACTATGACTATATCCAAGGGCACTACTACAGTTACCCCGTTGGACGCGATCGCTTAATTAAAATGGTTCTGGATGAAGAAATCAAGATTTATCATCCGCAATCTCACTGAAGCCAAAGATAAAATGATCTGCTGCTTCCGTAATTTCCGCGCGATAGGGTTCTGACAGCTCATCGTAAATGGCAATCACACGCATGCCCGCATTTCGAGCTGCTTGAACACCTGCAAACGTATCTTCAAAGACCAGACACTTTGACGGTGAAACACCTAAATCCTCCGCTACCTTTAAGAAAATGTCCGGTGAGGGTTTGCCTGCCTTCACTTCGCAGGAAGTCCGCATGGCATCAAAATGGCTTACCATTTGATGCGCCTCTAATACCGTCATGAGAAGTTCTCTCGAGTTGCTGGTGCCAATACCCAGTTTGATCCCTTCCTTTAATGCGTGATCAATAATTTTTTTCACATCGTGTTTTAATGGAATGCGGTTGGCATAAAAATCTTTGGCCATCGCATTCCATTCATCTTTAATGGCTTCCATCGGTTCATTTAGTTGAAAGCGATCCAAAAAATACTGTGCAGTCTCCGTGAAGCTCATGCCTTCAATGTCCTTTTGCAAATCTTCTGGCAGTGCAATGCCGCGCTTTTCTAAAAAATCAATGTCAATTTGTTTCCAAATCCACATCGAATCCACCAGTGTACCATCCAGGTCAAAGATAATTGCCTCTATGTTCTCTAGATATGTCAATGAATTGCCTCCTCATGAATCGTTCGTATTCTTCTTAAAGTACCCTTTGGCAGCGGCACGCCATTCACGCTTCCAATGGTAAAAAGAGACTTGAAGTCATCGCTTCAAATCTCCATTTGTGCTGATCTTGCGCTGTATTTATTATCTTACATCAAACGCACGTGTATGACAAATGAGGAATTTTCATCAACCATACATTTATTCATGCAATGATTTTTCTCGTGCCGTCGCCCTTTCTTTCAATTTGCTGTGATTGACCAGATAGCGGACATGCGTGCCTTCACCAATCTTGCCAACCTCATCAAAAGCTTCCATCGAAAGTGTCACACGCGTTTCATCAGAACTGATCACTTTGACTTCAACACTGACGGTGCCGCCAATCAGCGTCGGCTTAAAGTGGTCGACTTCCAGATGCTTGCCAATGGATACAAATCCCTCCGGCAATGACTTGTCGATAAGCATTGAGGATGCTTCGATCATCATTGCAACAAGTCGAGGCGTTGCAAACAGCTTCTTAATACTGCCGCTGCCATAATTCAGCGACGCATCTTCTTCGGTTACCCTTCTTTGTATAATCATGCTTTTGCCAACATCAATCGGTTTAATTTCAACCATACCATCACCTCCATCATTTTTTAGCCTTGTTCTTATTTGAATACATACCCATTTTGAATCACTTTATTGCCAAAACTTTGAAATCCTACTTTTGATATAAAAAAATGACACAAAAAAGATATCATTGTATAATTATTTCTTTTTTTGTGTCATTTTTTGCGAAATAAGCGTTATAATATAAAGGATGCATCTTACATATGTGTAGGGTGGACGAGGGTGTATGGCTTGGTTAATCATTAATCACGACAAGCAGGAGGTCAAAATGGGAAAAGGGGTAAACCGGTTTCGGAAAAAGGGTCAGCCTAAACCGGCCAAGGCAGCAAAGAAAGCTGGGAAATCAAAGACAAAAAAATTTGGTTTCAATGTGAGAGCAAAGCTGGTTCTAAGTTATGCTTTATTATTTGCAGTCATTGTCATCTCACTGAGCTTTACCATTATCGGCATTCAATCCCTGAACGGCGTCATTGACATCAACAATACCGTGAGCGACATCATCCGTAATATCGACGGCATTCTGGCACATCAGAGTGAGTACGAATCGACCGGTGATGCGGCGTTGTTGACATTTATTGACGATCGTTTGACGACAACCAAGGATGAAATTACAAAGGTCTTGAATTCAGATGCCGATCAAGAAATCAAAGACCAGATTACCAGTATTCAAGGTCTAATCGAATCCTACGAATCCGTACTCGATAATTACCTTGGCTATGAAAATGACCGCGAGGTCGCACTTGCAAATCTATCTAACAGCGCCGATGAAACGGAAGCCACTTTAGACAAACTGGAAATTGTTCTGAGAAGCGAACTGGAAAACTCAGGCGACCAGCTGTCAGTTTTAAAGGACAAAGACTATGCACTGCTGACAAAGACACTGGAAATGAAGAACTATCTTGCCGTCTTGAGAGCACTTGAAAAAGAGTATATCATAACAGGCGAGAAGTCAAAGCTAACCGATATCACAACGGTCAGCAAAGAATTCCAGTACACACTGCTCTCAATGTCTGATGACCTTGAAACGATCGGGAGCGGCAATTTTGTCAGTACCACAATTGATGGTCTCAACAGCTATATATTAGCAACCAATCGCTTATATTCTGTTGATATTTCATTGACTATGCAGTATCAAGGACTTGTACAAATCGTCGATCAAGTCCAAGATCTCGTCGATGGGATCTTTGATCTTCAGGGAACTGTTATCAACGGCATCAGTGCTTCTACAGTCAGAAGCGCACAAATATCACTCTTTTTCGGTATTATTATTTCACTGATCAGTTCTGTTTTTATTTATCGTTCAATCTCAATACCACTTAAAAAGTTAATCGCCGAGCTGACACAGGCAACAGAAACGCAAGATTTGACTAAACAGATCAATCTTAAAAACAATGATGAGTTTAAGCAACTCGCCACTGCATTCAATCAATATAATGAAAAAATTCACAGTATGATTGTCGATGTTGATCACAATGCAGACGGACTCGGAAGACTCGCCAGTGAAGTTACCGATGAAGTCGTTCGCTTAAACGGCAATATTGAGATGATTTCCGCCAGTACAGAAGAGCTGTCTGCGAGCATGGAAGAAACCAGCGCCTCAACTGAGGAAGTGGACGCTTCTACCCATGTTATTGACACACTCATTGAAGAGGTCGTTGAACAGGCAAACAGCGGCATGGACTTCACTGACAAACTTCGAACAAGGGCAAGTCGTATCAAATCATCTTCTGAAGAAGCAAAAGACAAGGCTGTCAATCTCTATCAAAACTCAAAAGAAGTGTTATCCGTTTCAATTGAAAAATCAAAAGAGGTCGAAAAAATCAATTTGCTAACGGGTTCTATTCTTGAAATTGCAGATCAAACGAATTTGCTTGCGCTAAATGCCGCAATAGAAGCTGCTCGAGCTGGTGAAGCGGGCAAGGGTTTCAGTGTCGTTGCAGAAGAAATTCGCAAATTGGCATCGACATCACAAAATTCAGCCAATGAAATTCAATCGGTTACACAGGGCGTTATCAAATCTGTTTCAGATCTGGCAGAGAATGCGTCGGCTCTCATTGACTTTATTGAAAGCAATGTTCTTGAGGATTATGAATCCTTAACAAAAATTGGTGATCGCTATGATCGTGATGCTAACAATCTTTCAGAAATCTTTAATCAACTCGTTCAGACAACAAAAGACATGAGAGCTTCTGTTACCAGTGTCAACGAAACCATCAGCAATATTACCGTCACGATTTCAGACAGCGCAAAAGGCGTTTCTGACGTAGCGTCTCACGTCAACGATATTATGCGCGTATCTGAAAAAGTTACCAAAGAAATTGACATTGTTAAAGTCAATAGCAAAACCCTAAAAGACTATGTAGGCGAATTTAAAATCTAAACACCCCCGCACATTGTCTTTGCACATTTTTTCAAATGATTAACAAATCCATACAAAAACCCCCGCTCAGTAGTTGAGAGGGGGTTTTTTTTCAAGCCATTAAGCCGCTGTAATGCGTTAAGAAAATTGCATCATTGCCTTTAGCCGATCCTTCACGACAATCTTTTGAATTTTCGTATGATAAAAATAGTCATATTTTATTGAAGGATAAAAGTTGAACGATGTCATCTTCACCGTTATGATTAATATACTTTTGTATTCACATAATCATGAATGAGCGATGGTTTTACACAGTCTTCAAAACGACCTGCCGCCTTCAGTTTAAACAGTATTTTTCGGTCACGAGAATGCAAAATAACATAGTCCAAATCATGCAGTACAATTTCAAAGACCTGCCCACAAAGCGCCCTAGAATTTAAATCTATGTAATACGCGCTGATATTTTGGTAATCTACAAGCGTTAACAGTCCCAATGTGATACGTTCTTTTTTTGTGTACAGCTCGTAAGCAGATTCTCGAAGCGCTTTGCAGCCTTCGGGATCTCTATATTCCAACTCATCGGCTGTCAACATCTTCATCTTAGCCATGGTATTGAAATAATGGTATTTCAAAATGCCTTCTTCGACATCTTTCACCTCTAAATCAACGTGTTTGATGGCTTTCAGCATTTCATAGTTTTCTAAAATGAAATGCTCTTTGTTCAAATTGCCCTGTTCAAGCTCATGAATCAGTTCCCTTCGCTTTTCACAAAGCATCGTAATATTTTGTTCCCTCACACTATGCCCCTTCTAATGCTAATAGCTTAAACGACAGGTAGTCGCAAGCCGTTAGATAATATAATACCCCCTCGTAGCTGCCTTGTAAAGCCGTTTTAAAAAATGGATTGGAATGAATATGGCCGTAAACGACTTTCTCGACACCATACTTTGTCATCAAAGATGTAAAAACAGTAGGCTCGTGTAATTCATTTGTCGGCGGAAAATGCAAAGCACCAATAATGCGCTCATAGCCGGCATCCTTTGCTGCCTTTAGCGAATGTTCAAGTCGCATGCCTTCACGCATGTAAATCTTCTCGTCTTCGGCCTCAAACTTTGTTGTATTTGGACAGATCCATCCGCGGGTACCGCAAATGGCCGTGTCGCCAACCACTGCATAATCATTATGCACAAATGTAAGCGTCCCAAAAACACCTGACATTTTGCGTTTTGAAGACCACCAGTAGTCGTGATTACCTTTAAAGATAATCTTATGCCCCGGCAATGAATCAATCCATGCCAAGTCAATATAAGCGCTTTCAAAGGTCATTGCCCATGAAATATCCCCCGGTAAAATAACGGTATCCTCTGGCTTCACGCGCGCCAGCCAGTCTGCTTTTATCTTCTCATAGTGCAATATCCAGTTTTCGCCAAAGACGTCCATGGGTTTATCAACGCCAAAAGACAAGTGCAAGTCGCCGATTGCATAGATTGCCATGCTTTCTCCTTTATTGATCCGCTTAACATCATCATTTGATTTATGCGTTGGCGTATTTAGAGCAGTCGAGTCGTATCCATATTTTGAAATGCCGCAATCCACTGCTCAGAAAATCCCGGCAAAACCGCTTCCAGTTTTTCTATAAGATCATCAGCCACTGCTCTGGCTTTCCCTGCCGAATAAGGGCACGTCGACCCGATGATAGGCAGTTTCAAGGTTTCGACTGCCTTTGAAATCGATTTTTCATCGACGAGCAGCAAGGGTCGAATTATTACGCCTATACCTTCACTGCCATTTTCACATGTTTTAGGCGGTATGCTCGCTAATCGCCCCTGTTGCATAACATTCATGAGCAGTGTTTCCAAAAAATCGTCACGCGTATGGCCAAGGGCAATTTTATTAAAAGCATTTGCTTGCGCAAACCGCTTTAAAATGCCCTTTCGCATACGCGCACACGTATAACAGGCTGAAAAGCCTTCTGCTTCGCTTGCTTGTAGACGGTCTGTAAAATCTTCTTGATGCAGGTATATTTTACGTCCGGATTCCCGTCCGTACTGGATAAGCGACGCAACGGATTCAGTCATTCCGTGTACCACTGTCAGCGCAGCCACCTCAAAATCATAGGCGTGAAATTTACTGAGCTCACTTAGCGCATGAAACAAAAGACTGCTGTCTTTGCCACCTGAAAGACCGACGAGAATGCGGTCACCGGGCTCAATTAACTGATACCGGTCGATCGTTTGCCGCATTTGTTTCATATAGAGCGTTTGTTCCCATCGCTGCATTACCTAAGGGTTCCCTTCTCAAAGATATTGTAGCGCGGCAACGCCTTCTTGATCTCACCTAAGAGCAATTCAAATTCAAAAATATTGTCGCCATCTTTAATTGACTCAAAGCGTTTTTGAAAATCCATGGCTTCCAGTTCTTTCCCCTGTGAAAACAAGAGTTGTATATTGGTTGTAATGTCGCGCACCGTGTTTGATTTTTCTTCAAACATCAGCTGTGCATTAATGACTTCTTTGCTGATTTCCGTCATTTCTTCATCGAGCTGTTGTGCCGCCATTGCCGAATTTCGGAGGCGCTCTTTGATATTTGGCGGTATTTGCGATTTATATTTATACGAGAGCGAGTGTTCAATTGTCGCCCAAAAATTCATTGCAAGGGTTCTGATTTGAAACTCCGCCAGAATTTCCTGTGTGCCAATTGCGGTATGAACCGGGTAGCAGACGATAATATGGTAACTCTTATAGCCGCTCTCCTTTGGATACTTAATATAGTCTTTTTCATATAAAACCGTAAAATCCTTGCCGCTTCGATCATGAATGAGTTCGACGACGCGGTAGATATCATCAATAAATTGGCACATAATGCGAATACCTGCAATATCCTCCATCTCTTCCTCAATTCTCTCCATGGGAATGTTGCGGCGTTCAGCTTTTTCAATAATGCTCGATATCTTTTTAACGCGCCCCGTTACAAATT
The DNA here is from genome assembly GCA_030446305.1 of Clostridiales bacterium. Lineage (GTDB taxonomy): Bacteria > Bacillota > Clostridia > Peptostreptococcales > Acidaminobacteraceae > Fusibacter. Next base: position 35,411 of record JASUSA010000022.1, on the reverse strand, counting down.
CGATTGGAGAATATTCATTGAGCTCGCGATACTGGTTGCGAATGGATTTAAATTTTACTTTTAGTTCTTCAACTGCTTGCTCATAAGGGACCAGCATGGTTTTCCACTCTCTTATCACCTTCATGAATGCCTCCTTTTGCTCTATCTCAACACAAGTCACCCTGCCTCACATCAAGGGCTTCAAGTCTTGCTTCAAACTCATTTTGCAATTTTCGCCAACTCATCTGCCAATTGCAGAAAAGCGTATCTGTTTCCGGTGCTCTGCCAAACAAGCGCTGTATGACAACGTCCTCCGGCAAATGTCTTACCATTTTGATCAATCGTTCCAAATAGGCATTGTGATCAATTAGCGTTACTTCTCCTCGCTGGTACATGTCGCCCAGTACCGTGTGCTTTAAAATATAGAGAGAATGGATTTTTACACCTTCAATTGCCAGGGTATGCATCAGCTCGATCGCCGCCAAATTATCCGCTTCCGTATCCCACGGCAAATTGCCAATGAGATGTGCACACACGGTGAAATCATGCGCATGAACACGTTTCACGGCATCGACAAACACTGCAACATCATGTCCGCGATTAATCATCTTTAGCGTTTCATCATTTGCGCTTTGCAGGCCAAGTTCGATCTCAATGTCCACGCCATATTGTGCTTTGACGTCATCCAATACCTTTAAGTAAGGTTCGCCAATACAATCCGGCCGTGTACTAATACTCAGACCGACAACACCCTCTGCACAAGCAGATTCCATAAGCGTCTTAAAGGTTTTCAGCGGCAAATATGTATTGGTATAATTTTGGAAATAGGCAATGTAATAATCCGGCTTGTACTTTGGCGCGATGCGTGCCATGCTCTGCGCGAGCTGAGCTGCAACATCAAATGAAGCCGGGTTTGCTTCAAACCCTGTACCGACTTCGCCACAAAAAATACAGCCGCCTCTACTAAGCGAGCCGTCACGATTTGGACAAGTGCCCGGCAAGTTAATTGGAAGCTTATAAACCTTGCCGCCGTATTTGTTTTTTAGCCATGCGCTGTATTTGGTATATCGCATCAGTCGACTGTTCTCCACTTCACATTTCCATTACTATTTTACCACAATTCGCGTGCTTTCGCTAAAGAATTAACACCGCAATAAAGGGCTTTGCCAGCGCAAAGCCCTCTCTATTTGCCAATTGTTTTCATCTTAATCAAAGGCGATATCGTCAATCACGTCAGTTCTGTCATATTGACGTAAACAAACGCGTCGCTTTTTCTATTTTTCAGGCACCATGAGCATTTGACCAACGTGGATCATATTAGGATTGCTCAGGCCATTGATTGCTGCAAGCTGCTGATAGGTGACGCCATGTGCCTTTGCAATTTTCCAGAGAACATCGCCAGATGCAACATTGTACGTATCGTATTCTACGACTGCTGTTACCGGCGCTGCAATGACACTGCCGCTTGCCTTAACCGCATCTACCAGCACATCGCGAATTGGTACGAATGTGTTGGTTACATCGGTTGCATTGGAGAAGTCAAATTTATCGCCTGTTGGATACATAAAATCGTTGACGACAACTGTATAATACGCATCCATATCAATTGGCGTACCATCTGCTAAGCTCAGTGAAAGCACGCGTTCGCCAAATGGTTTGTCTGAATCAATGGCAACTTGAAGGCCAGAGAAAGAGGCGTTACCGACATCTTCATTGCCAATGCCGTGTTCAATATTCTTAAGGAGATCAGCGCCTTTAAGTTTCATTGTCACCAGTGTATTGTCAAAAGGCATGACTTCATACATAATACCATACGTAATATCGCCGCTTGGAATAGAACGTCTCAAGCCACCGCCATTTTGAAGACCGATTTGAACACCTGTATCCTCTGCCATGACTTCACAAACCCATTGTCCAAGCACCGTTGTTGATACGCCGTCATAGCGGTCATGCGTCAGTTCGCCGACTGCTTGGCCCAATACTTCGTTCAGCGTTGGCGCAAGTGTTTCATTCCACTTGTCAAAAGCTGCTGCTGCATCAGGATCCGGCACGATATCTTCGGAACGTTTATAAAGCTCATCAACCGATGGGGTTACCGTTAAAGCATCACCGGAGAAAGTAAGTGTTAAATGTCCTAACGCCCTGCCGTTATAATAAGCTTCGACAACCGGTACGTCATTTGCATAACCCGCAACCGTTGCATGGTTATGTGCAGAAACCACTCCGTCTAAGCCTTCAACCGCTGTAATGGCTTCTATTTCGTCGCCAGTTACCGGCAATGTTGGATCGGCGCCGTAGCCGTCTTGAGATGCAGGCGTATGTGTTAAAGCAATAATTGCATCGGGAACACCGGCAGCATCATTGCCCGCCAGCAAATAATCCACCCAAATCTTTGCCGCTTCAGCAGGATCTTTAAATTCAAGCGTTGCTACATTTTCCGCTTTTGTCTTATAAGCCGTTTCGACCGTTGTCAGGCCAATAAAAGCAATCTTCTTGCCGGCAACTTCTTGGATAACATAAGGTTTTGCCCATGCAACCGGTTCTCCGGTGCCAATGTCGTAAATATTGGATGCCAAGAATGTTAAATCCGCATCCGCCGCCCATGTTGGAATGCGATCGACTCCCCAGTCGAATTCGTGATTACCCACTGCTGAAACAGATACCCCCAGCATTTTTAACATATCACTGACAGGTTCGCCGTACGATAAGTTAGACATTGCAGACCCCTGATAATTATCGCCTGCTGAGACGACAATCGTATTTGGATTTTCTGCACGCAGCGCGTTAACCGCACCCACGAGTTTCGCCATGCCGACATTTTTGCCGCTTTCTGCAAGCGAGCCATGGAAGTCATTAAACGAGTATACATCGATGGTTACGTCGCCGTCTGCTCCAAAGCTGACAACGCTGGACATCACCAGCATCAGCACGAGTACGACAGATAAAAATCCCTTGTTTCGAAACATGTAATCCTCCCGTATAAAATATTTTATGTACCTACCTATATTTTATAACCCAAAGTGCGCGTTCACAATCAACAAATGAACAGTTCGTAAAAAATATACAAAAAAAACGCGTCATCCTTTCGGAATAAACGCGTTTTGATCGTATTTCAATGTCGTTTCTGGTGTTGATTATCCCATGATAACTGATTCCACTTCAATAATATCAATGTCTTCTTCATCTGTAATCGGTACAATTTCAAATTTCACTTGAATCCGCGTCTGCTCCTGCAGTCGGTTGATCATATTCTGCTGATCATCTTTCTCTTTTGAAGAACCCATGATAATATTGGTAATCTTGTTTTTTTCAGCATAAGTGGCAAGCGTCGATTCGATATCTTTCGCCTTGATGACCGATAATGACGCATGGTGCTTTTTTGAAACATCAAAGAGGTACTCTAATGCATCTGTTTCCTCAAGTTTGCCGAAATACTTCCAGTTTTCCTTGACGACGTGTATGACGTGAAGTTCATCGTTTTCCGAGGTGATTCTGCTGGCACCATAGGCGATTAGGCGTTCGCAGGACTTTTGTTGTGTGACGCAAACCATAAACTTCTTTCTTTTTCTCATAGAAAATCTCCTCTATCCATATTCATAAACTTTCGCCCAGTGGATTGTTTTGTATCAGTACAGTTTTATTATACCAAATAACGTTCGGTCTAAAATTAAATTATCCTATCAAAAGATTAAATTTTTAGTAACGTTTTCGCATGATTTGTAAACAAAAGATGATTTCTGCTATAATAAGATACTGTTAAGAATAAAAACTTCGGAGGCAATATGAAACAGTATACCAAAACCATTGGCCTATCCGGCGCCATGTACACAAAATCATTTGACAAAATCAAGCATCATAAGAATAAAATCAGAGAACTTAACGAAGCCACTGTCGCAAAGGCTTTCCTAGAAGGCGATGTGACCATTCAAGTCATCTTTGAAGAAACAGATGAAACATTTATCGTCGACGCTTTTTCATCTGAAGAAATCATAAAAAAATATCTTGGCAAAGCCTTTATCAAGTAAAGGAGGCATCCGTAACCCGGATACCTCCTTTTTTCTTTCTCTATACACATTTCCCCATTCTATGCGTATCAATATCATGCGATAAATTTATGCAACCGTTCAGGTAATGCGCCATCATGGCTAAGTGTAATGGTAAAGTTAATATCGTATGCGGTGGAGAGATCATCCAGTTTGGCAAACCACTGGGATAGCTGGTCCATGTCGATTTCGATACAATTGAGAATACCGTCAATAAAAATATTTTCAATATCGTAATTGTTCGAAATAAGACCACATATAAAGCCTAAGAGCTCATCGCCTTTATCAATCGGAAATTCTTCAAGATTGATAAAGCGTACACTGTGATGCAAATCATACATTGCTCGCTTGTCATCGTCAATAAAGATGCTCGTTCCCTTTGACGATTTGACACATTCATTTGCAAGTCTGACAATTTCTTTTGACTTTCCTGAACCTTTTTTTCCAGCGATTAATTTAACCATGTGAATCTCCTCCTTTTTTTACACTCATATTGTATTATTCTAGATACATACGGTATAACCCTTCAAAAACAATTAAATATTTTCAAACCGTATTATTCGGCTTTTCTACCATCTCCTTCCAGATGCTGCCGTCTAAGCTGTCCGCATGCGGCATTAATATCTGAACCAAGTTCCCGCCTAACGGTGGTATTTATATTATATTTATCCACTAATCGTTTCATAAACACATTTATTTTTGAATTTTGTGGTGGAAAAAATTGATTTTCTTTTACGGCATTCACCGGAATGAGGTTTACATGTACAAGCATGCCCCTTAATCGCCTACCTAAAGCATCTGCGTGCGCCATAGTATCATTGACGCCGTCAATCATGGCATATTCAAACGTAACGCGTCTATGCGTCTTTTCGATATAGTATGCGACAGCCCCCATGAGGTTATCAATACTATAGGCTTTCGTAACAGGCATAATCTCGCGGCGTTCCTCGTCAATGGCATTGTGAAGTGAAATCGCCAGTGTAATCTGAAGCTGTTCCTCGGCGAGTTTCCTTATTTGCGGTGCCAACCCGCACGTTGAAAGCGTTATGGCGCGTCCGGAGAGATTAAGCCCTTTTTCATCACAGGCCAAATGAATAAATTTCAGCGTCTCATCGTAATTGTCAAGCGGCTCACCGCTTCCCATCAGCACCACATTGTTGATGTGTTCACCCGTATGATTTTGCATGGCATATATTTGCCCGAGCATTTCACCGGCTGTCACATTGCGAACACAGCCATCAACCGTCGAAGCACAAAAAGCACATTTCATATTGCAGCCGACCTGTGTAGACAAACATGCACTGTTGCCGTGCTTATACCGCATAAAGACGGATTCTACAATCTCGCCGTCATATAGCGCATTGAGAAGCTTTACCGTTCCATCCTGCGATGTCAATGCGCTGACAATCTTAACATTGTCAATACGGTATTGCTGTTTGAGTTTCTCAATCAGTGCACCGGGCAGATTCCGCATATCTTCGAACTGCGTAATCCCTTTTGCCAGCCATGTGTAGATCTGATCGGCACGATACGCTTTTTCACCTATTGATACAATCGCTTCCCGCAATTCCGCAGCCGATAATTGTCGAATATCTGTCAGCACGCATTCGCCTGCATATTGATCTTGTTCTTTTTGAACCATATTTCATGCGCTCCATTTCATTGCCGCAGCGTTTTACGACGCCGCTTACAGCACTTAGTACCCTCTGTCAAAGTTAACAATATTATAAAGTGTCGTCCCTTCAATATACGCCTTCATATTGCTGTATATAATATCAAAACGACGGTCATTTCGCTTTTCTGAAATCCACGAATTGTGAGGTGTGATATCCACCTGCTCAAATTGCCAAAGCGGATGATCTTCAGCAAGCGGCTCCGATTCCACAACGTCCAGCGAAACGGCTGCAAATTTTCCGGCCTCCAAATGCTTTACAAGTGCCTTTTCGTCAATAATTGCACCGCGCGCTACATTAATGAGTACCGAATCCTCTCGCATGGCCGTAAGCATGGTATCGTTGATTAAGTGCGTCGTCTTTTCCGTATGCGGAATGGCAATCGTCACAAAATCTGCAAATGCCAACTGTGCCTCCAGCTCAGAAATAGGATAGACTTCATCAAAGCCATCAACTGCATGTCCCGTTGTATTGATCCCGACAATCGTCATGTCAAAGCCCGTCAAACGCTTAACCGCTTCCTGTGCAATTGTGCCGGTTCCTATGAACAGCGCCCGTCTTTCCGTCAGCTCTTTAACATGTGAATTCATCTTCCAAATGCGTTCATTTCGTTGCTTTTCAAGCTTTCTATTCAGCTTATAGGCACTGAGCATTTTATAAACAATCCATTCGCCCATGGGAATCGAATACCCGCCTCTGTTATTGGCGACTGCAATCCCCCTTGCCGTCACTTCATCAACAGGCACTTGGTCGACGCCAATGCTCGAGAGCTGTATGAGCTTCAAGTTAGGAAATTGATCAAAATCTAAATGGTCAAAGGGATCATAGCAAATGAGAATTTCTGCATCTGAATCCAGTTGATCAAAGCCTTCACTCTCCCGATCTGTATGATTGGATTCAATCGCAAACTGCACTTCATAGCCAAGTGCTCTGATGCGATCCATCTTTTCTTTGCCGTAGTCATAGGTGAAAATTGCCTTTTTCATTGTCAAAACACCTCCATAATAGTAAAACCACTATGAAGCATAGTGGCTTGCAGTCTATAGACAAAAGCACCTCAAAGCATGCTTCAAAGCATTCTTTGAAGCATTGCCTCAAAACATTGTATTCAAAAACCTGCGCTCTTCACGTATCATTATACGCTGTGATTGCAGGTTCTTCTCATTCTCTTCAACGCCTGTGACGATCTCGGAATCGTCCATAAAAATTGCGTTTCATATAAGCGTTCACAGTGCAGCTGCACTTAATGGTTAACATGCATTACGACTCACTCCGATGCATCCGTTTCAAATTCATCAATATAAAGTGATAGGATGTCAGCAAGTCCTGTAAACTCACAGCCGTAGATAATCTCGTCATCCTGTTCTTCTTTGCGAATAATCTTCAGAACACTGTAGAACTGACGCCCATTGCCGAGATCTATTTTCGCATTAAAGTAATATCCGAGCGGCAATGATTCATGTGTGGTAAATCCAATGCCCCCCTTTGAAATATCAACGGCATTAATTGGTATCTCCCGAGATTCTCTTATCACTTCCTGCTGGTTGTATACCTCATCGATGGTCAACGTTGCGTTAAAAGGAAGTCTATGGGCTTTTCTACGATCCTTCATCTCACCACTCCTATCGTATCATTTGACTTTATTATACCCAATTTTATCAAAACAAGCAATTATGCATCACGATGTCCTTCGCGATATTCTGAAAAGTTTTCATACATTTTGCGTTTCTCATATCGGCCGCCCGTATCACTGATCGTAAACATCTCATTTTTGTTATCAATGACATAACACTTTTTACCGGTGTTGCAGGCGACTTTTATATACTGAATACCCGCAAGTTCCTCTGGCTCATAGATCGGTCTTACGCCGGGAGCATTAAAATTGCCCCAAACATAGCCCTTGCCAATCGTAGTGATGGCGAGCGCCAGCGATTCGCGTGCATAAACAGTTGCAATGTCTTTTAACTTTGGAATTTCAGTTGGAAAGAGCACTTCTGATTTCCCCTTCATGCCAAGCTGACCATAGGCGTTGTTGCCGGCGCCAAACATCCGGCCGCTCTCCGTTACCACAAGCGAAAACTTTTCACCGGCAGCAATCTGCGCTACATTCTTGTAAAGCGTCACAACCGGCTCCGTTAAATGACCCTTGTAGCCGATGCCCAGCTGTCCATGTGAATTATCGCCCCAACCCATTACGGTGCCGTCATATTTAAGCGCAAGGCCAAAGTTGGCACCCAGCGCAATCTGCTTAATGCCCTCAACGCCCTCAAGTCGCGTCGGCATCAGCGCTTCTTTCACATCATCTTTCATAATCTGGTTATCCATATTGTCGCCCCAGACATAGACGTTGCCATTTAAATCAAGTGCTGCTGCAAATCGCTTGCCTGCAGCGACTTGCTTGATATTTTCAAGCCCCCATACAGCATTTAACGTTCGCTGTGAATTTTTATCCCCGGTTCCAAGCTCACCGCTTCGATTGGAGCCAGCCGCACAAACCGTTCCGTCATTCATTTTAAAAAGATTAAAATTTTCACCGCATGCTGCCTGTTCAACACCATCGTAGAGGTTATTGTATCTGAGATCAGGTACGGCACTCAATGTGCCAATCCCCAGTTGTCCAAATTCATTTTTCCCATAAGCCAGTGTCCGACCGCTTTTAAAAATATAGAAAAAGGAACCGGCGTAACCCTCGATGCTTCGAATGCCCTGCTCTTCTGTGACGCGTATTTCTCTCGAAAACTCCTCTGACCAGTTGCCATTTTTATCTTTGATTTTAAGCTTAATGGTATAAGTACCGGGACTTCGAAAGGTGATTTGACGGTTCTCCCATTTCTTCTCAACAATTTCGTTGTCTTCTGCAATACATCCAGCTGTATCGTAATAGAGGACTGTCATGGTGTTAATCTTCGTATCGGGCCTAATATTAAAATGTGCAATGGGTCTGATTTTACTGATGTCATTTTTGCGTTGAAGGGTTAAATAGACAAAGGCGCCGTTAATGTAACTGTCCCCGCCGATTTCATTAATCAGCCGCTGCGCTTCTTCTTCCGGCATATTGTTGATAATCAAGAATTTACCATCCAGTGAAAGGGCATAACGACGCAATGGCAATGACTCATATTGCACTAGATAGGGCTCAAGCTTTTTGATATCTTTAGCGTACTCTTCCTTTTCTTCACGGTACTGTGTTGCCGCTTCCAGAAATTTTTCATAGTCGCCATAGGCATCAATCGGCTCAGTTTGTGATTTTTGCTCATTTAAGAAATAGACGACAGTTCCGGCGATGGAACCGATTGTGATCAATATTCCGAAAATATTCACCCTCATACTCCTTCTACAGCCTCTCTGTTAACTATTCATCAGAGCATTATTCAATAAGACGGCATTGGTAACCGGCCCTACACCACCCGGCACCGGTGTAATCATTTTTACATAATCCTTCAGTGCTTCAAAATCTGCATCGCCAACGAGTTTGCCATTTAGCATATTGGTCCCCACATCAATGACAATACTCGCTTCCGTTACCATCTCTTTCGTGAGAAAATTCGGAACCCCCACCGCAACGATAATGATATCTGCGCGTTTTGTATGCGATGCAAGCGCCTTCGTCTTCGAGTGACATATCGTCACTGTGGCATTTTGTTCAAGCAGCATCATCGACAGCGGCTTGCCCACAATATTGCTTCTGCCGATGACAACAACATCTTTTCCCTTTAATTCAATACCCATTTTAGCCAAAATGTACATAACAGCTGTTGGCGTACAAGGCCTGATCCCTCGTTCACCTTTAAATAAATGGCCTGCATTAAGGGGATGAAAACCGTCCAAATCCTTTTCCGGTACAATGGCATCCAGTACTTTGGAAGCATCAATGTGTTCCGGAAGCGGCAGCTGCACGAGAATACCTTTGATCTGAGAATCATTATTCTTTTCATCAATGATTTTTAAAAGCGTTTCCAAAGAGGCTGCTAATGGCAGCGATACGATCTCATAGTCAAATTCAATGGCTTTGCAGGTTTTTTCAAGCATTTTTAAATATGACATCGAAGAAGGGTGTTCACCTAAAATAATTGCTGAAACTTTGGGCTTTACAGCCATCGCTTGAACACGTTCTCTGATTTCCTGTTTTAATGCATTCGCAATTTGCTTGCCATCAATAATCATCGTGTACTCCTTCTTCGCAATGAACGGTTGAAAAAGCCCATTGAACCATGGGCTTTTTATTTTTATCTCTACATCAATCTGGTTTTATTATACCATCAAATAAACACTGTCTCTAGTACTCCAAACCTAATTTGCTTTGATTTCAGTCCATACGCGGTCATATTCACTGATAAAATCGCCAGGGTCTAAAAACACTTCAAAATTCTCGAGCAGCGCTTTGTCCGGATAAGCATAGGTCGTCCCCATCAGTGCCGGATCAAGCAGTTCCATCGTTTCTGTATTGCAGGTTGCATAACCGACATAATCGGCATTTAAGAACCCAATATCGCCTCTGCAAAGGAAGTCGATGAATTGATGTGCTTCGGCTACATGCTCAGAACCCTTTGGAATGACGATGTTGTCAAACCATTTGTTCGACCCTTCTTTTGGCAGGGCGTACTTAAAATTGTCATACTCTTGTATCACCGTACTGGCTTCACCTGACCACACCACAGCCATTGCGGCTTCACCGCTGATGAGCATATCCTTTACATTGTCGCCAACATAGGCAAGTACTAAAGGCTTTTGTTCAATTAATAGTGCTTTTGCTTCTTCAAGCTCTGCGACACTTTTCGTATTCATGGAATACCCAAGTTTTTTTAGGGCAACCATAATGGAATCGCGCTGCGAATCAACCATGGTAAACATGCCCGCATATTTCGGATTCCAAAGTGCATCCCATGAATCGATCTCCTCTTCAATTAGATCGGTATTGTAAATAATGCCAACCGTTCCCCAGAAATAGGGGATGGAATATTTATTCTGTGGGTCAAAGGCCAAATCCTTAAACTGATCGTCAATGTTGGCGAAATTTGGAATGCTGTCCATATTAAGCGGTTCAAGCATATCTTCCTTAATCATTTTTTCAATCATATAATCCGATGGAATGGCAATGTCATAATTGCTGCCGCCATTTTTGATTTTCGTATACATTTCTTCATTGGTCGCATACGTTTCATAATTAACTTTGATCCCCGTTTCTTCCTCAAAAGTGTCAAAGATGCTCTCATCAATGTAATCGCCCCAGTTGTATACGTTCAGGACAACTTGGTCGTCTTTTTTACACCCGCTGACGCTCATGACGAGCACCATGAGCAATACGCCAATCAACCATTTCTTTTTCATGTTCAAATCCCCCTGTTTCATTCAATTTTATGATAATCCAGCACTGACAATTAATAATTCAGCACATATGATTTCGATCGTCACTACAATTCTTCAATATTGCTGGTACGTTTATTGATGGCGATCAGCAATATGAGAATCGTTATAAACATCAATGTTGAAAGTGCATTAATTTCTGGTTTTATACCGCGCCTAGCCATGGAATATATCGCAATGGAAAGATTCGTGACACCATTGCCGGCAGTGAAAAAACTAATGACAAAATCGTCAATTGAAAGCGTAAACGCAATCAGTGCACCGGAAATAATGCCCGGACTAATCTCCGGTAAAATCACTTTTTTAAAAGCCATCCACGGCGTTGCACCGAGGTCCATTGCCGCTTCCAGCACATCCGCCGGCATCTGCTTCATCTTTGGCAGTACTGACAGAATCACATAGGGAATACAGAATGTCATGTGCGCCAGCAGCATCGTAATAAAGCCGCGCTCCAGTCCCATCCAGAGAAAAAGCGTCATAAGGGAAATTCCCGTAACAATATCGGGGTTTAAAATTGGAATTGAGTTAATGTTCATAATCAGCTTTTGCCGCCATTGCTTTGCATAGTGAATACCAAAGGCTGCAAAGGTGCCAATCACGGTGGCAAGCAAAGAAGCAATAACCGCAATCAAAATGGTGTAGTACAGCGATTTCATAATATAGTCGTTTTCAAGCAGCGTCCGGTACCATTTAAAGGTAAAACCTTCCCACTTTGCCGTTGATTTCGCGTCATTAAACGAAAAGACAACCAGCACGGCAATGGGGGCATACAGAAAAATGAATATTAAACCGGCATAAATACGCTTGATCCATTTCATCACCATATATTGCCACCTCCCTGTTCAACGCCGTCCTGTCCAAGGCGGTTCATAATGGACATGGTAATGAGAATCATCACCATGAGCAGCATGGATATGGCTGAACCAAAGTGCCAGTCGTTAACCACGAGAAACTGCTGCTGGATGAGATTGCCCACCAGCATGTACTGACCGCCATAAAGGAGATCTGAGATGACAAAGGTACTTACCGCAGGCATAAACACCATCGAAACACCGGAAAGCACACCCGGCAGCGAAAGCGGAAACGTCACTTTCCGAAATACAGTCCTGCGATTGGCGCCCAAGTCTTCAGCGGCTTCAATCAATGAATTGTCCATTTTGGTTAGGACGGTGTAGATTGGCAGTACCATAAAAGGCAAGAAATTATATACCATCCCCAGCAAAACGGCACCTTCCGAATATAAAAACGTCATTTGCGGCAGGCCGAAAAAGCTGAGTATATGATTTAAAATGCCATTTTTATTGAGAATGGTCATCCATGCATACGTTCTGAGCAAAAAATTCATCCACATGGGAACGACGAGCAGCATCACAGCAATGGTTCTGTATTTTAAATGCATCCTCGCCAATATCATCGCCATTGGATAACCTACTGCCAGACAAATCAGCGTGGCTTCAACAGCAATTTTCACAGACCGCGCCAGCACCTTCAAATAAACGGGTTCCATAAATCGCTTGTAATTATCAAGTGAAAACTTAAACGCCTCTCCCGGTACAGAAAAGCTGAATGCGATGATTAGCATAATCGGTACGACAATAAATATAAAACTCCACAGCCAGTAAGGGCCGGATGATAATTTTTTTAGCATCTACCCCTCCTTGTGCATGATATGAATATCGTTTGGCATAACCGACAGACCGACCTTTGTCCCCTCCGGTGCCATCACCGTATTGTGCACCATCCATGTGCGTGCGCTTTCACGAATCAGCATCTCATAATGCACACCTTTAAAGACGACCGATATCACTTCACCTGTGAGTGCACCTTCCTCAGGCTTCGAAAGCGTCACATCTTCAGGTCTAATGACAACATCAACCGATTCATTCGTCTGAAAACCACTATCCACGCATTCAAACTCACGATCAGCAAAAATAACCCGGCAGTCAGCAGGCATGATCCCGTCAAAAATATTGCTTTCTCCAATAAAATCGGCTACAAAGGCATTTTCGGGTTCATTGTAAATATCTGTCGGTGAACCCGTCTGCTGAATTTCACCTTGATTCATAATGATGATTTTATCCGACATCGTCAGTGCTTCTTCTTGATCATGTGTAACGTAGATAAATGTAATCCCCAGCTCGCGCTGCATATTTTTCAGTTCAATCTGCATTTCCTTGCGGAGCTTGAGGTCCAGTGCACCCAGCGGCTCATCCAGAAGCAGCACTTTTGGCTCGTTTACAAGTGCACGTGCAATGGCAATTCGCTGCTGCTGTCCGCCGGAAAGCGAATGCACCTTGCGCTTTTCAAATCCTTTGAGATTAACGAGTTCGAGCATACGCGCCACGCGTTTTTCGATCTCTTTTTCATTCAGCTTTTTTATACGCAGTCCAAAAGCAATATTCTCATAAATATTGAGATGCGGAAAAAGCGCATATTTTTGGAAGACCGTATTGATGGCGCGCTTATAAGGCGGCACCGCCGTTATGTCCACTCCCTCAAACATCACTTGGCCGGAAGTGGGCTGTTCAAAGCCGGCTATCATTCTAAGCGTCGTCGTTTTGCCACATCCGCTTGGTCCGAGTATGGTAAGAAATTGATTTTTTTTGACCCAAAAGTCGATGTCTTTTACAACGGCGACGCCGTTGTAAACCTTCGATACATTGATTCCGTTGACAATTCTATCCGTCATTTGAGCCTCCAGTTACTTAGAAATTAGGTGGTGCGCCAACAAGGAGGATCTTTGCTTCACGTTTGCCTTTATTGACAATCTCATGACCCTTGTTGGCCTTATAGTAAAATGTGTCACCCGTTTTGGCGACATATTTTTTACTGCCCAGACGTACAATAACCGAACCAGACATCACGTAACCGAACTCTTCCCCTTCATGCGGTTCATGTGCGTCATAGGCACCGTTTGGCGCCAAAGTCAACATAATGGGTTCCATCATATTCTTCTGTGCATTTGGAATAATCCACTCCAGTTTATAACCGGTTTCTTCATCTTCCTTTTCAAAAAAATCTTCATTTTTAAAAACTATTTTTTCGTCGACAGTTTCGCTAAAGAACGCCTGTAAATTCGTGCCCAAACTTTCAAGTATATCGACGAGGCTTGCAATAGACGGTGACGTCATATCGCGCTCAAGTTGGGAAATAAATCCCTTTGAAAGTTCACATCTATCGGCCAATTCTTCTTGCGTCAGGTTGTTCTCCAGCCTTAATCGCTTTATCTTTTCTCCAATATTCACAACCAATGCTCCTTTATCCTACAAACGTGTTTATATATACTAAACTTTTTTACTCGAATATTATACGGCAACTGATTTCATTCGTCAATATATATTAATCAAAATGTTTAATATTACTTAATTTTTTTACTTTCAAATACCCGTTAGCCCTTCTCTTACCCAAAAAACAAACACCTTGGTTCTCAATCACATACCAAGGTGTTTTTTTAAATAAGAAGATTTGAACTTTAAGTATTTTTGCAGATGGGTCTACTGCGAAAATACGATGGTGAAAATCGTTTTGAGTCATCGGTACGATGGCACAAATCTTATTCAACGAAATAAGAAGATTTGAACTTTAAGTATTTTTGCAGATGGGTCTACTGCGAAAATACGATGGTGAAAATCGGTATCCCTAATCCGTTAGGTCGTCAAAACATTATTTCCGAATTTTTAAGATTTTATCAATCAAATTAACCAAGTTTTCAATTTCGGGTTTACTCATTTGCGCATCTGCACCGACCGCGTCACCTTTGTGAAGCAAGTCATCTGTAATCAGCGATGAAAAGATGATAATCGGCAGTTTTTTCAGTATTTTGTGCTCTTTAATACGACGTGTTAACGCGTGACCGTCTAGCTGCGGCATTTCAATGTCGGTAATCAACAAATCAATGTCCTCCATGAAGCGATCACCTTTTTTCTCAGCCAGCATCAGCAAATAGTCATAAGCCTGGGCACCGTCATCAAAAAATTTAAGTTTTGTAAAGCCCGAAGAAGTTAACGTCTCAAGCAAGACCTTGCGAATCAGCGGTGAATCATCTGCCAGCGCGACTTTAATGTGAGACCGGTCTTTAACACTGATATCTTTGATGCGTTCAAGATTAATCCCCGTATTCGGATTGATATCCATCACAATTTTTTCAAAATCCAAAAGCATGATGATCTGATTATTAAGATTGATATTGCCAATCACCAGCGAATTTGCCGTGATATCGTCCGGTTTCATGATCTTGTTCCAGCCAATGCGGTTGATGCCAAGAACAGAATCGATTGCAAAACCAACTTTAATCTTATTAAATTCACAAACCAGTGTCATGCTGTTTTTAACCTTGTCGTTTTTGCGGTTTTCAAGAACGTACATTAAGTCCACAATGGAGATCATCTCACCTCGGATAAGTGAAATTCCCGATACAGCAGGATGAGAATTCGGAACTTTAGAGACGTTTTCAATCTGCAACAGTTCTTTTACTTTAATGACGTTGATCGCATAATGCTCTCCGGCAACAATAAAATGTAGAATCTCAACTTCACCGGTACCGCTTTCCAACAATATTCCATCTTTCTTTTCCAACATCATGAGTCTGTTCCTCCAATCCCCAATTATATGTTTATTATACCGTTTTTTAGTTATAAGAATAGTACTTTTTTGATTTTTTCTGCTTGTAAGGCATTATACCCAAAAAAGAATGTGAAATCACAGTTTTGAAAATTTAACAGTATAATCCATTGGTATGCGCTTCAAACAGCTCGTGTTCCCGCTTATTTACTGGATGATGGCTTGTCAAATGATGCCCATGTCATGTCCAACACGTTCAAAAGCGGCAATGGCATCGTCTAAATGACGCGTCTCATGTGCAGCCGTTACCATACAGCGTACGCGGCCAGTTCCCTTTGGCACCGTCGGAAAGACAATCGGCGAAACAAAAACACCGGCATCATAAAGTGCTTTAGAAAAAGCAACGGTTTTCGCCTCATCGCCAATAATTACCGGCGTAATCGGCGTTTCTGAATGCCCAATGTCATAGCCCAGCGATTTTAAACCGGCTTTAAAATAATTGCCATTGTCCCAAAGTTTTTCTGTATAAGCTGTCGTTGAGGACAATTCATCAATCGCTGCAATAATTGCACCTACTGCTGCCGGCGGCATAGAGGTACTAAATAAAATAGGTCTGCCACGATGCAAAAGCCAGTCTTTCATCACTTGTCTTCCGGCGACATAGCCACCTACAACGCCAATGGCCTTTGATAACGTACCAATTGAAAAATCAACGCGCCCATGCAGTTTAAAATGATCGACCGTGCCGCGGCCATTTTCCCCAAGTACACCGGAACCATGCGCATCGTCTACATACGTCATACAATTATATTGCTCTGCAAGGGCAACGATCTCAGGGAGCTTCGCCAAGTCGCCGTCCATGCTGAAAACACCGTCTGTAATAATGAGACATTGTTTATGCAAATGCCGTTTTGCTTTGAGAACCGCTTCAAGATCCGTCATATCGCTATGCTTAAAGACGGCTTTTGACGCTTTTGACAGCTTTACGCCGTCAATAATGCTAGCATGATTCAGCGAATCAGAAACAATAAGATCCTCTTCTTCGGTAATGGCCTGAATAACACCGGCATTGCAGTTAAAACCACTTTGAAAAACGACAACCGCTTCTTCTCGTTTAAAAGCGGCCAGCTTTTCCTCCAATTGCTCATGCAGTGTCATATTGCCGATAATCGTTCGTACGGCACCAGAGCCGACACCGTACTTGTTAACAGCATCAACGGCCGCCTGTTTCAATTTTGGATGATTTGCAAACCCCAGGTAATTGTTCGATGATAAGTTGATGACTTTCTTGCCGCTGAGCGTCACTTCCGGTTCATTGGCACCCTCGAGTACCGGCAGTGTTCGAAAGACTCCCTGCGCTTTTAATGCATCCACTTGAGCTTTTAAAAATCCCAGTTCATGTACATTTTCCAAAGTATTTGCCTCCTTAGCTTCTTTTAAGACATGAGAAAATTGCATCATTCAAATTTCAAGCCTTTAACGGCAATATGCATACCATTCAAAAGACGGACATTTCACCTATTGCAGTAAAGATCAACTAAAGGTCATCATGCAATTTCCCGACATATGATTTTAAAAACGGATTTCCCAATAGCAGGCTCCGTTCAGAATCCGATAATAAAATACCTGTATTGCGCATCGCAATCATTGCATTGCGCTTAAACACATTGACACCGCGCCATGCAATGCCCGTATGGCCGTATTGCCGCTTAAATGATCGATTGGTTAAACCGATTGCCTGCTTTAATGCCACTTGACCCGCACCAAGATCGGTCATCGGTTCATTATAAGGACATGCCAGCTGACATGTGCTACAGCCATAGAGCCGCGTTCCCATTTTAAGGGCCATTGCATCTGAAATAGCCTCTTTTGTCTGCGTTATATAGGAAAGACACTGATCGCGGGCCATCATTTCCGACCCGCAGATACCTGTTGGACATGCAGTCACACAGGCATTACAGCCTCTGCATCCTTCAAATAGGCGCGATTCACCGGAACGCGCCATCACACTTGCCATTGTTATCTCAGCCTTTTCCTCAGACAGGTATCCTTCCGGCGCACCAAGCAGCAGCGTCCCAATATTAAAGTGCGATCCAAGCGTCGCATTCATCAACTGATGATTCCGCCCGTATGCGCCAAGACCGCACCAGAATCCCAATTCTCGATCAACATATGGCGATGTATCGACATACTGTTCAGCGCTCACCGGCGTAAAGGAAAGTTCTTCTGTCATTGCATCAGCCAATTGCTTTAAAATAACCTTCACATGATTGTGGTATTCACCATAAGCCGCTACACCATCAATAAAGCCCATGCCCTTTTTGAGCGCAATCGGCTTTGTTAAAGGATAGGGCACGCCAATCACAACGACAATCGCATTACCGTTAAAACGCGTTAAGATATCATCAAATAGATTTCGCCCTTCAGGGTTTGGTTCAAAGGAGGTCATTACTTGCGTTTTATTTAACACCAAACGCATTTGGTCTGCTAAAAACTGACAGCTTTTCTGTGTGAGATGCAAAACACCTGCCTCAATATGTCCTTTTGCGGGCAATGGCACCTCAACGGTTCCGAGCCATTTATTAACAAATTGCACCATTCTGTCCAACAGATATCCTCCGCATCCTCAACACTCAAACAACCGATAAAAAGAACCCAGCAACCGCGGTGTATAACACTTATACATGCGGATGCTGAGTTCTCTTTCTCTTCTATTGTACGTAATCCAGTGTGATCTCTTTAACGGTATATGTCCAGTCGTAATACGGCCCCAGTTTCATGCCTTTTACACGTTTATTAACGCCCCAAATTTCATTGCGATAGGCATTAAAAAGATACGGCAGTTCATCGTTTGCGATGATTGCCCACTCTTGGTAAAGTGCTGCTCGCGTCGCCTGATCATAAGCCATATTGCCTTCTTTGAAGATTTCTTCTGCACGTTCATTAACATAGCCGCCTGCATTATAACCACCCAAGACATCTGAAGCACTATCAAAAATACCGGTAGGATCAGGGTCAATGGCCAGCGACCATCCCATATTCCAAAGCTCAAAATCCTGCTGATTAAAAACTTTTTCTGTCACGGCATTAAACCCCATGAGATCAGCCTCGAGTTCAACACCAATTGCCTTCCAGTTCTCCTTCGCCATTGCAACAAAATTCATAGGCCAGTCAACATCATTGTAGGCTGTCCAAACCAACGAAAGTTTTATCCCGTCCTTCTCGCGAATACCATCGCCATCTGTATCAACCCAGCCCGCTTCGTCAAGCAGCGCCCGCGCCTTAGCGGGATCATAAGCGTAATCGTTTAAGAGGCTTGGATCAGGATAGGCCCACGAAACCGGTGAAATCGGCGCATTGCATACGGAGGCAAACCCCTCCCACTGTTTTTCAATGAAAACTTCACGATTCAGTCCATAGGCCAATGCCTGTCGAACGCGCTTATCCGAAAGTTTTGGACTTCGAAGATTGAAACCAATGTAGTTATAGCCATTGCCGGTAAATTCCTGAACGTCGGCAATACCGGTTGAAATCATCATATCGTAGTTATCCAAACTCGCAGGTGGATTGACGAGATCAATACCACCTGCGGCAAGTGCCGCCGTAGCCGTTTCAATTGGCTGTATCTTAATCACAACACCGTCAATGGCCGCCCTGCCCTTATTATAATTTTCATTTGTCGACAACTGTACGTAATCTCCAATTTTAAACGCATCAAATTTCATAATGCCAGAACCAACGGGATTACTAACCATCGCTTTAAAAGTTTCCCAGTTATCATACCGGTATACATGTTCCGGCATGATACCATAGCTAAAGTCCCATATTTTCTGGACATTTGGCGATGTCAGCTCAAACGAAACCGTTGATTCATCAATAACCTTAATCCCCTCAATCGTATCCGATTCATACTTTTGATAGGCGTCGACTCCGACAATATCGGCGACGACATAACCCAAAGGCCCATCGTAGTTGGGATCGGCCATCGTATAATAAGTAAATGCAACATCCTGAGCTGTTACCGGCTCTCCATCGTGGAACGTCATACCGTCCGCTAAATGGAACGTATAAATACGTTTGTCTTCAGAAATTTCCCAATTGTCGGCTGCTGCCGGAATGGGATTACCCTTGGCATCATTGGTGATAAGACCTTCGAATACAAGATTAACAACCCATGTATCATAGAGGTTGTCCGTCATAACTGGATTGAATTGACCATCTAATGACGTGGTGGAGACCGTAAGAATATTACCCCTAGCCAGTGCAGCGTTGTCATCGACGTTTAAGTTGCTCGTCGTTTCCTCAGGTGTCTCAGAATCAGTTGTTGCGGCAGGTGTTTGCGTATCTGATGGTGTGATGTCGCCGTTGCCACAGCCCATCAGCCCCATCGAAAAAACGATCACAAGTGCTAACAAGAGTACCAGTGATTTATTCATTTGAATCCCCCTTATTTAATGTAGAACTTACTTTTCACATCGTTCAGGCATTGGAATTACCATATGCGCGGAAAAATGTCTGTGTGCATTGGATCGGGGCTGATCCTTTCCCTCTAGGAACGCTCCCATCACTTGATTTAGCTTATCAGAAAGTTCTTTAGCTTCCTCATCTGTTAAATAGTAGTCAGAGGCATACGCAATTTTACGGCTGGTCGTTCCGTTAAAATGCTCCAATGACGCATAAAAATCTCTTGAGATTCCTTCAAAAAATGCCAAAGAAACTTTTCCAATCGAATCGTTCATCTCGTCGTCAAGCGTTACAGCCGTGCTGTCGATCATTATCTTTTTCGCAACGGGACAGTAATACTTTTCGACGACGCCAAATTTCACAATCTCTTCAACGCGCTCAATAATGCCAACCTTCTCAAGCATTTTGATGTGATAATTGACACGACCGTGCGGTTCGCCCATCATTTCCGCAATTTGTTTCGCCGTCTTAGGTTTATTCTCAAAAGCCTCGACCACTTGCAGTCGATACTGTTGAGAAATTGCTTTAATTTGTTCTAACTCTTTTAAAACCATGACTTCTTTCATTTGGCAACCTCATTTATAAATTACTTTATCGCTGTAATCGATCATTGTACCCAGCAACATAGGCCAAACGTCTCGAAAAATTTATATATATAAAATAATTTATACGTCTATTATATTAATTTGTATGTATCCCGTCAACACGACTAAATATCCATAATGATATAGGTAATATCATCATTTAGATCGTCTTTGTTTGGGGCAATTTTCTCTGTCAGAACGGCGTTAAAATCCCGAATGCTCTTTTTGCGATGCTGTCGGCAAAATGCAATGAGCTCTTCATCGTTAAATATTTTATTCTTGTCTTTATCCGTCAAGCCGTCTGTATAAAACACGACGCGGTCACCGGGTCTAAGCAGCACATTTGCCGATGCAAACACAGGTGAAAAGACATTGCCCATCATGCATATAGGAAAGCCGTCACTCTGATCCAAAATCTCGTAGTTGCCATTTTTCCTGAAGACAACCGGCGCGCAGTTCATACCGCCGGAGCAATAGGTCAACACCTTTGTTGTCAGATTATAGGTTGCATAGAAAATAACCAGATGCATCTCCTCTGGAAGACTCAGTGAGTTAAAGTGATCGTAAAAGAATTTCAGACTCTTATCTGGCCTTTGTGCCCAGAGTCGTTTGAGTTGATGATCCTGGGCTCTTAAAAAGTTATTGCTCAGCATCGTGAGCAGCGCCGCCGATATGCCATGTCCGGCGACATCCATATAATAGAGCGCAATAAATTCATCATCTATTCTAAAGACATCAAAGAAGTCTCCACTTAAACGCTCACATGGATAGTAATCAGAAACCAGCGTAACATCGCGATACGTATACTTTCTCGGCGGCAAAAGCGACTGCTGTATGACGCGCGCATATTCTAGCTCATTAATAATGCTCTGATTCGCCTCGCGAATCTGTACCGTTTTTTTGTCGATCAACTTTCGAAGATTTTGAGAATACACATTAAATTGGCGATACATCGCCGTATTATGGTCTGAAAGGACGACCTTTATCTCGCGTACTTGGTAGATGACCAGCAAAACGACGCCCAATAGCATTAACCAGTATGGATGCAGATGCATGAAAACATTCTCGCGATCTGCAATACTGAGGTAGAACTGTGCAATACTGAGGTAAGTCAGCGGTACCACCACACCAACATCAAGCTGCTGGCGATAATGGCGGGCAAAATAATTGAGGAGAACAGCGACGAGCAATGCCGCGCCGACAATATCAACAAAGGACACCGTTGCACCGTAATGAAGCCAAGACCATTTAATCATCTGCCACATGATAATTTCGCATCCTGCCAAAATCCAGAAAACCACCTTATGCTTCTTCTGCAGCATCGCTTCCCATGAATCAGACTGCCATTTGCCAAGTGAAAAGAAAACAATCATCCCAATAAACAAGTTGGCATAAGCCAAATAATAATTGGTTAACGGTACAATTTCAAAACGATGGTAGACGAGATTAAAAACGGCTAAAATATAGTTTCCAATGAATCCTATAAAGACAAGTCCCACTTCTCTCTGCTGCCATCGCGTCATGAGATGACGTTTAAAATAAAGCGTCCCGCCATAGAAGATCCCCGCAACCATAATGGCAAAAATCAGTCCACTGAAATAATAACCCGTCAATGTGTCAATATGATGCCTGATAACGATATCCAAAATCAGAACCAGACAGAGGAGCACAAAAGTTCGCGTATAAAGTTGATAGTTGTGTTCACCTCTTCGAAACATAAACGCCCTCACTACACATCAAAGCCGCTGCCACCAATAAATTCTTTTAAAATCGAAACGTGCGGTACAAGCTGATCGTCATCTATCGATACAAAATAGCTGAGAAACTTCATCAAAAGCAAAGCCTCGCCATAAGCCGGTTCGGATTGCGGTATCTGCTTGAGTAAAGGTTCGGCATGTTTTTTCAAGATTGCCAGCTCATAAGGCAGCGCCGTATTGAACATAATATCCGCTTCTTCCTGAAACGGGAATATGTTTTTTTCCTCTCCGCGTCTGACAGAATTCCACATATTGATCGTTTTCAAGGCGGAATGTCCTCTAAATTGGTTATCCCTGACAATACGTCTGAGAAGGCGCGTCTGTGTTGTCGGAATTCGGTTGTGCTCATCAATATTAAGCTGTGTCAGTGCACTCACGTATATTTTAAATTTATCCCGCTTAAAGATATGATAGGACAGTTTTTCATTTAAGCCATGAATGCCTTCAATGATAATCGGCTGGTTTGCCGTAATGCAAATCGGCTGCTGACGATACGTTCGCTTACCCTTGTGAAAATCGAAAATCGGCAGATTAACAGACTCGCCGTCCAACAGTTTCATAATGTGCGTATTAAAGAGGTCAACATCCACTGCATCAAGTGATTCAAAATCCAAATCACCATTTTCATCTTTAGGCGTTAATTCCCGATCCACAAAGTAGTTGTCTGTCGAAATCGTAATGGGGTGCAAACCGTTGACTTTGAGCTGTACTTTCAGACGATTTGCAAATGTCGTCTTCCCCGATGATGATGGCCCTGCAATAAGAATAACCCGCTTTCGTTGTTTTGTAATGATATCTGCAATTGTCGCAACTTTCTTCTCGTGGAGTGCTTCTGCGATCTGAATAAGCTCCTTGTGTGCATCGGCTTCAATCAATGCATTGAGATTGCAGACATAGCCAATATCCATAATCTCACCCCAGATTTCAGCCTCTTTAAACACTTCTGCTATCTTAGGCGATTCTATAAACGGCGCTGCCTCAAACGGATAGTATTTCGTTGGGTGCATGAGAATAATGCCCTCATCGTATTTGATAATCTCAAAGTGTTCAATATACCCTGTACTTGGCACCATGTAGCCGTAAAAATAATCAATTTGATCTTCGAGTTTATAGAGATTGATCCAATCGCTGTCTCGATATTTTAGCAGTGCCACTTTTGTCGGCATCTGCAGCTTTTCAAAAATTGCAATGGCTTCTGACTTGCGAACGGTAACTTTTTCAAATGGGAGATCCGCTTTAATCGTCTCGAGCATCTTTTCGCGAATGCAATTATAATCTGCCTGCAGCAGTTTTCGCTCATAATCAAATTCACAATACAACCCTTTGCTAAGAGAGTGCTCGATGCGTACTTTGATGCCGGGAAAACATGTTTTTGCCGCATAAATCATGATAAATGACAGGCTTCGCTGATATATTTTTTCGCCGTCAGAACTTGCAAGATCCACCAATGTCAAGTCACACGGGCCTTCTATCGTATCGTTAAGCTCCCTGAGGGTATTGCTGCACCTTATTGCCAATACCTTTGGCTTTCCCGCCAATGCCATGCGCTGAACAATCTGTTCATAGCTTTCCCCAGGCTGTGCGCTAACTTTGCCGTAATCCTTTACATTGATCTCTAACATAAAGCCTCCTCGTAGGTTTCTATTGCATCGCTTTTCTAATACCCATATTTATACAGCTTACCCAATCAATGATCAGAAGTTTCTGCATCGTCGAAAGTATTGCGCATTGTCTCCAAAATAAAATCATTAACCATGGCATACTTGTACCTTAGAATATCAATATCAAGCAAATACAGACATTCGCGAAAATCATCAAGTATTGTGTACGGGTTGCCGTAGACACGCTGTATCTCTTCATAGCTCACGCCTCGAAAACCGTGACCAATGAGCGATTCGTGTCTGAGTTCAATAAGCTGATTCATTTTTTCGGAATTGAGAAGTTTAATAACCTGCTCAATCTTCGGATCGTGCTTTGCATACTTCTTAAAATAGGCATTGATGCCAAAAATTAAATTGCTGTTAAAAATTTTATAGTGGTTCCTTAAGATTTTAAGGATTTCTTTCTTTTGCATAAACCGTATGTGAAAACTGAATTTACGATTTTTCAAATGGTTTTTAATAAACATGTATTTGTAAATGGCTTCTTTAAATCGATAAACGCGCCCCAGAAAATCGATAAATTCTTCATTGACTATCTGAAATTTGAGATTTTCAAGGAGCTCTGAAAACAAAGCGTCCGGATAACCCTCCGTCAATGCGTCAACATTTCGTTTCAACAGCTGGCTCATATCCTTATGCCGCGTCTCTTCCGATAATTGCGTCAGCAGTTTCTTCGCTGTTGCAAAATCAAAATTGACGGCATAGCGGCAAGAATCCATCAGTACCGCCGCATCTGAATGGTCGTGCCCCATTTCCTTAAGGATTTCTAAAGCACCGCAATAATCATAGCGTTCTATTAATTTCTGTACCACCTGTTGAGAAGTATCCAAGTTGACCACCCACCATCTAAAATATTTTCCGAGCTTCAACGCGTTTTGTCGTTACCAAACGTTTCAAACAAGCGAACGGCGCCTCAATGATCGCCATGTTCGCTTATATAGGTTCACTTATAACACATCAGTTATTCGCATTAAGTGAAGCCATAAAGGTATCAATTGCTTCCGAATTGGATGTGTAAACGCGTTCACCGATCACCAACTTGTAAGCATGCAGCAACTGCGTTGTTTCACCCCTGCGTTTCTTTCCGCCATATTTTACATCGCCGACAATGGGATGGCCTTCATAGGCCATTGAAACCCGTATCTGATGTGATCGCCCCGTCAAAAGCGCAACTTCAACAAGACTATAGCCTTTTTGAAACGTCAGGGTTTTATACAGGGTATGGCAAAATTTGCTCTGATCTCGATCGTTTGCCGAAAGGGTTACTTTATTTAATTGCTCGTCTTTTGTCAAATAGCCTTTGACCTCGCCCTGCGGTTTTGTCTTTCCTTCACAGATACACAGGTAGTACTTTTCTATTTTTCGCTCGCGCATCAGTGCATTGTAATATTTTAAGCTCTCATAATGCTTCGCAAATAAGACGAGACCGCCTGTGTTCTTATCAAGTCGATGTACCGGTGCTGGCTTAAACGTCGGCGTACAAAGATGCTTCAAATAGAATTGTACAATGGTCGACAGCGTATTTTTATATTCCGTCTTATCCGGATGCGTCAACATGCCCTTTGGCTTATCCACAATCAGAATATCGTCATCTTCATAGATAATAGAGAGTCCCACCTGATCGGGCGTCACTACCTCAACGGGCTTTCGAAGGCTTTCAATCGTCGCTTCTGCCATATAAATGGTTAAGACGTCGTCGCATTTTAAAAATGTCTCCGGTTTGGTGACCGGTTTGCCGTTGAGTTTAAAGACCTTTTTCCGCATGAGCTTATAGAGATTCCCGCGCGTTGTGTCATTAAAGTACTTGAGCAGGAACCGGTCGATACGCTGATCTGATTCATTGGCCGTTATTTTGATTTCTCGCATAGGTTATCCTTTTAATCCAGCTTGTCCGCATTTTTTGAACAAAATACGGCGTTTGCTTTAGGTTTTTATTGTGTTCGGCTGCTGAATCCGCGGTCTTACCGCAATCAGTAATCAATGGTAAATATACTGAAAGCGGTTGCATCTTCATAGCCAATCAGATGATAGAGGGCAATCGCTGGCGCATTCTTCTCCAAAACAAACAAATGAGGGCGTTTGCCATTATCAAGCAGCCGTTTTGTCAGCGTTTCAGAAATAAAACGGCCAATCTGGCGTCTTCTATAAGCAGGCTCAACATAAATGCCACCGATAATCCCCAACTGTTCCGTTTCCTCTTCTATGAGTCCCTGGGCAATGAGTTTCTCACCATCGTGGATCAGGCAAAACTGATTTTCGGCTAAATAATTTTCGACACTCTTTTGAATATCCTGAATGGATTTGACATTGCGTCCAAAATACTGTTCAACGCGTAAAAAAAACTTGAGGTCTTGAATGAGCTGCTGTGTTTCTGCAGTATTCGCCGTTGCCACTGCATAGGCACAGGTCGCAGTTGTTTGCATTGCCTGCTGACGATAGATCATTAGCAGACTCTTTGATTCCTGAACATTTTCAACCGTTCTGCAAATGATGTTATAAAAACCCTTCATTTGCTTGGCTTCGCCTTTTACGTATTTTGGCGCATGGTGCTTAAATGCCTTTAACAAATTTAAATTTCCCAGAACGACAGGATCTGAATAATGCATGATTAATGATCGTTTATTCGAAAAATAAAACAGTCCCACCAATGACTGTTCACTTATATAACCGTAGAGTACGCCTTGAAGCTTTCCCTGCTCAAACTGAGCGACCGGATATGCCAAATATATGGCTTCATCTTCATTTTCCGCCATATACGCTTTAATTTTCGCCAAATCTGAGGCTTCCAGTTTTCCAAACAATATGCCACCTCCTTAAAAAATTGTAACACGAAAGTAATCTATTTGAAAAGAACATTGCTTTATGAATTATCGATTTTATGATATCCTTATTAATAGCATCAGTGCTAGATGCCGGTATTTTTGGAGGTCAACATGCTTGAACGTCTTAAGGACTTTTTATATGATATTAGCGATATCGTCGTATCACTGCTTATTATTGCCATTATTTTCTTTTCTGTCTCTTGGAAAATATCCGACACGCTCAGCTTTGATCTAGAGGCATTTCTGCCTTCAAGCGCTGAAACGGAAACACCCTCTGAGGATGAAAAAGTCATCGAAATTATTCCAAATACCAACCTTGGTGATAATCAGGGAACGGATGACGAAAACAGCGATCATACAGACGACACCACGCCGACAGAACCAACCGGCGAGGACAATGCCAGCACGCCACCGGATACTGCAACACCTCCGGACACTTCGGCACCGACTTCCGCAACCTACGAGACTTTTGTCGTACCGTCCGGCGCATCGGGCTACAGCATCGGCGAAGACCTCGCCACACAGGGCTATGTCGACAGCGCCAATACGTTTGTCGCCAGACTCGTTGAACGTGACCTCGACCGAAAACTCTTCGCCGGTGATTTCAAACTTTCCAAAAGTGATGATTTGGACACGATCATCAATGTCCTGACCGGACAAGGGCGATAATGCCTTTACTCGGGATAGTCCAAATGCCGATCGCTGTTTATTGCATCATTAAACGAGATCAATTCAGTTTATAATCTGACGTGGTAAAACCAGTTTTTAACGAAACTGGTTTTTTTATGTCTATTATATGATTTTAGCGTATAACCTTTTATGGATTCTTTCGCCACATACATCATAGCATTACGCGATCACCTCACCACATAATGTCACGCGCCCCTCGTCAGGACATTTCACTTCGAATTTTCTCAATTTTTCACAGCCGCTGTCAAGGGTTCCCCCATTTTGAAGCACAAGGATATTCGGGTAGGCGACATGCCACAGCTCGTGGCAAATTGGCGGACAAATGTCGCCGACAATGTAAGTCTCACCCGTTTTATGATAACCACTTCTGCAACAGCTGTTCACAATCGTAAGCTTTACGTTCATAATCTCGCCTCCTGTCAGTCATAAGCTCGCGGGCGCTTATTGTGCCTCGCCGTTTTCGATAAGTTCAAGCTCTTCCGCTGTCAGCAGTCGCATCTCGCCAAGTTTCAACGACTCGTCAAGCTGTAACCCGCCCATCCGCATGCGTTTAAGATAGATGACTTTATTGCCAAGCGCTTCAAACATGCGCTTAACTTGATGAAATTTTCCTTCGTAAATCGTCAGCAGCACTTCATCGGGCGTTGAAGTCGTCTGCAGCATTGCAGGCATGCACACATAACCGTCCTCTAATGTAATCCCCGCTTCAAAAGCTTTAATCGCTTCCGGTGCTGTGGGAGATGCCAGCTTCGCAAAATACTGTTTCGGCACATGATGCTTCGGCGACAAGAGCCGATGTGCCAGTGCACCATCATTGGTGAGCAGCAGCAGTCCCTCCGTGTCTATATCCAGCCTGCCAACCGGAAAGACATCATAATGTCGAAATGGTTCGGGAACGAGGTCAATGACAACGGGAAGCTTTGCATCCTCAGTCGCCGAAATAACCCCCTGAGGCTTGTTCAGCATCAGATAGACAAACGGGATATACGGTACTTCAATCCCTTCAAATGCAACGCTGTCTTTGATTATATCCACTTTGACAGCGCCGTCTTTTACGATTTTGCCGTTTACAGTAACAACCCCGCGTTTCATAATCACTCTAAGTTCACTGCGGCTGCCCTTTCCCATATTGGAAAGATATTTATCTAAACGCATCTTTTCACCCATATGCGCCATCTCCTCTCACTTAAAACATACGCCAAGATGCCGGATAAAGATTTTTCAGCACCCCACGGTCTAATTTACAGAAGCCAACCGGATACCCGTCTGTCGTTACCAGATGCAGGCCTTTGCCTTCGTGCTCGACATGGAGCGTTTCACATTTTAAATATTTAAGAATCGCTGTGCCGTTCGATGGCAATTCGATTTTTTGAATAAATTGGGATGCCTTGAGGTATAGCGCCAGCGCCTGTGAAGGCGTAAATCGCGTCCCTTTGATATCCCCCAAGTACACGCCTTCCCGCGCCACTTTAAGGCCATCTATAAGATAGTCATACACCGGCAATAAGTAAACGCGTTCTTTGACAGTTTTAAACCGTCCCGTCAAAGGCGTTGTTAAATGTGTTTTCATAAAAGCGGCAACTGGTTCCGGAGGCGCATCGGCAACGGCAAAACTGCTTTGCTGACTCGATTTTACCTTGTCTTGATATCGTCCGCTTCTACGATTGATCATGCTCTCATTGCAACTGCCATCCGGCGTGTTGCTATTCCGTACCAGTCTCGCAATATAATGGCCTTCCCCATCAATTAGATGCGGCAGGAGGCGCATTTGAAAATCATCGACCTCAATCCCCGTTGACGCCAATTTCGAATCCACCGTCACCTTTTCAAAATCCGGATTCAACGCTAAGAAATCAGTCATTTGGCCTTCGTTTTCCTGAGGCGCAAACGTGCAGGTTGAGTACGTCAAACGTCCGCCTGCTTTAACCAGCACCTTCATGTTTTTCAGAATGCCTGCCTGCATGGTCTGACAGCGATCATTTTCATAAACAGCCCATGCACTGACAGCCTTAGGATCTTTGCGAAACATCCCTTCTCCGGAACAGGGCGCGTCCACCAGTACATGATCAAAAATAGGTCCGAAGCATGATGCAATGCGCTCAGGCGTCTCATTGAGCACAATAACATTGCGAAGTCCAAACCGTTCGACATTGCGAACGATCGCCTTAACGCGTTTATCGCTGATATCGTTGGTCACCAAAAATCCTTCGTCATGTATCCCCGTAGCCATTTGCAGACTTTTCCCACCCGGTGCCGCACATAGATCAAGGCAAGATTGACCGGCCCCAAGCTCAAGCGTGCCAATCGGCGCCATGGCTGAAGGCTCTTGAATATAATACAGACCCGCGTGATAATAGGGATGCTTGGTAACAGGGTCTTCTGATCGATAGTAAAATCCATCAGTCGTCCACGGAACGGGGATCAGCGGATATGGAAATAAATCAAGAAAAGTATGAACATCTATTTTAAGCGTATTGACCCTGAGTCCTTGAAATGTTTCACCTTCAAAACTGTCAATCAATGCGCCGTAATCATTCGGCCTCTGAGCCTCTAGCCGTCTGATAAAAGCTTCTGGTAAATTCAATGATGCCTCCGTATTTCATGCATGGCAAAGTAAATTTAGGGTATAGAGTCGATAAGTGCGTGGTTCGTGCCATTTTGTCTGGCAAATTGCTATTACTTGCTTTATAATATCATATGTAGCATGTAATTGTTATGTATTTTGCAACCAAGATTTGCACTTAATCCATTAATGACAAAGGAGTGATTACAGTGCCATTAGTAACAACGACCGAAATGTTCAAAAAAGCTTATGAAGGCGGCTATGCCGTTGGCGCCTTTAACGTCAACAACATGGAAATTATTCAGGGGATCGTCAAAGCGGCAGCTGAAACAAAATCGCCGCTGATCTTACAGGTATCTGCCGGCGCACGCAAATACGCCAACCCAATTTACCTGAAAAAACTGGTAGAGGCAGCTTTGCTGGAGCACCCCGAATTAGACATCGCCCTTCATCTCGATCACGGTGAAGATTTTGAAATCTGTAAAGCCTGCATTGATGACGGGTTTACTTCCGTCATGGTTGACGGTTCTCACCTGCCTTATGAAGAAAATATCGCACTGACACAAAAGGTCGTCGCATACGCGCATGAACGCGGTGTCGTCGTCGAAGCCGAACTCGGACGCCTTGCCGGTGTTGAAGACGCTGTCAAAGTGAAAAAGGAAGATGCCACTTATACAGATCCTGACCAAGCAGTTGATTTTGTAAAGCGCACTGGGTGCGATTCACTTGCGATTGCCATTGGCACAAGCCACGGCGCTTATAAATTTGCAGCTGATTCCGATCCGAAAATCGACATCGAACGCCTTAAAGTCATTTCGAACCTTTTGCCGAATTATCCGCTCGTCCTTCATGGTGCGTCATCGGTTATTCCGGAATTCGTCGAAATGTGCAATGCCTACGGCGGCGAACTAAAAGATGCCAAAGGCTGTCCTGAACCAATGCTCAGAGAAGCGGCTCAATACGGCGTGTGTAAAATCAATATTGACTCTGACTTAAGACTTGCCATGACTGGCACCATTCGTAAACAATTTGTTTCTGATCCAAGCAATTTCGATCCTCGAAAATACTTGGCGCCTGCTAGAGAAGCAATTTACGACATGGTTAAACACAAAATACTCGTGGTCTTGGGGTCAGACGGCAAGTTATAAAACGCAAAATGGGCTATGTTAATAGCCACAAAAAGAGCACTGTGCATCTAACGATTTAGATCTGCATGTGCTCTTTTTCATGTCTAACGATACAATTGGCTCTGATACAAACCAGCACTGTATACATTAAGCATCCTCTATTCAATTTGATATGATTTTACATTTTTTCAGGTTCTGGGTATTCAACACCAAATGTTTCAACCGTCATTGATTTGATAACTTGCGGTGTTGCCGGGCGATCGGAATAATCTGTTTTGGTTTCTGCAATGGCATTGACGATATCTTGACCCTCAATAACACGGCCAAAACCTGCATACTGACCGTCCAAGTGCGGTGAATTTTGATGCATAATGAAAAACTGACTGCCCGCGCTGTTTGGATTTTGTGCTCTTGCCATTGAGATAACACCCGCGTCGTGTTTCAGGTTATTTTGTACGCCATTCATTAAAAATTCGCCTTTGATACCATAACCTGGCCCACCCATGCCCGTACCATTTGGGCAGCCGCCTTGAATCATAAAGCCTCTGATGACGCGGTGAAAAATTAGACCGTCGTAATAACCCTTTTGAACAAGGCTAATAAAGTTGTTGACAGTGTTAGGGGCAATTTCAGGATATAGTTCAAGTTTGATGACCTGATCAGCGTCCGTGGTCAAGGTCACGATAGGATTTTGGCTCATAGAAATCTCCTTAAAAGTTTATTCTCACCTTGCTGTAACGCAAGTAATTCAGACGTATTGAACGATTTTTCAGGCGCGTTAATGCCACACGCGCCATTATCGCTATGCATTAACTATCAGCATCATTTTGCCGCTCGACGTGAATGTCCAGATTGTTGGCTTCGAAAAGCGCATTAAACAAATCCCACACTTCATATTTCCCCGTGCGCTCACTGCTGGAAATACAAAGGAGAATGGCATCCGGTGCCATATCGAGTTCTTTGCGAATCACTTTTTTCTGCTGTGCAATCTGATTTCGGCTCAGTTTATCCGCTTTTGTTGCAACGACAATGCCATTGAAGCCAAAGGACTTAATCCAAGCGTACATCTGCTTATCCTCTTGCGAGGGTTTATGACGTATATCGACCAGCTGCATCACTTCCAAGAGGTTTTCTCTGGATTTAAGGTAAGTTTCAATGACTTTCCCCCAAGATGCCTTTTGCGCCTTGGACACTTTGGCAAAACCATAGCCCGGTAAATCGACGAAACGAAAAATTTCATCAATATCGTAGAAATTTACTGTCTGTGTCTTACCGGGTGTCGAACTGGTCTTTGCCAGCCCCCTTCGATTGAGGAGCATGTTGATCAGCGACGATTTGCCAACATTAGAACGCCCGGCAAATGCAATTTCCGGCAGTGCATCCTGCGGATACTGCGCCGGTGAAACGGCACTGATAACAAATGCACTCTTTTTAATTTTCATGGTTTTCCCCTTTAGCACCCTTTGCTGTCTTCTTAACAGCTGTCTTTTTTGACTTGACCAGCGCATGCGCCAATACTTCTTCCATTGATTTCACAGGAACGAATTCAATTTCTTCTTTAACGCTTTCAGGTATATCATCAAGGTCTTTTATATTTTCATATGGGAAAAGGATTTTCTTAATACCGGCGCGTTTGGCTGCCAGCGATTTTTCTTTAAAGCCGCCAATTGGCAGGACGCGGCCGCGAAGTGTAATTTCTCCTGTCATGGCGACATAGCGGTTAACTGGAATTTCAGACAGTGCCGAAATGAGCGCCGTCGCCATGGTAATCCCTGCAGAAGGTCCATCTTTTGGAATGGCGCCCTCTGGAATATGCACATGAATGTCCATGGTCTCATAAAAATCATCGGCAATGCCATATTCCGATGCAACGGTTCGAATAAATGAAAGTCCAGCCTGCGCCGATTCTTTCATAACATCACCCAATTGCCCTGTCAATTGCAGTTTGCCTTTACCCTTCATGGTGTTGACTTCAATGGAGAGCGTATCACCGCCAACTGCCGTCCAAGCCAGACCGGTTACAATGCCCACTTGATCATTTTCAGCAATGAGATCATAATGGTACTTTGTTTTCCCCAGATACTTATCAATGTTTTTATCCGTGACGCGGACACTTTTCACTTCGCCCTTTACAATGCGAACTGCTGCTTTACGGCAGACATCTGCCACTTTGCGTTCCAGTTCCCGGACGCCGGATTCGCGGGTATACTGGCGAATCACTTCGAGAATGGCATCATCGGAGATGGAAAGATTGACTTTTTTGAGACCATGCTCTTCCATCTTCTTTGTCACCAGATACTTCTTCGCAATATTAAGCTTTTCATATTCCGTATAACCGGAGACCTGAATAACTTCCATTCTGTCCAAAAGCGGTCTCGGAATGGTATTCAGCGAATTGGCCGTTGTGATAAACATGACTTTTGAAAGGTCAAACGGCACTTCGAGATAGTGATCCGTAAATTCTTTATTTTGCTCCGGATCGAGCACTTCCAAAAGTGCCGATGCAGGATCGCCTCTAAAATCACTGGAGAGCTTGTCAATTTCATCAAACAGGAAAACCGGATTTTTCGTGCCGGCTTCTTTAATGCCATTAATGATACGGCCTGGGATTGCCCCAATATAAGTCCGACGATGTCCGCGGATTTCCGCTTCATCTCTGACGCCGCCTAAAGACATCCGCACAAATTCACGGTTAAGACTCTTGGCAATGGATTTTGCAATAGACGTCTTACCGACACCCGGAGGCCCTACGAGGCAAATAATCGGCCCCTTCATGCTCTTGGTGAGGTCGCGAACCGCTAAGTATTCAACGACTCTCTCTTTAACGCTTTCAAGTCCAAAGTGTTCATCATCCAAGATTGTCTGCGCTTTGACGAGATCAATTTCATCTTTTGTCTCTTTTCGCCATGGCAAGTCCAAAATCCAGTTGACATAATTCCGAATGACGCCGCTCTCTGCTGAAGACGGCGATAATCTGGAATAGCGATCAATTTCACCGGTAATCTTCTTTTCAATTTTTTTGCCGAGGCGATGCCGTTTTAAACGCTTACGCATTTCTTCAATTTCATCGTCCTGTGCATCTTCTTCGCCCAGTTCATCACGAATAGCTTTAATTTGCTCGCGAAGGTAGTATTCTTTTTGAGATTTGTTAATTTGACTCTTAACTTTATCGTTGATATCCTTTTCAACTTGAAGAATTTCGATTTCTGTTAAGAGCAGGCCGTAAAGCCGTTCTAAACGCAATTTAATGTCAATGGCGTCAATAAGCGCCTGTTTTTGTTCCGTTTTAAGTGTAATCTGCGCCGCAATAATATCAGCAAGTCTTCCGGGTTCATCAATAGATGAAACAGACAGGACGACATCAGGACTGACGCGGTTGCTGACAGAGATATAACGTTCAAAGGATGATACACATGAACGCATAAGCGCCTGCGTTTCCTTATCCACCTCAACACTGTCAAAATACGTTTTGACATTTACGCGAAAATACGGAAGTTCTTCGATGATCTCGTCAACTTCTGCCCGCTGAATCCCTTCCACGAGTACGCGAATGGCATCTCCCGGCAGTTTTAGCATCTGCTTAATTTTACAAACGGTTCCCACTTTGTAAAAGTCATTGATTCCCGGCGAATCAATATCTATATCAAACTGTGACGTTAAAAAAATCTTCTGATCCTTCGCCATCGCAGCTTCTAGTGCTTTGATCGACTTCTTTCTGCCGACATCAAAATGAAGTACCATATACGGAAAAACGGACAAACCCCTTAGTGGAATCAAGGGCATATTGACAATTTTAGTTTCATTATCCATGTTTTCACCTCTTTCTACTGGTTATGTTCAGATATTTTACCAATTTCAGTCGTCAATTGCAATAAATTATGCAATTTCTACCGAAAACTGCGTATTTGAATACCCTCTCTGCTCATATTATACCTTATAAAAGCGTCTTTAGACGTTTTTTAGTTAATTTTAAGGTAAGATTTTTGACTGTCGTCAAAAACCGTTTTTCAATCCGCATTTTCTTTGAAAACGCTTTTCCTGAAACTTCCTTGATGCTGATTTTCGCGGTTGGTGCATCCGCAAAAATCAAAGGTAAGATTTTTGACTGTCGTCAAAAACCGTTT
>JASUSA010000021.1 GCA_030446305.1 Clostridiales bacterium | reverse complement strand
GCTACTCCACCTTTTTGTGAAGCAACGGCTATAATTTTACTCATGATTTTTTTGCTCCTTTCTGATATTCACTTTATAATGTGATAATACATTTTATAATTAATACAATCAATACTTTACTTATTTTACTTTTCTAAATACCTCTACATTCAGCCATTCTACAAACATTCTGCAAAATTATTGCAGATATTCACTAATAGGTGTATTATCTAACTTAGGTAGGTGATAATTAATGAAATTAACGATGGGTGAAAAAATCCGTATTTTACTTAAAAGAAATAATGTAACGATTATAGAACTTAGCAAAAGGCTTGGAACCACAAATCAGAACATGGCAAATAAATTCAAAAGAGATAACTTCTCTGTGA
The DNA here is from genome assembly GCA_030446305.1 of Clostridiales bacterium. Taxonomy (GTDB): domain Bacteria; phylum Bacillota; class Clostridia; order Peptostreptococcales; family Acidaminobacteraceae; genus Fusibacter. The sequence continues at coordinate 46,882 of JASUSA010000021.1, read as the reverse complement.
ATGAATTAGAAGCGATTGCAAAGGCTTTGGATTGTGAGTTTGAGGGATATTTTGTAGATAAGGATGGGAATAAGATATAATACTCTTTTTAGCTAGTTATCAAGTTATCAATGTTATTATTGAATAGTTTTTGCAACTGATGTATAATTACTAGATGGTTTCAATACTTTTCATGTTAAGAAAGAGGTGAGATATATGGATAGTGGTCCTGAACATAGTTGTTACAATCAAAATTTAATAAAGCACCTTAATTCTATCTATATGATTACCTTTATATATACTTGATTATAGTTTATGTTAATCCCGTATACTAAGTTTACTGTGAGTAAAACGCTTGAGACATGTAATCATAAAGATTGCTTTTGTGTGCTTACATTAATCTAAGTATTGAAAGGAGATTATTATGATTAAGTATTTTAAAACACTCAATGAATCTTTAATCCAATTAAATGAAATTCAAGAAAACATCTGGATTAATATGATTAATCCAACAGAGGAAGAAATTAATATAGTTAGTAATTCATTATCAATTCCACAAGACCATATAAGAGCAGCTCTTGATGAGGAGGAACGATCAAGAATTGAAGTAGATGAGAACTGTACGCTCATTCTAGTAGATGTTCCATTTTTTGAAGAAAATGATGGCTCAAAGATTTATACAACATTACCTATGGGAATCATTTTATCAGGTGAAAATATTATAACAGTATGCCTAAAGGCAATCCCATTACTAAATGATTTTATGTCTGGTAAAATCAAAAGTTTCTACACCTTTAAGAAAAGTCGCTTTATACTTCAATTACTTTTCAAAAATGCAACTTATTACCTTCAATATTTGAAACAAATTGATCGCATGAGCCTTAATATTGAACGTGAACTGCATAAATCTATGAAAAACAAAGAATTAATTCAACTTCTGGATTTAGAAAAAAGCTTGGTTTATTTTTCTACTTCTTTAAGAGGTAATGAGATTGTTCTTGAAAAAATGCTTAAACTTGATGCAATAAAAAAATATCCAGAAGATGAAGATTTACTCGAAGATGTTATTATTGAAAATAAACAAGCTATTGAAATGGCCAATATCTATAGCAATATTTTAAGTGGAATGATGGATGCTTTTGCTTCTGTTATTTCAAACAATCTAAACATTGTAATGAAATTTTTGACCTCAGTTACAATTGTGCTTACGATCCCTACAATGATTGCAAGTTTTTTTGGAATGAATGTACCTGTACCTTTGTCTATGCAACCTTATGCGTTTATTATAATAATTGCTATTTCTTTAGGGTTATCAACTATTTTAGCTCTTTTCATGGCAAAGAAAAAAATGTTTTAGCATGTTGAAAATTAGTACTGATTATGATGACTACTTTGATTTCAATATTTCACAGACCCATCAACTTTTTTATTATATCAAGTTAAAGGAAGCTTTCTATGTTGTTTAGAATTTCGCTAATTACAATTCTTGTTTTTTTACTAAGCGGATTTTTTAATCCACAAAAACTAATTGTTTGCATAGAATATTGATTTTAACTGGTGTTATCCTTAATCCACATGTATTAAATCTAATATCACCAAATATTTTATCCACTTCAGCTGATTTAAGAGAAATTGCACAAATTATCGTTTTAATACAGGATAAAATGAATGGTATTATAAATTTATACAATAAAATGCCCAGGATTCTACACACTGAATCCTGGGCATTTTACTATCTAAATTTCCAATTTTGATCCTCAAAAGCGACTGCTGGTTGACGTGTTCCCACGTACCAGGTCATATTGCGATTTTGATTTTGATACTATTATTTAGGTCTTTTTGGTGGTAATTTTCGCTATTTTTACTGAAACTGAAGAAGTCATAAAAGTGCTTGAACTCCAGTAAAATCAAGGGTTCTGGCGTTGTAGTCGTACCACCGTCTCCACATGCCCCGTCCAAGGAAACATATCAAACGGCTTGATTCGAACGATTTTGTAGCCTTCGGATTTGAATAATGCCAAGTCTCTGGCAAGGGTTTCGGGGTTGCACGAAACATAAACGACACGATCCGTTTTCATTTTGGCAACCGCTTTGATAAAAGCCGGGGTACTGCCACTGCGTGGCGGATCTAAGAAGACAATATCGGCTTTTTCACCAGTAGCGGCCATTTGTTCAATAAACTCGGTAGCATCTGCCTGATGAAAATAGATATTTTTAACGTCGTTGTCTCTGGCACTGCGAATGGCATCGCGAACGGCGTCTTTGTTGAGTTCGACGCTGATTACTTCTTTAGCACCGGTACTCGCCACCATGCCGATGGTGCCAATCCCCGCATAAGCATCGAGTACGCGTTCACCACCTGTTAAGCCCGCCATTTTAATGGCTTCCCGATAAAGCTTTTCCGTTTGCTCCGGATTAACCTGATAAAAAGCTTTCGGCGATATGCGAAACGTCATGCCGCAGAGCGAATCTTCCAGATAACCGCTGCCATATAAGACTTCTTCACGATTGCCGAGCACCATACTCGTTTTGCGCGAATTGATATTAAATATAACGGTTTTGATTTCCGGATGTTTTTTGATAAGCGCCTCTGTAAAGCGCCGTTTGGCAGGAAAAATCGGTGAACCGCCAACGAGTACGACCATGACGCCATCGTGTGCGAAAGCCGTCCTAATTAGCGCATGACGAAGAAAACCTTTTTCAGCATCTTCATCATAGGGAATCATCTTAAAAGACGGCATAAGCGCCAAAATGGACTGAATAATGTTATTCGCACGCTCATCCTGTATCAAACAGTTCTCCGTTTCGACAACGCGATGCGAATGTTCTTCAAAAATACCGGCAATAATTCGCCTCGGTCTACCTTTACTGTATGAAAATGTCGCATGCGTCTTATGCCGATAGTGAAATGGTTCTCTCATCCCCTCGATCGGTTCGACTTTGCCGAATTTTCCAAGCAAGTCAATGAGCTGTGAATATTTATATTTTAATTGCCCTTCGTCATTGAACATCTGGAGCTGACAGCCGCCGCAGGTTTCAAAAATGGGACAAGGCGGCGTCACAACATAGTCCGCATAGGTCTGCGTCACTTTAATGGCTTTCACCATTGTTACAGGACGACTGATTCTTGCGGCACCCTGCTCCCGGCGTTTCCCTTGATCAGATCGACTGCCCTTATCCTTGTAGCGCTTGCGTTCGTTCGTGCGTTCGCTATATGCTTTAGAACGCTTTTGAACACCTTGGTCAGCGCTCGTTTCCGCATTATTCACTTTGCTTCGATCAGCATTTTTTTCAATACGCTTTGCGTTATTTTTATCCGTATTTTTTATAGCACTTTTTCTGGTAGATTGACCATCGTTACTTGTGCTATTTTTATCTTTGACCCACTTTTTTTGACCGTCGCTGCTTTTTGGCTTCACTGCTTTGCTTCGTTCATTCTTTTTGGGCACGCTATCTTGTGTTTGACGCGCTTTTGCCTTTGGATGTTTCACTGGGCGCTTTTCCTTCATAATCTAAAATACTCCTCATAATCGCCGTTGCGATTAGCCCCATTATACCACAAATCATTCAACATAAAAGCGTCTTCTTTGTCTTCATTTCGCCGACATTTCAGCGCTTGCAATCATGGTATTTCTGCACGATTATATGCACCTGCTTGAAACCGTTTGGCATGCCAACCCATCTGGCAGTCGACACTGTATCGAAACTGCAAACTTGCTTTGATAAAGCACAATGACAGGCATCCCGAATGATCTATTTTTAAACACAAAAACAGCTCCAAATCAAACTGGGGCTGTTTTATGAACGACCCCAATCTCGACTTAGAACTCATCTTATAACCATTGACGCTTTGGCAGTATGCCTTATCTTGCAATTACTTGCGCATCGCGCATGCACTAAATAACAAATGCTACACAGCATGCGCGGAACGTTAGCCGTCACACAACACACATACTAACGGCATACATGTCATCACGTGATATGATCTTTTTTTCATCCTCTTTTTGCATCACTTATCGCTAATACGTTAATTTTTCAGACGCCTTGCGCGCCATCAATTGCGTATCAACAATTTTCTCTTCGAGATTCGACCCTTGAAATCTCGTAAAGAGACCGGTCATCGTCAATGCACCGACAACCTGTTTTTTTGCATTCCTAATGGGCGTTGCAATACATGAAACACCTTCACTCTTCTCACCGGTGGACAAGGCATAACCGTCATTTTGAATTTTTTCAATGGAAGACCACATAAAAGGATTGTCACCGATCATTTTATTCTGCAAACCCTCGGATGCAAATGCCAGCAATAATCGCCCGGATGCACCTGATGTTAGTGGCAAACAATCTCCTTTTTGCGTTGTTTGCTTAAGAGCCCGCGTCGTTTCAATACGTTCAATACACAAAATGTGTTCACCTTCAATGACATAGAGACTAATGCTCTCGTCATATTTCTTATTGAGCTGAAACATAAATGGCTGTACAACTTCAATCAATTGATCGTATTTGACTTCTGTCCTGGCACCCAACGTTGCAATTTTAGGTCCCAATGTGTATTTTTTGTCTTCATTCTTTGTCAAATAGGCATTGATTGCCATGGTATTGAGCAATCTATATGTCGTGCTTGGCGACAGCGAGACGCGTTCAGCGATCTCATTAAGCGTTAAAGCCTGATCTCCATCTAAAAAACAATCTAAAATATCAAGTGCACGTTCTATGGACCGCGTCACACTTTTTTTCTCTGTCATCGATCCTTTCCACCTCTCAAAGCTACGGTTTTTTTACACTATAACAACCTGCGCAATAATATTACGCTCCCAAATATGCTTTCGCCGTTGCAAGACATCTGCGGGCATGCTCTGCATAACCGAATTCAGAAGTTCTTTGCACATGCGGTAATTCAATGGAATAGACCATTTCAGGCATGTGGCTTAAAATTTCCCTGATATTGATTGCACCTTCTCCAACATAGAGTCTTGCATCGCGTCCCGTATGAATAAGTCCCTCTTTATCTGTTGGGATTTCAGCAGGGCCATCGCAAATATGTGCAAATTTAAACCATGATTTTGGAATGGCATCCAGTTCTTCCAGTGATACGCGTGATCTGTTGAAGTGCAGTGTGTCAATCATAACGCCTGCATTCTTTCGATTAACCGTCTCTAAAATATGTCTTGCATCTTTTAAGTTCTTAACGTCTGCCCAAGTTACAAATTCCAATGAAACAAACATGTCATACTGCGCTGCTAAATCACATAATTTTGCAAACTGTTCTTCTGCAAACGGCGTATTTGGTGTCCAAATACTACTTAAAACATGCTTAGCGCCTAATCTGGCACTTGCTTCAAAAGCGGGTTCGTAACTGCTGACATCGTTGCCGTCATAAATCTTGGCGAGTTCAATGTCGTGTATTTTAATACCGGTATCATCTAATGCGCGTTTTGTTGCATCAAATAAGTCTTTGTTTTTTGCAATTTCATAATTGGGCTCTCCTGGCAATCCCATATGAATTGGGCGAATGCTGATATAATCGTAACCGCACATTCTTGCAATGTATGCCATTTCAGGTGGCGCACACCCCATGACCGTTAATTGAGCTAAAGAATATTGATGTTTCATGCAGCCCCCTCTAATAGTAAATTTTAATTATTTTGTTATTTTATTACATTTCAAGGTCGTGCAAATCTGTTTTTTCACAGCACACAGGGTCTATGTGCCATGATCTTACTAGATTACTTATTAAGATTTGTAATAATGCCTTTTACTGTTTTTGTCATGCTTTCAACCGGTGGTTCAACATCTGTCCAAAGAGAAAATGCTTTAGCACCTTGATGGATCAGCATGCCAACACCATTGTGTACTTTGCAGCCAACTTCTTCTGCTTCGAGCAATAATCTCGTTTTAAGCGGATTGTAAGTCACATCGCTTACGATAATATTCTTGTTCAGCAGCTTTTTATCAATAGGTGTGCGGTCTGTCTTTGGAATCATACCGATACCGGTTGCATTAATAATGACATCATGTGTGTTAATTGAATTTTGAATGTTTTCCTCAGTGAGAACTGTGTATTTTGCACATGGACTAACTTTTTCGTTGATTTCATCAACGACTTGTTTGCCCACCTCTTCGACATTGTCATAAATTTCAACTTCTGCTGCGCCGTAAAATGCCAGTGTAAAGGCTACTGCGCGACCAGCGCCGCCTGCGCCGAGGATTGTGAATTTTTTACCTTTCGGATCCATGCCTGTTTCATCTTTAAGCGATGAGACATAGCCTTCGCCGTCTGTATTGTAACCGATGAGTTTGTCGCCTTTTTTGACAACCGTATTAACGGCGCCAATTTTTGCTGCGAGTTCATCGACTTCATCCAAATATGGTATCACTTTTACCTTATTTGGTTTGGTTACGTTGAACCCTGCAAAATTTAAAAGTCTGATGGCTTTAATAACGTCGCCAAGTTCTTCATTGCCAACTTCAAAAGGAATGTAAAAGTAATCTAAACCATATGCTTCAAAAGTTGTATTGTGCATTTGCGGTGAAAAAGTGAATGTCAGTGGCGTGCCGAGCAAGCCAACCAGTTTTGTTTTAACAGAAATCATTTTCATCCTCCATGTTTTATTGATAAGTCCTTTTGACTTATAAGCTTTTGATGAATAAGAATTTTGAGGATTAGGTTCCCCTCGATCATCTCGAGGGGAACCAAAGGCATTGATTAAAAATGAGTAAGAGAAATTTACTTATTTTGATTTTGCAACATCATCGATGAGTTTATCAACGAGTTCATCGCCTACTTGGCTTCTGATTGTAGACCATACGCCGTCAGCTTTTGCTGCCATTTCATCCAATACAGATGGATCGAGGTCTACGATTTCACAGCCGTAATCTTCCATGATTTTTACACGGTCAGCAACACGTGCATCAGCTTGTTCACGCGCCCATACAGTTGCTTCTGCTGCTGATTCATCGATAATTGCTTGATAATCAGCTGGCAGGCTGTCATATTTTGCAGGGTTACCAATGAGTGTAATGATGTGAAGAATGTGGTTCGTGTTGATGATGTACTTTTGTTGTTCGTAAAGTTTAGCTGAAACGATTGTTTCATAAGGGTTTTCTTGTGCATCAATAGTCCCTTGTTGCAGACCAATGTAAACTTCGCCGAATGCCATTGGCGTAGGGTTTGCGCCTAAAGCTTTCCAGTATTCAACATGGTAAGGGTTTTCCATTGTTCTGATTTTTTGACCTTTGATGTCTTCAATTGTTGTAACTTTTGTGTTTGTAGACATTGTTCTGAAACCTTGGTCAGCAAAACCGTAGATTTTGAAGCCCGCTTTTTCATAAGATGGTGCGATTGTATCTTTGTAGAGGTCTAATGCCTTTCTTGCTGTTTGAACATCAGGGAAGACACTTGGCATATCAAATACTGCGAGTTCAGGAACAAAGTTAACTTGTGGTGCTGTGTTTTGTGTAACGAAGTCAATATTGCCTGCTTGTACACTTTCAGCGATTTCTCTGTCACCACCCAATTGACCATTTGAGTAGATTTGAATTGTCATATTGCCATTTGACTTTTCAGAAACCAAATCAGCAAATTGTTTTGCATAAAGATACGTAACGGTATCTTCAGGACTATCCATTGCCAATGTAAACGAATATGTTTCCCCACTTGAAGCATCACTGCTATCTGTTGCACTTGAAGCACTTGAACTTGATGATGATGAAGATGATGAAGATTCAGACGCTGCCGGAGCTGGTGTATCTTGACCACAGCCTACTGCAGCAACCATCATCATTAATGCTAACGTTACAACTAAAAGCTTCTTAATTTTTTTCATATTACGTTTCCCTCTCTTTTTTAATTTTGCTATTTACACTACGGGGTTATAACCCCATAACCCCGTAGGAAAGCACTACTAATAATTGACCATTGTCTACGAAATGATTAAACGAGTGCCAAACTGACGGCAGGAACAAATGTAATGATGAGTAAAGCAATGAAGAAAGCAATAATAAACGGGAATGCTTTCCTGGCAATTTGCATAACCTCTATACCGGTTACAGAACTTGCCACAAATAAGTTGATGCCAATTGGCGGTGTTACGAAACCAATTGCAAGGTTGACAACCATGATAATACCAAAGTGTACTGGATCGACGCCAATTGCATTCATAACCGGCAAGAGGATCGGTGTCAAAATTAGTATTGCAGGTGTTGTATCCATGACCATACCAACAAATAGGAAGAACACGTTGATGATGAGCAGAATAGCAACTTTGCCGTGGAACACTGAGGTAATACCGGCAACGATTTGTTGTGGTACCTGCATAAAGGTCAGAACTCTTGAGAATGCAATCGCAGCTGCGATGATAAACAGAATTGGCGCATAAGTTCTAACACTTTCTATAAGGATATTCTTAAGATCTTTGAACTTAATCGTCTTGTAGATGAAAATACTGATGAAGATTGAGTAGTATACTGAAATCGTCGCAGCTTCTGTCGGTGAAGCGACACCGCTGTAGATACTGCCTAAGATAATAACCGGTGAAAGCAGTGCCCAGAAACTGTCTTTGAAAACGCCCCAAAGACCAACGCTGCGAATGGCATCATAGTTTTCCTGAAGTTTTTCTTTGTCTTCACCTCTAGTACGGCAGTAGTAATAAGCATACGCCATGAGGCAGAAACTGATGAGCAAGCCTGGCAGGATGCCGGCAATAAACATTTTACCAACGGAAGTTCCCGAGGACATACCGTAGAAAATAAATGGTATACTTGGTGGAATAATGACGCCGAGACCACCTGCAACGGCAACCAGTGCTGTTGCGAAGACCTTGTCATAGCCGCTGTTGACCAGAATTGGAATGGTCATTGCACCAACAGCTGCTGTTGTTGCAGGGCCTGAACCGGAAATTGCACCGTAGAACAAACATGTGATAATGACGGCAATTGGCAAACCAGCTGTTTTATTGCCAATGAAATATGAAAATATATTAAATAGCTTTTTGGATATCCCGCCATGTGCCATGACAATACCGGATAAGATAAACATTGGAACGGCTAACATCGGGAAACTGTCAACACCGCCAATCATACTCCTGATAATAAGCTGAATGCCTGCGGGAAATGCTGGATTGAATAAACTTGGCAATACAGCGACAATACAAAGTGTAATGGCAACTGGTATTGATAAGAATAATGAAACGACGAATACTAAAAATATTATGCCTGCTGACAAATTAACGCCTCCTCTCTCCTAAAAACGTATAAATTTGTTTAGAAACTACCCTTTACTCTTTAATGTGAATTATGCCATGATAAATATTTTGTATGATCCGAACAGACGCTAGGAAGAACCCAACGATCGTCGACATCTGAACAAAGTAGATAGGCAGTCCCATCGCAGGACTTTTTTGACCATTTGCGATTGTCGCTTTAACAACTTCGATTGAATACCTGAAGAAGTATAGGAAGACAGCCAGCATTACAATCTTAATAAAGAATTGAATGACTTGTTGCACGCGATGCGGCAGCATATTGAAGACCTGGTCAATTTTGATGGAAATTCTGCGTTTAATGCAGTAACTGACGCTTAAGAAGCCAGACCAAATAAAGAAATATCTTGTCAATTCTTCTGACCAAACCAGCGATGCATTAAAAATATAACGCATGGCAACTTGGACACCCATGATAAGCACCATCGCCACCAAGCATACGGTCATTATGAACTCTTCGATATTCTCATCGAGCCATTTGATAACCCCCATATTGCTTTACCTCCTTGGTTGTTTCGGCAGGGGGAAAGCCCCCCGCCATCATTATTCAATTAGTTCGTAGAAACATGTGCCGATTTCTTAGCTGAACCAAATGTTAACTTTCCTTCTTCGACATTTTCTTTTGGTGTGTAAATGTCATTGATATTCCAAATGCCGTCTGTTGGAACCGGAATGTTTTCCATTGGTACATCCAACAAATATGGAACATCTGATGCAAGTGCTTCTTCAAAAGCAGCTTTGAACTCATCAGCTGATGTGATGCGTTTGCTCTTAACGCCGTAGCCAGCTGCAATTTCTGCCCAATTAGGACTATAGCTTTCACCGTCAGGTGTTTTGAATATTGTGCCGAATGAATGTGGATAATGCGATGCTGTAAGACCAGCAATTGTACCAAAGGCGCTGTTGTTCATAACAACCCAAACCACCGGAATGTTTTGTTCTACAGCAGTTGCCAAGACAGTTGGGTTGGCACCAAAGCCACCATCGCCGACCAGTGTAATCACTTTCTTATCAGGTGCTGCGAGTTTAATGCCCAATATTGCTGCAGGTCCAAAGCCCATTGTTGCCAAGCCGCCCGGATGCATAATCGTTCTTGGAATTGTAATTTCAAACTGTTGACCGACACCATTTTTATTCCAGCCAACATCCGTTGCAATAATACCGTCTTCAGGAAATACTTCGCGAACATCTTTTAAGATGCGTTGAGGTGTCATCGGGAAACGGCCATCTTCAGAAATCGCAACATTGGATGCTTTGAAATCCGCTTTGTTTTTTGCAATGGCTGCTTTCATCTCTTCGCGTTTCACACCCTCTGGACAAAGCTTTTTAGCTGCTGCCAGCAATGTTTTAAGCGCTTGGTCAATATCTGCAACCGCCCCGATTTCTACAGGGTAATTACGGCCGATCTCTACAGGGTCAGCGTCAATTTGCATAAAAGTTGTATGATCAGGATTAAATGTAACGCCTTTATACCAAGAACTGCTGTCAGCTTCTGCAAATCTTGTGCCTAATCCTAAGATGACATCTGCATTCGCACTCATGCCATTGACAAAATCAGTTCCCCAGAAGCCTGTCATACCAACGTGAAGTGGATGTGCATCCGGAATGGCACCTTGTCCCATTAATGATCGCGTTACAGGCAAATCCAAATATTCGATAAATGCAAGCAATGATGCAGAAGCGTCAGATTGAACCACTTGGCCGCCAATGTGAATAAGCGGTGATTTAGCATCGAGAATTTTTTGAACAATTGCTTCAGCCGTTTCATCATTTAGTGTTGGCTTGCAAGTATAATGACTGTCTTTATAAGTTCTTTCAAAATGAACGGGGTCCATTTCTCTTGAAAACATATCCATTGGCACAGAGATTAATACAGGGCCGGGTCTGCCGGATTCAGCCAGTCTAAATGCTTTATCCAGTATTTCAGGCAACAATTCCGGTTTATCAATACGCCATGCGCGTTTTACAAACGGCTTGTAAATATCGTATTGTGAACCATCACAGTGCATGTTAACTTCTTGATGTGGATGTTTGCCGTAATAATAGCTTGGAACATCTCCGGCAATAACGACCATTGGAATAGCATCAAGTGCTGCATTTGCCACACCTGTTGCCGCATTGGTAAGTCCTGGGCCCAAATGGCACAGCATCACACTTGCTTTGCGATTTACACGTGCATAGCCATCTGCTGCATGTGCTGCAATTTGTTCATGTCTTACGGAGATATATTTGATTTTTGAATGGCTAAGTGCATCCAAAAAGCCGATCACCGTATGGCCACAAAGACCGAAGATATGTTCAATACCTCTTCGCTCCAAATAGTCAACCAGTTGATAAGCGATAATTCTGCTCATATTTTCCTCCCTAGATTTATGAATTGCTTTAAAGCTATTCTATTGATTCAATAAAGTGCTTCAGTATAGTGATAAATAATGCGTATGGTACACTTGTGCGTTCACCTATTCGGTCCGCGGTGTTAGATTATAAATGAACTCCCTCCCATCGTTTTACTCTGTGAAATTTTTTCGCCCATTTGATCCTCATTTGTGAAAATAGATGCCCAAATGACTCGAAATGTGTCTCTACAGCGCATTTTGACGCCATTTGTTATATCATTTTAGTCATTTTCAAGCATTTATCGTTCAAACGTTTCACTGGGTGAAATTTATTTTCACTATGCAACATTTCGGTTTCAGTTTAACACCGTCGATTTTTCTTGTCAACGATATATTTCTAAATTATTAATAAAGTGTGAACGAAAATTTGCATGCCATTCTTTGAATTTCAAGGCATCACATCCTCCAAAAAATTTCAAAAAAAATAAAAAGCACCTTAACGAAAAGTGCTTTTCAAAATCTATCATCATTCTGTCTAATTATACGTGAAATGATCCGCGACACGGCAAATTAGCCATGCATGGATACACTATATGCTTCTTTTCTTGCTGCCGCAGGATTCACGTATATGCAAAGTCGGTGAAAGAATTAGTTTTTTCTGTGACCCCTCACCCAGCGACATGCGATCCATCAGTAATTTAACCGCTGAAGCGCCGCGTTCCATAGGATGAGAACTGACAGAAGTCAGTCTCGGTGTAATCAGCTGTCCTTCTGGAATATCATCTACACCAACAATCGCAATATCCTCGCCTACGCGAATACCATGGCTTTCAAATTTCAAAATCAACCCAATGGCAATAACATCGTTAAACGCGAAAATAGCCGGTGGCATTTTTTTTCGTTTCATCAGACGCTCAGCGAGCTGCGTTCCCGATTCAAGATAAGGCGGTGCGGGGATGACATCGTGATTGACAATGGAAAGATTGTAATCATTCATCGCTTTTACAAACCCTTCATGGCGATTCTTCCAAGAATCGAACTCCTGTACACCACCGAGGAAGGCAATATGCTCATGTCCCAGCTTGATCAGATGCTCCGTCGCCATATAGCCGGCCGCTATATCATCAACGCCAATATAATCGGTTTCAAGTGACGGATAAAATCGATTAATCAGTACAACGGGCATATTGGCATCGCGTAGCCTTTGGAAGGTATGTTCTTCTGTACCGATTGCGGCAAAAAACAATAAGCCGCTCACTCGGTGTTCAAGCATCGAAGATATCAGATCTTCCTGTATTTTCAAATCTTCAAATGTGCAGCCAAGCACTAAAATCTTATGATACTGATTTAATTCCTGATTGACACCCTTAATGAGCGATGTGTAAAAACTGTTATTCAGATCAGGAACAATGACGCCAATAATGGAATCACCACTTTTCCTGAGGTTTGCTGCTGTACGATTGTAGATATAGCCGAGCGACTTTGCCGCTGCCTGTACTTTGTCTTTTGTCGCCTTCGAAACACTCGCGGTACCGCTCAGGGCAACTGATGCAGTCGTCCTAGATACGCCTGCCAACGCTGCAACATCATTTAGTGTAACGTTTCTGCTCATATTTACCTCACAATAAAAACTTCCATTATCCTCACATGCGTAGTATATCAAAGTAAAGCATTGCCGGTCAACGCTTTCAGCGCTTAATATCCTATATATAGGCACAATATGCCCCACTTAATACGAAACGTTTCGCTACTTTCAAACAATTGATTTCTCAACCATCATCAGATTGTATACATTTTAGAACATGTTGTGTCGGATGGTAAAAACGAAACGTTTCGTTTTTTGTATAATTACGGCTTAATTAAAGCCTTTTGACATCTTTCTTCTATTATATAACATCATCTAAAGCAAATTTTACGATACTGTTCTTCTGATCTCGCAAAACTTTTCTATATACCATGCATTTTATAGAGTAAAAATGCGTTTTCACTTCTATTAACACTGTTAATTGTAATTTCATCAAACCATTTTATCAATTTTCATTTCTGTTAAGCGCTCTTTTTAAAACTCAATTTTCATAAAGTAAAATACGTATCGTTTCGTTAGTTTTATTTTGAGACTGCTTTAGCCTTAAAGTAAAACTTCTGACGAGATGAGGACTTAGCGCTCATCATGAACAATACAAAACGGCCTCATGCATTTGCAATGAGGCCGTAAGCATACACGATTATTCGATTACTTCAAAACTTCATAAATAACGAACGCAATGGCCGACAGCCATTATAGACTAGATTAGCCAGATTAGCCGCCAAGGTATGCTTGACGAATGGTATCATCAGCTAAGAGCTCTTTTGCATCACCTGAGTTGATAATCTTGCCGGTTTCCAGTACATACGCTCGATCTGCAATCTGCAGTGCCTGATTGGCATTTTGCTCGACCAACAGGATCGTCGTTCCCGATTCTTTAATGGTATCAATAATATTAAAGATTTCTTGAACGAGGATTGGTGCAAGCCCCATAGAAGGTTCATCCATCAACATCAGCTTTGGCTTGGACATCAGTGCGCGTCCAATGGCGAGCATTTGCTGTTCACCACCGCTAAGCGTGCCTGCCGGCTGATTGATCCGCTCTTTTAGTCTTGGGAAATAATTAAATACTTTTTCTAAATCTGATTCAATGCCTGCTTTATCTTTGCGAATATAGGCACCCATCTGCAGATTTTCATGTACAGACATTTTTGCAAAGACACGTCTTCCCTCGGGGACATGCGCCATGCCAAGATAGATCATTTGATGCGGCTGCATTTTATTCAATGGCTGATCTTCAAATAAAATAACGCCGTGTGATGGTTCCATGAGCTTTGAAATGGTTTTAAGGATCGTGGTCTTGCCGGCGCCATTTGCGCCGATCAGCGTAACGACTTCACCTTTTTTAACATTAAAGCTTACGTCCTTTATCGCATGAATCTTATCATAGTATACATCAATATTTTCAACTTTTAACACTATTCCACCTACTCTCCTAAATAGACTCTGATGACATCAGGATTGTTACGCGTTTCGTCTGGTGTGCCTTTTGCAATGATGCGACCGTAGTCAAGCACCACAATGCGCTCACAGACCCCCATAACGAGGTGCATATCATGTTCGATGAGCAGAATAGCAATATCAAACTTGTCACGAATGAGTTGAATGGTTTCCATAAGCTCATGTGTCTCTTGTGGATTCATACCAGCTGCCGGTTCATCCAACATCAGGATTTTAGGCTTCGTTGCAAGTGCTCTGGCAATTTCTAGTTTTCGCTGCTTGCCATACGGTAAATTCTTAGCCATGGTATACGCATAGTCTTCCATATCAAATATAGCCAAAAATGCCAAACAAGCTTCCTGCGCACGTTTTTCATCGGCCCAGTATCGCGGCAATCTAAAAATGCCTTCCAGAGTTGAATAATTAAGTTCATGGTGAAATGCAATCTTGATGTTGTCAAGAACGGTTAAGTCCTTGAACAAACGAATATTTTGAAACGTTCTGGCTGCACCAGCTTGAACAATCTCATACGGTTTCTTGCCAACAACGCTTTGACCATCAATTTTTATATCGCCTTCTGTCGGAATGTAAACACCCGTCAGCATATTAAAGACCGTTGTCTTACCTGCACCATTGGGGCCAATGAGGCCAACGAGTTCGTGCTCGTTGATTTCAAGGTTAAAGTTATCAACTGCTCTTAGGCCACCAAATTGCATACAAATATTTGCCGCTTCTAACAATGCCATTTGATTACCCCCTTATACCTTTTTTTCTCGATTGTGAAGTGCGTTTTTTCTTGTCTTATAGCGATCGTAAATTCCCTGCCAAGAAAACTCCTCTGTTCCAAAGAGTCCTGATGGTTTAAAGATCATCATCACAACGAGTATCAATGCATAGAGTAACAAACGGAGTTCGTTAAAGCTTCGAAGCGCTTCCGGCATAATTGTCAGGACGATTGCCGCAACAATTGAGCCCGTCAAGCTGCCCATGCCGCCGAGTACGACGATAATGAGAATTTCAACAGAGCGCATAAAGTTAAACGTATTTGGATCGAGAAACGCAATATAGTGTGCATAGAGACCACCGCCTATGCCCGCAAGACCTGCGGCAATTGCAAATCCCATTACTTTAAAAGAAGTCGTCTTGACACCAACAGCTTCAGCTGCAATTTCATCTTCTCGAATAGAGAGGATCGCACGTCCTTGACGGGAATGTGTCAATGTGTATAAAAACGCAACCGCCAAAACGGTAATCCAAAAGACATTATCCAGCGTTGATAATTTTGGAATGCCCGTAAACCCTTGCGCGCCGCCCGTTACTTTAATGTTATTGATAATAACACGAATAACTTCGCCAAAACCAAGTGTTATAATGGCAAGGTAATCCCCTCTCAATCGGAGTGCCGGGATACCAATTGCGACACCGGTTAGCGCAGAGACAATTGCCGCCAGTGTCAATGAGATAAGCAATACGACAATTTTCGGCAAATTAAAGTTTGCATTGAGTGCAACTGCTGTAATTGCAGAAACATAAGCACCTACCGCCATAAACCCTGCGTGTCCGAGTGTCAGCTGACCTAGGAAGCCAACAGCGAGATTAAGACTGGTTGCCAATATGACGTTGATGAGAATAAAGACGATAATCCCTTGATGGTAACGCGTGATAACGCCTGCATAAATCAGACCTTTCAACACAGCGTATACAGCAAAAATCGCCGCTATGTTAATAATATAATTCTTAATCACTTTTTTATCCATCGCCTACACCTTCTCTTTCTCGTTTTTGCCTAAGATGCCTGTAGGTTTGATGAGTAACACAATGATCAACAAACCAAATACAATTGCATCAGACCATTGGCTGGATAAATATGCTTTTGTAATGGTCTCAACCATTCCGATAACAAAGCCGCCGAGTACGGCGCCTGGAATAAGGCCAATTCCGCCGAGTACGGCTGCAACGAACGCTTTAAGACCTGGCATGACACCCATAGTCGGGTAGACCTGTGTGTACATTACGCCAAAGAGCACACCGGCCACTGCACCAAGTGCAGAACCGATAGCAAAAGTAATTGAAATTGTTCTATTAACATTAATCCCCATCAAAAGTGCTGCATCTTTATCTTCCGATACGGCACGCATCGCTTTTCCGGGTTTTGTTCTCTTAACAAAGACATCCAAAATGATCATAAAGCCTATTGAAAGTGCAAGTGTTGCAAGTGTTACGGTACCTATCTGAAGCGACCCAATATTGACAGGCCTCTTAACAATGAGATTAGGCATAATTTTTGGTTCGGCTTTGAAAATGACGAGTGCTAAGTTCTGTAAGAAAAAGCTCACGCCAATGGCGGTAATAAGCGCTGAAATCCTCGGCGCTTTCCGAAGCGGCTTATAAGCGATAAATTCAATAAAGACGCCTAATACTGCTGCGCCAATCATTGAAATAATCAATACCGCAAAAAACGGCAGCCCTAAATGTACGCCAACTAAAAATGCAAAATAGGCGCCTGCCATCATAATTTCTCCGTGTGCAAAGTTTATGAGTTTGATAATCCCATAAACCATTGTATATCCTAGGGCGATTAACGCGTAGATACTGCCTACGGATAGTCCATTGATTATTTGTTGCAGAAATAAGATCAAATGACTTCCCCCTTGCTCTCTTCCTTATAATTTTTTTGCTCTACTTCCTTGGCAATACACATCTTTTCTTGATGCATACAGCCGTTGATGTTCGTCAACATCTTATTGTACAGCGATTTTCTTTATTAACGTCTTCTCTGTCTGTGTACGCAATTTTTAAATGTATCCGCGTTTTAACCATTGCCATGTCTTTATCTTTTATCTTTGGTCAATTTGATTCCATCCATTCGCGTATACAAGCAATAAGTGACTGAAGCAGTGCGCTCCAGCCACTTTTTCATACCTTAAATACTAATTTCCAGATACCTTAGCAACAAGTTTGTGTTCGCCGCCAACGATTTGGATCATAGAGATACTCTTAATTGGGTCACCGTTTGGATCAAATTTAACATGACCGGCAACACAATCTCTGTCTGTCTTGTTTAATTCGTCGATGATCGCTTGAGCTTCGGTAGAACCAGCTCTTTGGATTGCTTCTGCCATAATGTATGCAGAGTCATAAGCTAATGCGGCAAGTGCATTTGGTGTTGAGCCATATTCAGCTTCATATGCTTTAATAAAGTTTTGTACGATTGGAGCGTCGTCAGTTTTTGCATAGTGGTTTGCGAAGTAAGCGCCTTCTGCTACGTCAGCGTAATCAGCTTCGATACCATCCCAGCCGTCGCCGCCGATTGGAACCATTGTTAAACCAAGTTCTTGAATTTGTGAAAGGATAACGCCTACTTTTGCAATGTAGTCTGGCAAGAAGATAACATCTGGATCTTCTGCTGCGATCTTCGTTAAGATTGCTCTAAAGTCAGCATCGTTTTTCGTATAGCCTTCATAGTTTGTAACGGTGCCAAGTGAAGCAAATTTTTCGTTAAATGCTACGGCAAGACCTTCTGAATACGGGTCTTCAATGTTGTAGAGAACTGCCGCTTTTTTAGCACCTAAGTTTTCTGCAGCAAATACGGCTGCTGTTGCACCTTGGTATGGGTCAGTGTAGCATGCTCTGAACACATTTGGTGCATCTAATGTTACTTCGCCATTTGTAGCGGTTGGTGATAATACCGGCATATTGTCGCCGACAGCGATTTCTTTAACCGCCAATGTTGTCCCTGAGAATGTACCGCCGACAACTGCTACAACACCGTCCTGATCTCTCATTCTGTTGTAAGCATTAACGGCTTCTGTCTTGTCACCTTTACTGTCGTAGTCAACGATTTCAATTTGTGCACCGTTGATACCGCCAGCAGCGTTGATTTCTTTTGCAGCGAGTTTGGCGCCGTTTACAACTGAGATCCCATACATTGAGTAGTCACCCGTTTCTGGACCCATTGCGCCGATCTTGATGACTGACGCTTCTTCAGTTTTGCTCGCACAGCCTGAAAGTACAGCCATCAGCACGAGAAGCATCGCCAAAACAAATGATAATTTTCTTGACTTCATTTAATATTTTCCCCTTTCTCTTTTTGCTGTTCTTTATTGGCAGAAACATGCATCTTTTTATAGATGCTGCCTATCTCTATAGACCAGCATTTTATATATTAAATATAGGTAATATTTTATTATATAATTCGTGAATAATCAATTGATTTTTTTACGAAATGTACACAAAATTTGTGTTCCTACTTATTTTTTTGTAAGATATTTAACAGATTTTTTTTACATTCTATGAAGCATTTTGACAATTGTTATTAGAGTCCAGCAATTGCACTGCCTGCAAAGAAGACCTACGACCGCGCTGCTGCCACGAAAAAGAGCATCCCCAATTGGCGGAGATGCTCATATAGATGCTTGTACAGATACGTGAACATTATTCTATTTATTACATGACCGTTATATTTAACGAACCCAATCACTTGGCATGAGATTTGAGTAAAGCGATGACGCGCATTGTTTCAAGTGTTTCGTACTTGCGGATGTCATAAACGCCATGCTCATTGAGGTCAATCATTTCAGACAGTGATTGCGCCTCTAAATGCAGACGATTTTCAGCGTTGTCTTCATATGAAGCAAGACACTCTCCTTTTGAATTAAAATGCGTGACTTTTCGGCAGACACTTACCGGCCCTTCTATCTTTAGATAGCCTTCGTCACCCTGTATAATGGCAAAACTCTCGCCTTCACTGTCCTTTGCCGCAATCGCCGTCGCCGTAAAGCCATTGTATTTCAAAACGGCAATGCCGGAGGTATCAACGCCGTTCTCAGCACGATTAGCATAATAACTGCCCTCATTTGGCATGCCAAACAGACGCGTTATAAAACCAAGATTGTAAACGTTTAAATCCATCAGCGCGCCGCCTTCAAATTTTGGATTAAAAATATTGGGCAGTTCGCCTGCGACAAAGCGGTCATAGCGGCTTGAACGCTGAGAATACTGTGCTTGTACGAGTTTGATCGTTCCAAGCTTTGGCAGCAATGCTTTTACCTTTGTAAAAACTGGCTGAAATGGCACGCTCATCGCCTCAGCCACCATTTTATCATGCGCATCTGCCATCTCAAAAAGATGTTCAGCCTGTTCCAGCGTCCCTGTAAATGGTTTCTCAACAATAACGTGTTTGCCTGCTGCCAATGCCTTCAGCGCAAAATCATAATGCAGGCTGTTTGGCAAGGCAAGATAGAGCGTATCAACCGCTTTATCTGCCATCAGCGCATCAAAATTGGTTTCAACTTTATGGATTCCGTATCGTTTCGCAATTGCTTTGCCGCGTTCAAAATCTCGTGAATAGACGGTTGTCACCGCAATGCGGTCAACCCCTTCTGTCGCTTGAATAAACGTATCGACAATACTCCCTGTTCCAACGACTGCAAGTTTCATCTTTATGCCTTCCCTACTGATTTTTCCAATACTTCCAGATACGCTTTCATATAGGCAGGCAAATCCTTCGGCCATCGACTGGAAACAATATTGCCGTCAACGACAACGGGTTCATTGTGCCAAATCGCACCGGCATTGCTCATGTCATCTTTAATACCAGGGGTTGACGTCACTTGTTTTCCCTTTAAAATACCGGCTGAAATCGTTACCCATCCGGCATGACAGATTTGGCCAATGGGTTTCCCGGAATCGTTAAACGCCTTTACAAGCGTTTTAACTTGGTCGAAGCGTCTCATTTTATCAGGCGCCCAGCCTCCCGGAATCATCAAGCCGACAAAGTCTGTTTCAACGACATCATCCCAGCTGACATCCGTCTCATAAGGGACACCGTATTTTCCCTTTTGCGTTACGCCACCCTTTTCACCAGCCAGTACGACTTCATAGCCGGCTTCCTGCAGCCGATAGTAAGGATACAGCAATTCAAGGTCTTCTGCATAGTTATCTGTAATCATTAAAATTTTCATTTTAAACACCATTCCCTTTCATATCTTTAGATTTTTGTAATTTCATCATAGTAATTTCGGTCAAAACGTGCTTCGACTTCCTCAGCTCTCATAGGCTTACTAAAGTAATACCCCTGAACGCCGTCACAAACACCAATTTTTAAGCGCCTAACGTGTTCGTGAATTTCAATGCCCTCCGCAATGACGACAAGGTTTAGGCTGTGTGCAAGCTGTATCAGGCTATCCATGACTTTAATATTTTCAATTTCCAAGAATTTCAGATTGAGCGATCGATCCAGTTTTATTTTATCAATTGGCAAAAATGTCAAATAACTCAGTGATGAATACCCTGTACCAAAATCATCAATGGAAATTTTGATGCCCATTCGCTTTAATTTTTCCATCAGTATGAGCGACGCTTCTTTGTTGTCAATAAAGACATTTTCCGTAATCTCAATCTCAACGAGTTCGCTCGAAACACTGTACATCTCCATTAGAGACTTCAAATAATCTGCATAGGAGCTGTCGTGTATCTGAACCACTGAGAAATTAATGGCAACGGGTTTGACATCATAGCCAAGCGCCTGCCATTTTGCCACCTGCTCAACCACCATTCGCGTAACCAGTCTGCCAATGCGAATAATCATGCCATTCTCTTCTGCAATCGGGATAAATTGATCTGGCATGTATTCGCCAGTCTCCATGCGTACAAGTGCTTCATATGCCAAAACATTACCGGTGTGTATATCCACCTGCGGCTGGTAAACAATATAAAAAGCTTCGTCTTCCAGCGCATCCCGCAGTGCTGCTTCTACATTGGCTCGTGATATTAAATGCTCTGTCATGGTATTGTTGAAAAAAGCGTAGCCGTTTTTGCCTCTGTTCTTAACACTGTATAGGGCCAGGTCAGCATTCATAATCAGCTGATTGACATCTGTACAATCTTCTGGAAAACGCGTGATCCCCATACTGAAATTAACATCAATCTCATGTTCTTCAATCACAAATCGCTCAGCGAAAATACCGGTGATTCGCTTGATCATCTGTTTGATATCCGTCGTTGAAAATGCATCAATGCAAAGCATTAAAAACTCGTCACCGCCAAATCTGGAAATAAAAATATTTTGGTCGCTTAATGACTGAAGCCTGTCTGAGATGCACTGTAAGACACGGTCGCCGAACACATGTCCCAGCGTGTCGTTAATGCCTTTAAAATTGTCTAAGTCAAGCAGTACGACTGCACCATTCTTGTTTTCCTGAAGCGCCCATTCAAGCATTTCAACAAATTTTCGTCGATTCGGCAAATTTGTAAGCGGATCGTGATATGCCAGATAGTTGATGTATTCTTTTTGAGAATCAATCTCTTCAAGCTGTGCCACCAATTCTTCTTCTGTTGCTTTGAGTTCGTTGAGATATGTGTGTACGCGTTCCAGCAGTTTATTCACCGAGACCGTAAAATTGTTAAAAGGATTTTTCTCTGAGAGCGTTAACTGATACGATGTCGTCTTGGTAATATCAATGAGTTTCAATTCTTCATCTAAACCTTTAATATTTCTGGCGAGTTCACTGTAGTTTTCTCGCATGGTGATCATCGCACTTGCAATGATGCCAATTTCATCATTTTGATTTTGATATTTTTTCACTGCAGCAGCATTGCCCATATCAAAATTAAACATTGCCAAATCATTGAGACTTTCTGTAATTTCCAAAATCGGGGTCGTTATGCGTTTTGAAAACTGATAAACAAAGGCAAAAATAATAAAGAGTGCCGCGGTATAAACCATAATCAGTACATTTGTCATATGCTTGGCTTCGCTTATGACTTCATTCTTATCGACAATGGCAATATAGCGCCATCCGCTGTACGGCGACTGATAACTCTGAGCAATTTTATCAACATTGTCTATTCTGCCCTCAATGACCTCATTCGAATCGTAATCAATACCAGAGAGCATTTCCAATCCCAGTTCCGGCAGTGATTTTAACCGCCATTCCGGATGCTGCGGACAGATGATAATGGTATTGTGACTGTTCATCACAATAAGTGTGCCCGAACTTCCAACATCTATTCCCGTGACATTTTTGGTTATGGTATCCAGTTTTACGCCAATGCCCACAACGCCAATGCGTTCATTTTCCAGCATCACCTTCTTGGTAAAACTAATAATGCTTTCTTTCGTAAATTTTGTAATATAGGGTTCGGAGATCAATACGTCATCTGATGAAATTGCATTGATATACCAAGGCCTCACTCTCGGATCGTATTTCGACGATGGGGCAAATACAGGCGTTTCCATATAGGCGCCTTGATCTGTGCCGTAAAAAATAAAATTGACGGCATCATAGGTCTCTTTAATGTTCTGAAAAACCGTCGCGATCCCCTGTTCTCCCTTCGGTATATTGTTTTCATCCGCTGCAGCGTTGCTGTCATAAGACAAATAGTCCCGTATTTCGCCTGCATGCATTTTCAAACGCTCATCCCCTGCCAGCATTAGCGTCGTCTGCTCCATGCTTTTAATAAAGGATTCATCCACCATAAAGGCAACATGGGTAATTAAATTTGACAGATGTGTCAATTCATCTTCATAAAGCCAATTTTCCGTATATCGATCGAGATAAATACCCCCAATCATATAGGGAATAAAGCACCCTAAAAAAATGCCGATGATTAATTTTTCGCGAATAGATGTTATGCTTTTCATTTTTTCCTCACAAATTTAAAGTAATTGCCCGTCACAGCATTTGATTGTACAATTGATAGATTATTCTCTATTTTATTATATTGATGCTCAGATTACAATTTAGACGCAAGAAAAAAACGAGCATCGCTCGTTTTTGCTAAATGAGGCAATTGCATCATTCAAATTGTATCCTTTCACAACAATAGGTTCATCTTCATAAGATGGGAATTCACCCATTGTCGTGACGGATCACCTTAGAGATGTTGCACAATTTCCTTAAATATGTATTACACGACATAGTGTTCGACATTCTGAAAATATTTCGTTATATCTTCCACCGTTGCAATACGTCCCTGGATTTTCACGCGATCATCTATGACGAGTGCGGGCGTTTTAACCACACCATGTCTAATGATCGCCCTTGCATCTTCAACGCGTTCAATCGTTGCATCAATACCAGCGAGTCGAATCGCTTCATTCAAATTGCTTTCAAATTGCTTACAGTCTGTGCACATTGAGCATAGCAGCTTAATCCTCATTGCAGCCTCCATATCGTAGACAAAGGATGATACGCTTTATAAAACCCCTTTATTATTATAATATGATTTCTCGTAATAAACAAATATCCAAAATTTCAAAAACAAAACACCCAGTCGGCAAAATTAACATATTTATCGTTAATAGATATGCGCATCTGTATTACAAAATTTTATGCGGTCACATCCAAAACCATTGCAGTTGCTACGTTAAAAAGCTCAGAGCATTAAGCCCCAAGCTTTTGAGAGCAACCATTTTGTTTAGTTGCTGTTTTTACAGAATAGTCAGTCGCAAATCCTTTCAAAATTTCCAGCGGCTGACATCAGTCGTTAATACCCTCAATGACAATTTCGCCGCTTATCACACGTTTCTCAAGGTCAAGAACTTTATCCTTTATCAAGTCACGCGTCACGCGATAATCTTCGATTGGTCCGCCAGATGGATCTTCCAATCCCCAGTCTTCCGAGTGACTGGATGGCACATACGGACAGACGACGTTGCAGCCCATCGTTATAAGAATATCCAGTGTATCGGGAATATCCGTCAGCAGTTTTGGCTTATGATCAGCCATTGAGATTCCAACTTCTTCCATTACAGCGACTGCCAGTGGTTTCACTTCCGGATAGGTTTCTGTACCGGCAGAATATATTTCAAAGTTTTCAGAAATTAGAGCTTTTGCCCAAGCTTCTGCCATTTGACTTCTGCATGAATTATGAACACACACAAACGCTACTTTTAATTTCATATTGCCTCCTCTGTGTCAGCATCTAAATGGCTGACATCTGATTCTAGCATAAAGGATTTTGCTTCATGCCGCAATTCAAAGCAGGCAAATCTATTGTAAAATCTATGTTAAATCGATGTCGTAAGGTCCCGCAACCATTCATGAAATCGCATGATTACCTTTGACTTGCCCGTCAATTGCCAATGACCGATTTCATTCTTTGATAGGTTTCATCGTCAATTTCCCCAGCTACATAACGTGCTTTAAGCTGTGTCAAAGCATCCGAAGATTGTTTTTTACCAGCATGTCGTTTCACCATATAAAAACCAATCACAAGCACCAAAAGTGCGATGCCGATCATGAAGATCCAGCTGTAAGGCCAGTAGTGCATACTGCCATATAAGTGTTCAGGCCCAATAAAGCCTCTGCCATATCTCATCATTGTCTATTCCTCCACTTTCTATTTAATCATCTCTTTCATCCGCCTATAGGTTTCTTCATCAATTTCGCCTCTGACATATCTCATTTTTAATAGCTCGGAAGGCGCTTCTTGCCTTAGCCATTTGCCATCGCTGTTTCGATGTGTATAAAAATAATAAATGGCAATAATCACAATAATCCAGATAAACATAGCCATCACCTCTCTTCATATTTTCCGTCAGACTGCTCCGTTCATGCTGTCGAGACTGTTTATTGATTACCTTTCTTTAGCTTTACTATAGGCGTCAATTATGTCAATATTATGGATACATAAAAAAACCCATTGCAACAGTATTAACTGCTGAAATGGGTTCCTCTTTACAATAGCCTTGAAAAATAATAATTATAATCTGAATTTTCGAATATCTTCTTTTAAGCGCTCAATATCTCTTAAGAAATCCTGAATATCGTGTTCGTGTTCCAGCTCGTCATTTAAGATCTGAGTCGCCATTTGGTAAGTAGAATGGTCTTTGCCATAAGTATAACTGGCGATATCTTGATAGCGCTGAATGGCACAGCGTTCGCCGCGAAGATTTTGTTCAAGTACAACTTCAATATACGGATCAGACGGCTCCTCATAAGGGCACTTCGATAGTGCTTTCCACTGATCTGGATTTAAAACAGGCGTACCGCCCAGCTGAATGATCCGATTGACAACCAATTCCGCATGCGCTAATTCTTCCGTTGCGTGGAGCAATAATTCTGGCTCAATTTCGCTGCGCATAGGGCCTTCAATCATTCTAGCACCGATCCAATACTGATAATATGCTAGCCACTCTTCTGATAATGCTTCATTTAACATTTGAATGAGTTCATTGACGTCTAAATCTACGATGGATACTGCTTTGTTTCCCATTGTGTTACCTCCTTATGAATTTTTTACCTCTGCTAATATCTTATCATATTTCATTCATTCTAAACATGTAATTTAATGTCATTTGTCAGCAGGATGTTAAAAAGGGGATCACCAGCACGGTGTCCCCTTTAACATCAACTTTGTGATTTTACATAAACATTGGCGAATTCGGTCCGAGCGGCAGATTTAAGAAATACCACAGCAAGAGCTGAATGGTCCAAATAATAAAGAATGCAATGGAATACGGCAGCATGTTGGCAATTAACGTTCCCATGCCGATATTCTTGTCATATTTCTTGGCGAAGGATACGAGGATTGCAAAATACGGCAGCAGCGGTGTAATGACATTGGTGATGGAATCCCCAATGCGATAGGCGATCTGTGTCAGTGCCGGATGAAAGCCCAGCAGCATAAACATCGGTACAAAGATCGGTCCTAAAATCGCCCATTTTGCAGAAGAACTCCCTACAAAGAGGTTGAGCAGTGCCGAGACAATAACAAACAGTACCAGCAGTACCGGCGCAGGCGCACCTAAACTTTTCAGGAATTCCGCGCCTTTTATCGCCATAATCAGGCCTAAATTGGACCAGTTGAAGTAGTTGATGAACTGCGCGATGACAAATGCGAGCACAATGTACGGCCCCATTTCAGACATTGCCTGTCCCAGCATGTTTGCCACATCTTTATCACTTTTAATTTTACCTGAAACCTTCCCAAATACATACCCTGGGATAAAAAACAATAAGGTAATCAGCGGTACAAGGCCTTTCATAAGCGGCGAGCTGAATGCCAACAGTGAACCTGTTTCCGGCTCTCTTAAAAGTCCGTTTGACGGAATGGCCAGTGCCAGACAGATAAGGACAAAAGCGAGTGTTGCTATACCGGCAGCCTTTAGCCCCTTGACTTCCAGCGATGTGACTTCTTCTACCGCCTCAACTTCATATTCACCGTGACCCATGCGAGGTGCAACAATTTTTAGTGTGATATACGTTGCCACTGCTGTGAGTATAAATGTCGAAGCGATTAGGAAATACCAGTTACAAGCCGGGTTGACAACGAAATCAGGATCGAGCAGATTTGCAGCTGACTGCGTAAAGCCAACGACGAGTACGTCTAGGGAATTGACAATCAAATTGGCTGCAAAACCGCCTGCAACGGCTGCATATGCAGCCATCATACCGACAATTGGATTCATGCCAATTGCAGTAAAGAGCATTGCTGCCAGCGGCGGCATCACGATGAAGCCCGTATCACCTGCAGCATTGGCCATAATAGAAGTAAAAATTACAATTGCGACAACTTTGCCGCCCTTGACATTGCCAAGTGTCTTTCTTAAGAGTGCAGAGAAAAATCCAGTCTTTTCCGCTAAACCAACGCCTAGAATTGTCACGAGTACAAGTCCGAGCGGTGCAAAGCCAGAAAAGTTGGTAACGGCATTCATGAGCATTTTCTGAATGCCTTCCTTAGAAAATAAGTTGATGACTTTGACGGTTTCCCCCGTCAGCGGATGGACTGCCGATACGCCGACAATCGAACCGATAAGCGATATAAGAATCGCAATGCCTGCAAGATAGACAAAAATCGTCAACGGCTCAGGCAGTTTGTTGCCAACACGCTCAACCGCGTTCAAAAACACGTCAATGCCTTTAGGCTTTTGACCGGGTTTCTTGGCATTTGTACTTGGATCACTCATTTTTTCCCCCCTGTTTCTTTTTTTTCTTTATTTATTGATAGAGATACACCATGGCGCTTTCCGCCATAACTGCCGCAGCTTTATGCAAGATGTCCTCGTCAATGTTAAATCTGGGGTTGTGCAGCGGCTGTACAATTCCCTTGGCTTCATTGCGCGTCCCCACGACAAAGAATGCACCGGGTACTTTTTCAAGGAAGTACGAAAAATCCTCGCCGCCCATTGTCGGGGTTCTCAACATCTCAACATTTTCTTTGCCTAAAATAGCTTCTGTCGCCGCTTTGACAACATCTATACCCGCATCGGCATTGATCACAGGCGGATAATATGGTTTATAATCAAATTCATAATGCCCGCCGTTACTTTCAACAATGCCCTTAATCAGCGCATCCATCGTTTCCGGTACAAATTTTCGCATTTCCGGCGTCAATGACCGCACCGTACCAACCATCTCCACATGGTCGGGTATGACATTGTGTGCGGAACCCGCTTTAAACACAGATACCGTCAGCACAACCGGCTCGATAGGGTTAACGCGTCGGCTCACAATCGTTTGAAGGCTCATATACACTTGGCATCCCATGGCAATTGGATCAATACAGTTATGCGGTTCTGCACCATGTCCGCCCTTTCCAAAAATCTTGATGGTAAACATATCGGGAGCCGCCATCATCGAACCATATTTCAAGCCAATTTTTCCTGCTTCTATGCTTGGCCATACATGTGCACCCAATGCAAAATCCACCTTTGGATTTTCGAGTACGCCGTCTTTAATCATGCGGTCAGCACCGCCTTGCCCCTCCTCAGCCGGCTGAAAAACAAACTTGACATTCCCTTTAATTTTGTCTTTTAGCTCGCTGAGAATCATTGCCGTTCCAAGCAGCCAAGTCGTATGAGAATCATGCCCGCAGGCATGCATGAGTCCCTCATGCTGTGACTTGTAATGCATTTCATTGAGTTCTGTCATGGCAAGACAGTCCATATCTGCTCTCAGGAGAATGGTTTTACCTGGCATAGCCCCTCTTAAAAGACCGACAACCCCAGTTTCACCTACACCCTTAGTGACTTCAATCCCCAATTCCTCAAGCATTTCAGCAACGAGATTACCCGTTCTGATTTCTGTCAGTCCCAGCTCGGGATGTGCATGAATATCTCTTCTTATTGCAACAAGTCTCGCTTGGATCCGTGCTGATATTGCATTAATTTCTGCTTCAAACATACTGCCTCCTGCTCAACTGACATTCAAAATTTCACAATGCTGTGAATCGCTTCTAAATATCAGTTATTGTCTTTTGAATGATGCAATTGCCTCATTTATTAATATTCTGTAATGTGTATCATTCTACCAAGTCGTTTGGACAATTACCATGTTGTTAACCCCTAATTATCCGCAATTTTATTTGGTGTAACTATTCTACTGTTACGAAAATTTGTTATAATAGTACCTGCATAAGTGCAATAATGCATGTAAACTTGCCTTATTGCGACCCTTGTTGCCATAGGAGGCCATTGTGCAATCAAATGCCGTTATTCACAAACTCAATACCATCCTCGAAACGAGTAAACTGCTGAATACAACACGTGATGTGACATATATTCTCGAAGCGCTGCTGCAAAAATCACTGGAACTCATAGAAGGCGGCGATACAGGCGTCATTTTTTTATACAATCCCGAAAGCGGTTTTTTAGAAGTGGAGGCATATGTTGGCTTCACTGAGACAGTTGAAGGCATCAAACTCATTCCCGGCGAATCAATGACGGGCACAGCTTTCGTCAATGAAAAACCCATGTTTTTTTCGACGATTGAAATGGTGAACCAATTTATGGCCAACATGGCAGATGACAATCGTTCCATGCTGGAAGTCAGTTCGGCAAAAGGGCTTCACCGTCTTCAAGGTTCAATAGCCTGCCCGCTAATCTATCAAAAGGTGTGTATCGGCACCATTGTCATCGACAATTTTGAAAACAACGCACCACTGGTACCCGAAGATGTGCAAATTCTCGAATCCATTTCAGTGCAAGCAACCATTGCCATTATCAATGCCCGCAGTTACCGCCGCGAACAGGAAAACAACGCGCAGCTCGCCATTTACAATAAAATGCTGGAAGAAGAACGCAACAAATATAAGTATTCAACAGGACTGCATACAAAATTCACCGATATGGTCCTCACGGGGTGCACGCTCAACGATATCATCATGGAGGTATCCGAACTGCTCCATCGCGATGTCCTGCTAATCGATTTATTTTTCAATGTCAACGTCATGGCAGTCAACATGATTATTGACGAAAAAATGATGGATCAACTTAAGAGCCAGATAAAACTCGATTTGATGTTTCAGCACACGGAACAATGCCGTTTTGCTTCACTTGGCCGATATCTGAATTATTATCCAATTCTCGTCAATGGCGAAATACTCGGATGGCTTTGCATTTTTAGCGATGGGCGCCCTTTCTCTGAACTGGATCAGATCGCCATTGAGAAGGGCTCCACAATCTTGGCACTTGAACTTTTAAAACTCGATGAGCTCAGTGATATGGAACAGTCCTTTAAAGGTGATTTTTTAGAAGCCATCCTCATTAACCACGATATGGCTTACCTTCAAAAGTGTGCTATGGACTTTAACTTTAACTTTGAGCACGATCACCAAATGGCCATTATCGGCGGTGATCCCCTGGCGCTTCATCTACAGGATGATCATTACAGGCGGCGATTAAAACAATTTGTCAATCACTATTACCAGCGCCTTAACACACAGTTAAATACCGTGTTTCCCGGTTCAGTCGCCATGATAAAGGATCAGGAAATTGTCGTCATTTTTGAACTCTTGCCGGAAGATCCCCGAAAGCATATTATTGCTTTTATCGAGCAGTTTCTCTATGAAACCGATCAGATGACCAGCGGGCGCAGCAACATGGCGCCGCTAAGCGTCGGAATCAGCCAGGTGATTAGAGAACTGAATGATTTCAACAGTGCTTATCGCAATGCACAGCATACTCTTAAAACACTTAAGAACATCATGCCCGGTGAACGCTATCTCTTCTTTGACGATCTTGAAGTCAAACAGCTGCTGATTAACAATAACCAGTCGACGTTGAGCTCTTTTATGGACAAGGTGCTTGGCCCACTGCTCTGCTACGATAAACGCTCTAAGGACGACTTTCTTGAAACGTTGAGGATTTATATCAGAAGCAATGGCAACTGGACATACACAAAGGATAAACTGCATATACACGGCAATACGCTGAACTATCGCCTTTCGCGAATCATGACACTGCTCAATATGGATTTAAACGATTATCAGCAGCGCCTTAAAATACAGATAGCCTTTGAAATTTTAGACATCCAAAAGCTGCAGATGTAAGCCGTAAAAACTGTAAACCACAGAAAGGGGCTGTTGCAAAACAGCCCTTAACCAAAAATGACTAAAACAAGTCTATTAAGATTTGTCCTAGTCATTTTTTTATCAAAAAAAGTTTAGAGCTGGTTCAAAGAACCAGCTCAGTGAGTTATAATTTTTTTACGATGAAAAACTTAACTCAAGTAGATTTTACTCAAAAAACCCACACAATGCAACTAAAAATGAAATTTGATGTGGCGACA
The DNA here is from genome assembly GCA_030446305.1 of Clostridiales bacterium. GTDB lineage: Bacteria > Bacillota > Clostridia > Peptostreptococcales > Acidaminobacteraceae > Fusibacter. The sequence goes on along the minus strand of JASUSA010000021.1, from coordinate 15,768 downwards.
TATGTAAATGAGGATAGCAAAGTCCAGTTGGTGTGCAATCTAATCGAGGAGATGAATTTAAGTTCACTATTAAGCACCTACTCCTTTCTGTTCACAATCGCTGTTTTTACTTGTCTACACCTTAAAAAATCGAATCACAAAAAGTCGAATAACCTGTATTCGAACCAATTTCCTTGTTCTGCAATGCCAAATGCCTGCCCCTTAATTCATAAAAAATCAAACATTTTCATTAAAAGCGAATACTGCCCATCGCAGGATTTTGAATCACTTCAGACTGCCAAACCATCTTTTCAAAACTCGCTTCCCTTGTCATACTGAGCCCTTGCTTAATACTCTGTGATTTGCCCGCAACAATGACGACGCCTTTGCCAAATAGCCCCAGCCTGTCCAATATGGCATACTGTGTTAAAGCTGTTCGCTTAATCAATTGATCCAAAACATAATAGCTGTCCACTAGATGCTTGGTTTCAACAATCAGCAAGTCTTCTTGCGCACCCGGTTCTACGGAAGTATTTCGCGCTTCCAGCAGGCCATCGCTCAAATGATACACGCTTTTAACAGAAAGACATTTTTGCGTCGTATTCGCCATTAAATGTTCTCCCAGCCGTTTAATATTTGCTTCCGACCCTTCCAGAAGGCAGCTGTAACGTCCAGGGCATCTTATATCATGCTTAACCAGATTCAACATGAAATTTTTAAGTGCGTAGTCGCATGTTTTCATACCCTCTGAAATGCTCGCGTATTCGAATACCAATAGATTCACGGTTTGCTCCTTTGCTTGGATCGTCACTTATAAAAAAATGACGTGAGAATGGGAGATGGCATCGCCATCTCCCTAGTCAACTTACAAAATACTCTGAACGAGTCTTTTATTTGGCGTTGCAACAACGGATGAGCATAGGATCTCGCCTGTGCCTTTATACGCGTTGGAACACGCTGCAGCTGCATTTTTAACGGATGAGATCTCTCCGGTAAAAATAGTGAAGCCCTTGCCGCCTAAACCACGCGCGACCCTAACTTCTACAAGTCTGACATTAGAAGCCTTAATGGCAATATCTGCGACTTGAATTGCACCAAGTGCCGACATTGTCTCAATAATGCCAATCGAATCTGTAATTTCAACAAAGTTGCTGCCCAGCATTGCGGGAATAACCGCCTCATGCAGATTGGAAATGACGATGGCTTCAATTAGAAAGACGCCGCCTAGCTGTTCGCCGACTTTGATACCGTTTGAAACGGCGGCCACTTCACCGGTGATAATCCCGATGTATTTGCCCGGACAAATAGGATTTGCCATCATCAATTCGACATTTGAAGATTTCAATACCTCATCAAGTACTTCAATCCCTTTTGCAACGCTTTTGAATTCTAATAATCCTAAAGCTCTATTACCCATAATTTTCACCTATTATAAGAATATAAAGATTATAAACGCCCATACGAAGATCGTAAATGCAGGCGGGTCAATATGTGTATCGCAGTGACTGTTGAACGTTTTTAAAATAAAATCGCCAAAGATTGCCGCGATCGCCCCGAATAAGGCGCCAATAAACACATTGCCCGTCGCTGCCGCCGCATAGGCTGCTGTCAACGAAATGTGGTGAGTTGCCGGAACCGGATAGCCCATTTGCGCAAAGATCAGCGTCGCTGCACTAATACCGAAACCAAGTGTTACGAGGCCTGTTGCCACTGTATAGTGTGAAACCAGAAGACCAAGACCAAGGCCCATGACGAGCAGGAATACAAACTCTTTTGATTGTGCAAAATACTTGCGGTCTGCAACACTTGAATCACCAATAATACCTGATTTACCAAATATAAAACGTGCAATGATACCGGATGTAACAACAGTCATCGCCACTGTATCTGTTGGCAATGCTAAAATATCTGCATAAAGCATGTTAATAAGAAATGCCAATGAACCGAATATACCACCAACGATTAACGTCATCGGATCGCCAAATTTTGCAAGCGGTGTTAAAATATCCGGACCTGCTTCGAGTTCATGCTTTTTATTTGCAGAAAATGCAGCTGCCGCAACACCACCGCCAAATGCGATGTGTGGGCCTAAGAATGCGCCAAACGCCACTGTACCGAGAATATCGACTGTACCACCAGAAATAACGGCAATATTACCGGCAATTGCAAGAAAACCAGTAAAGATAAATGCAGGCAAAGCCCCAACCAATGCACCAAATATACCGCCACCAAACGCAAATAATACCATCATCAAAATACTCATTGTTTAATTCCCCCTATTTGTGGATTTTCACTTCATTTTGATTTAATACGGTTACAACACCTGAAATACTGCTGTGGATATTCGCTCCAAGCTGATTTTCAGGAATTTTAAAAATCAAATCACCCGCTTCGACACGATCACCGCTTGCAACAACCAATTCACCTGGCGCACCAATGTGCTGACGGTTGATGATAACGACTTCATCTATATCGATAAGCTCATTTTTCAGAGGTGCTTTGACATTGTATTGCTGTAAATTAAGTCGGCTGACCAAGCGGCTCGCAGAGAATTTTCGCTCTTCGCGATAAGGATGCACTTTGAGGTCAGATTTTGTGAGTGTATTCTTGATGCCGTTTTCACGCATCAACGTCTTTAAATAGATATTGACTTTCCAAGGCTGAAGGTTCATGACACAGGCTTGTTCACACAGTCCGCACTCACAACAGAGAAAAGCTTCTTCAATAGATGCGTTAATATCCCCCATTGTATTATAGCCCGCAATTCTCATGAGTTTTGACGGATGCAGCTGATGTCCCTGCAAATAGCGCGGGCACAGATCTGTACACAGATCGCAGTGACAGCATGCCGTCTTTGATTCCTTCAGTGTGCGTTCAATGCTCTTTTCTTTCGAGATGACAAGGCTGTGATCTTCAGGCAAAACGATGAAACCTTTGGACGTTTTTTTCACATAAGTGTCCATATTTCTCAAAATCTTGCCCATCATTGGCCCGCCGTCTACGACACAGTACTTTTCAGGTATAACGCCGCCTGCGAGTTCAAACATTTTCTTGAGTGGTGTGCCAATCGGCACAATAAAGGTTCCAGGTTTTCTTACAGCGCCTGTCACCGTCACATATTTATGAATAACAGGCTGATCGTTTATGGCATTGGCAACGTTGATTAACGTTTCCACATTTGTCACGATTGCACCCACATTGAGCGGAATGCCGCCTTCCGGTACAATGCGCCCCGTCACTTCGTAGACGATAAATTGTTCATCGCCTGCCGGATAGACATTATCCAATATCTTTAGTGACAGTTCCGGATACTTTTTGATTTTCTCCGTTAAAACATCAATGGCATCGTGGTATTTACCTTTGAGGGCAATAACACCTTGCTTGCTCTCCGTAATCATTACAATGTGATGCAATGCTTCGACGAGTTTGTCTGCCTCATAAACCATCAACTGCTGATCGACCTGTAACAGGGGTTCGCATTCTGCACCGTTAACCAGTACGTAGTCTGCTTTTGCATTGTATTTCACATGTGACGGGAAGCCGGCGCCGCCTGCGCCGACAATCCCCGCTGATTTAATTTGATTGATTATTGCATCTTTCATGCTTTCACCCCAATTACTTAATATTGAAGCCACCTACTAAGACACATCTGCGACGTCTCGTAAACGATTTGGCACTCGTTAAGCCCTCGCCGGTTGGACCTGCAATGGTAAACGTTGTAAAGCCTTCTCCGCCAACGCCAATACCGGCATATGACGGTCCGTTTTTAACGAAAATCGTCGTCTGAATACGATGTGCCATTTCAGTTAAAACATCAATATTCTTTGAGTGGCACATTGCCGTATGTCTGAGGCCGTGTTCCAATTTAACCGAGAGGTCAATGCCTTCGCTGGCATTGGCAACCCGCACGATTGGCAAAATCGGCATCATCAGTTCTTCTACGACAAATGGATGTGATGCATCCGCTTCCATGATGACCACTTTAATGCTTGGGTCAACACTGATCCCCAATTTGCTTAAAATGTAGTCAGCGTTTTTGCCGACAAAATCACGATTCAGTGCACCGTCTGCTTTGAAGACCAATTTTTCAAGTTTGTGAATGAGTTCAGCGTCTTTCAGTTCATAAGCGCCGAATTTTTTCATGTTGAAAATCAGATAGTCAGCTACTTCATCGACGACAACGACTTCCTTTTCAGCGATACAAGGTAGGTTGTTGTCAAAAGAGCAGCCGCTGATAATATCTTTTGCCGCTTTTTCGATATCAGCCGTTTCATCGACGAGTACCGGTGGATTGCCGGCGCCAGCGCCAATGGCTTTTTTGCCTGAACTCAAAACGGCTTTAACGACACCTGGGCCGCCTGTTGCACAGAGCATGTTGACAAGCGGGTGATGCATCATGGTATCAACAGCTTCCATACTCGGTTTTACCATTGTGACGACCAAGTTTTTTGGTCCGCCAACGTTGGCAATTGCCTTATTGATATACTGAACCGTTAAGTTCGATGTTTTGTAAGCACCTGGGTGCGGACAAAATACAACTGAATTCCCGGCTGCGATCATACCAATACTATTGCAAATAACGGTTTCTGATGGGTTGGTAGATGGTGCAATGGCACCAATCACGCCAAATGGCGAATACTCCAGCAACGTTAGGCCATCATCACCCGTAAAGACGCCAGACATTAAATCTTCAACAGAAGGCGTTTTTTCAATGGCCACTCTGTTTTTAATCACTTTGTCTTCATAACGTCCCATTCCTGTTTCTTCAACACCGAGCTTTGCGATTTCTTCAATGTGAAGCAGCAGTTCTGCTTTAATGGCATTCGTTATTTGCTTTCTAAATTCCAAGGTCATCCCGAAAAGCTCCCGCTGTGCTTTATAGGCTGCTTGAATGGCATCTTCCATATTTTCAAAGATACCATCGCCACAAGCTTTAGGCGCTGCTGCGCTTTGCAGTTTTTCTGCGACGATCTTGGTGATCAGTTCAATTTGACTTTGTTCTAAATTCATTTTGTCACCCCTCTATATCTTTTCCAGTCCTGCTTCGGCAATGGCTTCATCTTCTTCAACGGCACCGCCGCTGACGCCTATTCCGCCAATAATTTTGCCATCCGCTACAATTGGGTATCCACCACCGAAAATGACCGTTTCTCCACCATTCGATAATTGGATGCCATAGAGCGGCTGATCAGGTTTTGCCAAAGCACCCAAAGCTGCTGTCGTCATTTTAAAGCGCATTGCTGTTTTTGCTTTGTTAATAGCAATGTCAATGCTTCCTAGAAAGGCATCCTGCATCCGCTTAAAGCTTACGAGGTTGCAGCCATCATCGACAATGGCGATGTTGACTTTAATGCCCATTTGCCGAGCTTTTTCCAAACTCCCTGCAATCATCGCATCTGCAATATCGTAAACGTTGCCGCTCGACGCCGTTAAGCGTTTGATGACGGATTCCTTGATGACCTCCATTTGCGTCTGATAGGCAAGCCATCGCGACGCTGTAAAAAGGAAATCGGACAGACGGTTGAGATATCTCAGGATGTATGCGCCGTCTGGCTCATCAGAAAGTACCGAACAGGTTTCGCGTTCAGCTTCTCTGGCCGCTGTGCGCACAACATGCGCGTAGGCTGAGACGACGTCATCTCCAGGAATAATCCATCCCGTTACCGGCGGCAGCGCTTCACTCCAGCGGTCAATCTGCTGTTCGAGCTTTGCCACATCACTTTCGTTGATGTGCTTTGTCAAACGCGCTCGTCCTGCTTCATCCGAGGCCAGCTCAGCTGAAAGGATAAACAGATCTTTCTGTATTTCATCAAGACATGCAGCGACTGTTTCATCTTTTACCACTGCCTTTAGAAATCCCAGATGAGCACCGAGTTCATCGACTTTGCCGTAGGCGCTTACGCGAGGATCATCCTTTTTGACGCGTGAACCGCCGAACAGGCTGGTTTCACCTTTGTCGCCACCTTTCGTATATACCTTCATGTTCATCTCCTAATAGACTTCGACAGTATCTATAATCGCAACGACGGATGCATCAACAGGTGCATGCCGATCTTCAAGCATGGTTCTTGCCGAACTCCCCGTCGCATACAACACGCGATCTCCAAAACCTGCTCCTACTGTATCAATTGCAACGATCAGTTCACCCCGATCGTTAAAATCAGCGTCCGTTGGCTGTACAATGAGCAGCTTCTTGCCGACGAGACCAGGATCTTTGGTCGTTGCAACGACATTTCCCTTGATTAGACCTAGTTTCATAAATATGCCTACTTTCTTATTACATTAACAGCACCTGACTTGATATAATCCTGTGCCAGGGGGCTGATAATTGTGCCTTCCGCCAACATGACTGTCTTTCCCTCGTATTGCTTCAGCGTTTTTAAATCGCAAACGCCTTTAACGAGTTCATAAGCAGGATTGACGAGTTGGAGTCCCATTGCACCGAGTGCGCTGATCCGACTGCTGACCATCTCAACAAATTTCGGTTTGCTTTCGGAGCATCCGGTCAAATCCTCTGAAAAATAGTAAATATCCTTTCCGGCTTTTAAGAATTCGAAAACGGTTCGATCCTTGTCGCCCTTAAATTGAAAATTCACATATCTTTCACTGTCTTCTACCGAGAGGTCGCTAAGTATCAGAAAACTATTGGTTTGTACTACCGCCGCTGCATCAATGCTTTCGGCTGTCTTGACACTGCTGATCAGCAAACCGCTTTCTTCAATCATGCGCCGCTGCGCTTGGGGAAGCTCCCGTAAGAAGAGTAGATTAATCGATAACCAAGGAATGTTAAAGCGCCTGATATACTGACTAAATACTTCTGGCTGAGGGGGTTGATCAATGACGAACAGTGCTTTGATGCCAAATCGCAGGTGAAGTTTTTTAATAACTTCACGTACAATCCGATCAATATCTAATGCGTTAGACATGGAATCACCTCGTCAATACAACTCAATGCAATCCCAAGCGGCGTTACTAAAAGCGGTTCAGCTGATTTATAGGTTTTTACACCTGTCATCTTATAAAAAACTTCTTCAAACTTCGTAAAGCTGCATGCCCCGCCGACGACGTAGATTGCCGATACCTCACGTCCTTGAATGAAACGGTTGACAATACTGCCCATCTTTTCGATTACGGGCTTGACGATGGTAAACGTTTCACGTTCGCGTGTTGTATCGATTTTCACCAGCTCAGCTTCCTCGTAAGGAAGACTCAAACTGCCTGCGACGACAAGGCTCATATGGTGTCCACCCGTTGGCTCATCTGCCGTAAAGCAGACACCGCCGTTCTTTAGAACACTAATCCCCGTCGTACCGCCGCCGACATCGACCACAGCACCGTCTTTAATTTCCAGTACGATTGCCGCAGCCGAAGGTTCATCGACAACTTTGACAATTTCAAAATCACAGGCCTCGACGACATTGACAATGGCTTTTACCGATCCCGGCTCTACACCTGGCGGAATTGCCGTTGCCGCTTTGACAAGCGGTATGCCGACAACGGCTTCAATCGCTTTTTTAAGACGTTTTACACAGGCAATTGCACCAATATAATCGTATACGATCCCATCGCGCACCGCATTGGCACGCTCCGTTCGGGCTGCAATGATCTTGCCGGTTTCATCGACAACGGTTAAAACGATATTCGCTGTTCCGAGATCGACACCGGTATAGAGTTCACCTGTGTACGGGAGCGCATCCTGCTTCACTATTCTTTCACGCACTTCGAGTAAGCGTTGGTTGATGTTGTCACTTATCATGTTTTTTCCCTCTTTATCTAAGGATCTTTAAAAGGTCTCCATTTACAATGCCCGCCGCATTGGCTTCTTCAACGTCAAGATGCATCTCCAGCGCATATTTATCAGATACGCGAAGCATGACGTTGTTAAAAGTCACACTGCGAATGCCTTCAAAAGCGACGGAAACAATTTGACCATCTGTATAGCCTTGCGATTCTGCCTGCACTTTTGGCATATGAATATGCCGATATGCGGCAATTGCACCTTCTTCAAGTGAAACAGAGCCTTCCGGTCCGATAAGTTTAATCGGCGCCGATCCTTTTAAGTTACCTGATTCTCTAACGGGAATTTTAATGCCGAGTACAAAACTGTCTGCAATTGAAAGTTCAATTTGCGTGGTTTTGCGCAGTGGTCCCAAGATCCGCACTTTTTGAAGTTTTCCTTTAGGGCCTTCTAAAATCACGGTTTCTTTTGCTGCATACTGTCCCGGCTGTTTGAGATCCTTCAGGTGCGTCAATGTTTTACCCTGGCCAAAGAGCGTTTCAAAATCAGCCTGTGACAGGTGAACGTGTCGGTTTGACACGCCCACCGGTACCAGTTCAAGCTGCTTGATTATTTCATCTTTGATGGCTTCAACAAGTTGATGATTCACCATGGATCACCTTACTTCATCTTTGGGATAAGCTTTTCAGTATCCGAATGCGGTCTAGGAATGACGTGCGTCGAAACGATTTCGCCAACTCTTGATGCAGCAGCACAGCCTGCTTCTACAGCAGCCTTAACAGCACCTACATCGCCTCTAACCATAACGGTTACTAAACCTGAACCAATTTTTTCATAGCCGACGAGTTCAACATTGGCAGCTTTTGTCATTGCATCTGCCGCTTCAATTGCGCCAACTAATCCTTTTGTTTCAATTAATCCTAATGCATTACCCATAAATATACTCCTTACTTATTGTCATAGTAATGGATGCAAAATCTTCGCAGTTCACCTTTTTTGCGCGTGCATTTGGGATCTCTGCAAATATTACACACCTCATCATCATCTGAATCCGCTTCTTCTGTTTCAGAAACTTCTTCTGGCATTTCGGAAGCCTCTTCAGTACTTTCTAATGTCTCGGAGACTTCAGCCGTTTCTAAAGGCGTTGGCGTTTCTGTTGCTGTTGCATCCGCCGTTTCTAAGACGGCTTCTGCTTCAACAGATGGTTCTTCCGTTTCTGTTTCAACGGCTTCACCTGCATCATCGCCTTCTGAAATCGCTTCCGTCATTTCATCCTCAGACGAAATGGCTTCTTCGACAGTCTCTGAAGTGCTCTCCTGTGGAGGGGATTCTTTTTGATAACCAACGGTACTGTCATTGCGGATGAGCATTTCAAGACCGTCACTCGGTCTTGGAATGACACGGTAACCATGCACCTTGCTGACGAGCGACGCTGACATTCTCGCCGCGTCAATCGCCGCTTTTACAGCGCCGACATCGCCTTCAATTTTAATGGTTGCCATACCATCGCCCTTTGTAAGTTCGTAACCGATTAACCTTACATTGGCCGATTTAACGGCTGCATCCGCCGCTTGAATACCCGCTGCCAAACCTACGGTTTCAATGATCCCTAAGGCATATTTCACGCATTTTCCTCCCTTCCCAGATATTCTTTGAAGGGAACGCCCTTTATCAGACGCGCTGCGTTGGCGCCATACGATCTGCAGTTAATTTGGTCTGCACGCGCTTCAAACAGCACCATGCCATCCGGCAGTTTTGCTTGATGAATGCCGACATTACCACTTGCATCCACAGCGACGCCCACATCGAGGTCCGATGTATTCGACGCCATGAGCGCTAAATCGTAAAGCGCCTGCCTTTCCAATTTCTGAGTGATAAAGGGAAGTCCTTCCTCTTCTATTCCTAAGCCGAGTGCCCGCACAACATTTGCATTGCGCGGTGTATCGACATAATTAATGACAATTGCAATTTTTCGCTCCATAAGCTTACTCCATCAGCACGAGGCCAGTTGCCACGGCATTTCTCGGTCCTTCTGTTCCCCTGATATTGCCGCGTCCTGCAACGACGCCAAATTTTGATAAGGCATCTGTGACGAGCTGCGGAATCTCAAAGTCCAGAGCAGAGCCACCGACGAGCACAACGTGCTCAATATCTTTTAGATTGCCGGTGATGCTGACTTGCTTGAGTGCTCTCAGCGCATTGACGACAAAAACCTTTTCCTTTGCCTTTTGCCGGATATGCTTGACTTTTTCGATGGATAAATGACCGTAGACCGGCACGAGCTCATCCCCTTTGACAATGAGAACTCTGGAAAATAATTTGGCATCCAGCGGTTCTGTAAAAAACTGAACACTGCCGTCCTCATGCCGAATGTGGAAAAGACTCTCTGCCTTAGCAAGTGGATATTTTTTTAAATCTTCCGCCAGTTCCATATCATTTAAACCAAGTTCTGTATCAATGAGCATGGTCACCATATTGCCGGCACCCGCCAAATGCACGAGATGAATTTCACCTCTCGCATTGATAACAGAAGCATCTGTTGAACCAGCACCCATGTCGAGTATCGCCAAAGGCTTATCCGTTCCGGGTGTTGTCAGTGCACCTTTTATTGCCATTTCCGCTTCTACGCCGCCGACTTCGACTTTTATACCGAGATCGTATTCAAGCGCTTCGGCAATCATTTGCATCTGCAATCTGTCTGCCTTTACCATTGCGGCAACGCCTACAGCATTTTCCATTGCAGACTCTCCGGCAAGCCCCCCGACAACAGATTGCGGGCAAATGGTGTCAACGGCTAACAGGTCTTGAATCGTGACGTCATTGTGCTTTTGACATGTAAGCGTCGCCATGACGTGTCTGACGCGCTCCAGCATGGCCCCAGCATTGGTTCCCGCTTCCCCTTTGATATCGGTGACAGGTGCACAAAAAGCCATATTTTCCATTAAGGCTTCAGCGCCGAGATCGACATCGACGGTTCGCGTCGCTTTGTTGCCAATAATCGTTATTTGTCCGGCAGGGATACTTTTTTCCTTAACATCCCCTTTCGGCGTCTTGATAACGACAGCCGACCGATTCCCGATTAATGCTCTGGCGATTGGCACAATGAGTTTTGTCTCTTCACTGGTCAGTCCAAAGACGGTTGCAATACCGTATGGATTTGACAGTTCTTCGACAACATGTCCTACATGTGCCACTTCGACAGCAGTCAGCATATGCACTGGTACTTTATCAAAAAGACTCACTTCATCAATGATTGGTATATTTTTATTCAATCGGTTGCAGATGAGCACGCCGTCATCTTTTTCGGCAATTGCCGCTTCGATAAAGACACCTCTTTCCACTTCTCGATTAATCATTTGCGCTGCTCTCTCAAAATCAAATGCTTTCGAAATCAGCGCAACGACTTTCATACCGGTTGACAATCCCGCAATTTCTTCAATTGGGTATGACACGCCGACACCAATACCAATACCGCCAGGTGTTTCAGGGTTATGGCCGATCATAGTCGATTCCGTAATAATTGTCTCAGTAATCGTCTCCATCGCAACATCGCCGATAACGGGCGCCGCTTCATTGATTCGGATTAGGTTAATTTGTTCAAGAGAGATACCCGCTTTGTCAATCGCGGCCTTTAAAGAGCTAAAGACGCCAGGAATATTATCCTTTGTGCCTTTAATGCCCGTCGTTTTAACAATGCCGCTTGCCAAAAAGCTGACTTTCCCCGAAGCGTCATAACGCGCTAATGCCGTTTCTGTTGTCGCATTCCCGATATCCACACCTGCAATAATCTTCATGATCGTTTCACCAGCCTATTCTTTTAATCGTCCTCTTCTTTCATAAACGTCAGCTGCTTCTCTTACGTGTTTTGAATTCATCTTACAGCCATATTTGTGCTCGAGCTCGTCTGCGATTGCTAAAAGCTCAGCTTTTGTTGATCTGTAAGGTCTCAGTGCATTGTAGATTTCAAGAATGCGGTCATCTGGAACAGCGATGAGTTCTGCTGCTCTTCTAAGGTTTCTCGCAAAAGCGTCACGGCCTACTGATTCAGCAATTTGCGCCTGATATTCAAGTGTTTCAGGAGCAATCTTAACGTCATCAGCAGTAACGTTGCCCGCTAAGATATTATCAAGTGTAATATCAGACAGCGCTTTGCCAGTTGGTGTTTTAATTTGATCAGCTTTTGTTTCGCTGAGTGGATAATCTGCTCTCGTCATTTTACCGCCGGCAGCCGCAGGTTTAGAACCTTGAGTTGCCATTGCTTGCATGACTTCTTTAATCATTTTTTCCAATACTGCATTATCAACCATGAGTTCCTCCTAATTATTTGAATTCTACCTTAAGGTCCTGTGACTTCGCGCCTAAAACGACATGCTCAGTTTCTTTGATGTGAAGCAATGCCGCAATTGCCTGATATTTAGGTCTAGCCATCTGGTCATTCATTGTCGGTACCGGATTTGGCGATTCACCTTTTGCATATTTCGCAGCGTTTCTGCCGATTGCACGGTAAATATTCAAATCAAGAAGCGGTGCTTGTGGGAATAATTCAACGTTGCTGAGTGGAACGAGGTCTTTTTGGTGGATGACAGTTGTCCCTTTTGACTGAATGCCAATACCAATGCCTGATCCGCTAAGTGTTGCCGCATGGTGTGCCATGAGGGAAACGTCGGATGTTTTAATGACGCGTACAACTCTAGGTTTTAAGCCTTCTTCTTCGATGCCGGCCATTAATTCTCTTAAAACGTCGACATGCGGAATTTTTGTAATCGTCTTGGTTTGCGTTAAGCCAAATGCAGGCGCGACGCCGATGACCACTTCATCTTTGCGTTTGCCGACTTCAGCGTTGCCAACTGGTGTCAGCACTAAACGGCCATCACCTTCTACAGCACAGCTCGATGCTGCAACGCCATTTTCATTATTTAAATTTGCGATGACTTCTTCAATAATACTTTTTATTACATTCTCATTGATTTGCATATCCAGTCCCCCTATTCAAAGTCTGAGGCATCAATTGCATTCGGTATCGATTTGACTTCATTCCATCTTTCTTCAGACATCTGATAACCGGTGCCAGGCCCCATGTAATCGTTTGTATCGTTAACTGCACTGATAACATGGAAATTTGAATCGATGATTGCGGAAGTGTGCAAGTGGTCACCTGAAACTCTGAGTTTCATCATGCCCAATAATGATTCTGCTATATCATCATAGCCTGCTTTTTTAACCGCTTTAACAATATCAACACCTGTGACGCCGCGCGCCATCATTGCTTCAGCTGCTTTGAGGTCTTCGACGACATTACGGTCTGGCATGTCTTTAGAGCCATGTGCATACGTTGCCGCTTCGACTTCTGCCTCTGTGATTTCTGGTAAATCAAGCGCTTTGAATACGCCTTGGATAACTTTTGCTGCTTTATTTCTAACTTTGACAACCTCTTCTTCGCGAACTGGTTTTAAACCGCCGTCAACTTTGAGGTCTCTTTGAAGTACGTTGTAATCGTCAAAGTCTTCTGCATCAAAGTTTGAACCTGCGAACATATTGTCATAGTTTGGTGTCGCACTGTAGCCTGAGAAGATAAAGTCTGTACCAGGAATCATTTGCATTAATGTTCTGGCTGTTCTTCTCATGTCAGAGTGAGAGAATGTCTGGTCATTACCGGATGCCACTTCGAGGTCGAGCATTGTGGTAATACAGTTTTCACCGAGAACCGCTCTAATACCTGACGGTACTGCACCTGGAACGCCGATACATGAGATTGAACCGTTTTGCAAGCCTTGAACGCCGGCACCTTTTGTGATGTAGATACAACGTGCTTCAAGGTAGAGCATTGAACGTTTTTCAGCATTCCCCATGAGAACTTCTGAACCTGTACCGGAAGTATATCGCATTTTCAGACCGCGTGATGCATAAGCAGATGCTAAGAATGCTTTTGACCAAGGTGTATCATCGCCGTCGATAAAGACTTGTTCTGTACCATAAACAGATACGGTTTCAGCATAAGCTGTGAAACCTCTCATCCCAAGGATCAGCTCAGTTGCTTCTTCAACCGCACATTGTGTCAAGATGCCTGGACGGCCAACTTGAGCCCCAACGAGCAGTGAAAGCGCGTTGAAAGGTGCATAACGTACGATACCAACTGTTGTTTCTTGTTCGTCGAAACCGCGAAGTGCCGCTTCTGCTGCATCCGCTGCGATTTGAACTGGGTTGTCTCTAAGGTTTGTAACGTGACATTGGTTAGAAGGTGTTTTACGCGCACGCATCTTTGTCAGTGTCATCATCATTTCAAGCACATTCATTTCACCGATAACTTCAACAACTTTTGCCGGTGTCATCGCTGTTGTTAATTTAACGAGTTCTGCACGTGGCACATTGATGTCCACACACATTTTAGCGATTTGTTTTGAGTCCATCGCCATGACTTTTTCAGCATTTGCGAGGTCAATTGCATAATCAGCAATGAATTGGTCGATCATATCGAAATCTTCTCTGCATTTGCCGTCGAGTTCTGTGACCAAGCCGTTTACGATCTTAATGCTAGGTTTTGGATCGTATGGTGAGTTCATGGCAATCAAACCTACCTCAGGCCACTCTTTGACGAAACCGTCTTTATTAACTGGTTTATTTGATAAAACTTCAAAGCGTTTTGACTTCATAGTGCCCCTCCTTCAATCCTAGATATATGGTTTCGTAACAGACGGTGCCGGTGCATTCCCAAGTGTTTCAAGTAAAGAAACCCCAACTTCTTTAGCAGCAAGAACAGCTTGTCGTACGGCTCCTGAGTCGCCACTGATTGTTAAGATAACTTCATTTGTAAATGAAGTTGTGCTCGGTGAAGAGTAACCAATAATATCTACATTTGCTGCTTTGACAGCTGTATCTGCGATGATTACACCAATTGCAGCAGGTGCGCCTACGATTACGCCAAACGCTTTACCCATTGGCGCACCGAGGCCGACATTACATGCATGTGATGCTCTAGCTGTATATTGAAGTTCAATATGGCCGGCGTCATTTGCATAAACGTCGCCAAATGTTCTGTCTAATTCTTTTAAGCATACTTCAACAGCGCGTCTTGCATCAGATACATCTTCTGCACCAAAGAGGATTAAGTTACCATGGCCTGCGCCGCCTTTTGTATCTCTAGGCAATTCAATAGAAATAATTTCAGTATTGGTTGCTTTAACGGCTTCATCTGCCGCCATAATATGAGGACCTGCACCAGTTCTCGCACCGATGATACCAATTGAACGGTATTTAGGATCAAGTTTCATGAAGCCATGCAATGAATGGTCTACATTTGCGATAACGAGACCGATTGTATCGCCAATCGCCGTGCCGACAAACTCAGTCAAGTTGCTGCCGCTAAAGTTGGCACTAGATGCTGCTGTCGCTTCCGACCTGTCATCACCTAATTTTTTCATAACTTCTGACATTACCTTTTCCATTAATTGATCTTGCATTTCTTCCCCTCCATTTCACTATTCTTGTGTAGGTATGATTTTTTCCACATCAGTATGTGGTCTTGGGATTACATGTGTCGAAATGACTTGGCCAACTTTTTCTGCTGCCACCGCGCCTGCATCTACAGATGCTTTCACTGCGCCGACATCGCCGCGTACCATAACTGTTACTAACCCGGAACCGATTTTCTCATAACCAATGAGCTGTACGTTCGCCGATTTAACCATTGCGTCAGCTGCTTCTATCGCGCCGACCAAACCTTTTGTCTCAATCATGCCTAAGGCTTCTTTTGACATAGTTGTATCCTCCTTTTGTAATGGGTTACCTTTAGCATAAAAAAAAACAGCCCGTAGGCTGTAATAGAATATTTGTGAATAGCGATACTTTTTTATGCAAGAATGAACGGACGGATACATTGTTGCCATCCTATGATAAATTTATATCACCCATCGCGCATTTGATAGACTGTAATACTTTTCAAACAGTATTTTTTCGGCTGATTGTATAATTAATTGCAACAAACAAAAAAAGATTGAACCATAAGATGATTCCAGATATCATGGTAAGCGATAAAACACACCAGATATGAAAGG
>JASUSA010000020.1 GCA_030446305.1 Clostridiales bacterium | reverse complement strand
TAAAACTGCTAGATTCGGGATCTTCGGAATCCGATTTCTAGCAGTTTTTTGTTTTGGCGATATCGGCTGTCAAAATTCACTATTTCCCGACAGCCCCTTCCAAATACTTTATATTGAATTAATTAAAGCGCATCACTTTATCATTTCAGTTCAGAATGATTCTGTCATGATTACTCCGTTTTATTTTTATCGCCAAGCGTTATATTTACCATTAATTTTTCTTTATTGTCTCGAACGACAGTCAGTGTAATTTTATCGCCAGGTTTATGTGAATTGATGAAACTGGTTAATTCATCCATGGTATTCACTTTTTCACCATCAAATGCAATGATAACATCCATTTCTTTTAATGTTGAAGAGGCTGCCGGTGAATTTTCATAAATATATCTTACCAAGACGCCAACGGGTACTTCATATAAGTCAGATGCCTCTTGACTGATATCAACGCCGCCAATACCAATGTACGGCTTCGCTACATAACCGTTTTCAATGATTTCCGCAACAATTGGCATAAAGATATTCACAGGGATCGCGAAGCCCATGCCTTCAACGGTGGTATCCGTGATTTTTGCAGTGTTAATGCCAATCAGTTCACCTTTTTTATTAACCAGTGCGCCACCTGAGTTGCCTGGGTTAATCGCCGCATCTGTCTGTATATACGTTGTATTGCTGTCATCGCCGACTTTTCGATCAATGGCACTGACCACACCTGCTGTTACTGTGTTGTTATACCCCAGCGGATTGCCGATAGCAATGGCAGGTTCTCCCACTAAAAGCTTAGATGAATCACCAATATTAATCGCTCTAACATTATCCGCCAATTCGACAGGAATGTCTGTTTTATTGATTGATAATACCGCAATGTCGGCATCCTGATCGTAACCAATGAGCTTAGAATCAATCATTTGATCCGTTGCGATTTCTACCAGTACTTCTGTTGCGCCGTCTACGACATGATAATTTGTAACAATGTAGTATTTATCAGCTTCGTCTTTTATTATGACGCCTGATCCTGCACCTTCTGTAAAGCGCTCATTGTTAAACCAGTCATAATATTTTAATTTACTGGTAATGCCAACCACTGAATTGCCGACGTTTGCATAAATCTGAGCAACATTTGCCGTTGCACTCGATACATCGGTTCCATTGTCATCCATGTAATTGACCACTGAACGATAAATCTCAGAGTCAATATTCTTGGATAATATTTGTTGAACACTTGTTTCTATGGCAGATTCATTAAGCGAAATCTGACCTTGATAATAACCAATGGAATACGTCGAACCACCAATTAATGTTAAGATAAGAACAAAAGATAATACCGTTTTAAAATTGAAAGATCGATGTTTTTTTGGTGGTGTTGCACCGCCATTGTTATTACCGTTGCTATGATGATTGTCTTGGTACGCTTGACTGTAACGATTTTCGTCTTCAAAGCGCTTTTCGCTTTCAAATTGACGTTTATCGGTACTGACTTCATCACGATAAATCTGTTTCTGTGCTTCATAAGGCTGCTGTGCAACCGTTTCTACGGCTGTACTGGTTACATTAATGGCACCTTCATAACGATTTGCTGCTGTTTCACTTTCAGGCGTTTCAACATACGCAATTGTTTCGCTGAGGTTATCAGCTCCTTTTGAATTAAAGTCATTTTCTGCATTTAAATCACTTTCTGCATTCAAATCATTTTTAAACGCTTCATTCATAATTTTCACCTCATTCGATTGTCATTTGGTATGCTACAATTTGGGAAGTTCGATTTTTAAAACGCCATTTTTTAGCGTCGCCCTGATATTCTCTTTGTCTACATCTTGGACGAAAAAATTGCGTCTGAAAATACCGAAACGTCTTTCCCGTCTAATAAAATCAAACCCTTCAGTATCTGCACATTCATGTTTTTGTGCAATGATACTGAGATAACTGTCTTCGTAAATGATGGTGATATTATCAATTTTGAACCCCGGAAGTTCCGCCTCAATCATGAATTTCGTACGATCTTCTCTGACATCGACATCGAACGTATTGATAACGTGTTCACCTTTCTTTACGGCACAGCTTACCTTTTCTTCCATGATGTCATAAAAAAGTTGATCCAATGCCTGTCTATGTTTTGAATTATTCTTCTCTGGATTGATTTTCAACAATTTTATACACCTCCTAACGTATAAGATAATGGATTAATTTGAAATAATTATGAACAAACTTAAAGCGATTTGAAAATTTGTGTGGATACCGTAAAAATAAAGGCGACACCGATGTCCTGATTGCTGTAAACTTCTATGGTTTCATGATGTGCTTTCATAATTTCTCTTACAATGGAAAGTCCCAGTCCCGATGAAGTCTTTTCTAGCCCTCTCGACTTATCGAGCTTTGAAAAACGATCCCAAATAACAGAAAGTTCCTTTTCGTTTAACACGCGGCCCGTATTGCTAATGCCAACGTAGTATTTATCATTTTTAAGTTCGGTGCGAATGCTGATGGCGCCATCTTCTTCAACAAACTTCGTCGCATTGTCCAACAGATTGTAAATGACGCGCTGAATAGATGCGAGATCACCGTGTGCCAGCACCTTTTCTTTTGAAAGTTCAATGGTCAGTTTAATGCGTTTTTTAATAATTTTCTGTTCAAAACTGTCGAGGACATTGAGGATGACATTGCTGAGATCAAAATCTGTCTTATTCAGGATCAGTGCCCCGCTTTCCATTTTGGATAAATCCAAAAGGTCATTAATCATCTTTATCAGACGCTCACTTTCGCTTTTAACGATATTGAGATAGCGTTCCTGTTTATCGGCTTCTATGGTGCCATCCAAAATCCCAATGGTATACCCCTTGATCGTGGTCAGCGGCGTTCTCAAGTCATGTGACAGACTCGATATAAACATACGTTTCGTATTTTCCTGCTGATTGAGTTCATCTGCCATTAGATTGAAACTATTTGCCAGTTCTCCCAATTCATCTTTTCGGTTGATAATAATTTTCTTGTCAAAATTACCTTCAGAAATATATTTTGCCGCATCGTTAATGACCTTAATTTCATAGCCCATGCGCTGGGTAATGAGAAAGATCAGCACAACCGCCAAACAGCCTGAAAGCGCCAGTGATACAAAAATAATCACGGATACTTTAGAGATCGTATCTTCTATTTCGGGCATTGGCACGTTAATAAACATGGCATAAATGCTGTTGCCAAGATGAAACGGATACCCGACCCGAAGAATTCTGTCTTCATAGACACCTTCGTAAATGACTTCCCTTCGCGTTGTATTACCGCTAAACACGGTGACGATATCCTCCATGAGATTCGGCATATTGGAAATCGCATCTGCATCGAGATCATTAGAAGTTTTATACAGTTCACCGGTTTCAGAAATCAGCCAAATATTGGCACCTGTATAGCCGTCGAGTATTAAGATCTGATCTTGCAGCAAGTCTAGGCTAATGGTGTTGAAATACTGGTCATTCACGACTTTTTCAAAATTAGCCGCTCTTTTTTCTATGAGTTCCGACTCATTGTTAATGAAGTAGTATTCGAGCACACTGCGCACGCCAATAATGATAAAGATGAAGGAGATCAAAAATATCATGATGTAAATAAACGCAAATTTATGGAAAATTGTTTTCATAGTTTCCTCAATCGATTGGGCTGTGATCATCCATTGCGTTGCAGCACAGCCTCAAGTCATTCATTAGTCCAATTTAAATTTATAGCCAACGCCCCAAACGGTTTTTATTTCCCAGCCATTCTCAGGCTGATCGAGTTTTTCTCTTAAACGTTTAATGTGTACGTCAACCGTTCTGGTCTCACCAAAGAAATCATAGCCCCAAATATGGTCTAAAAGCTGTTCTCTCGTAAAGACGCGATTTGGGTGCGTCACCAGATAATTTAAGAGTTCTATTTCCTTTGGCGGCAGTTCAATGGTCTCACCGTGGTAAACAATATTGTAATCTGTCATGTTGATCGTGAGATTTGGTACAGAAACAACCCCTTCAATCTCTTGTTTGTCTGTTGTCTGATATCTTCTGATGACGGCTTTAACACGAGCAGTCAGTTCTTTCGGTTCAAAGGGTTTTACGATATAGTCATCTGCGCCAAGTTCCAATCCCAGTACTTTATCAAATGTCTCATCTTTCGCCGTAATCATAATGACGGGAACGGTGCTGATTTTTCTAATTTCTTTTAAGGTGTCGTAGCCGTCGATGCCTGGCATCATAATATCTAAGAGAACGAGATCCGGTGCATTTGCTTTAAAGGCTTCAAGTCCTTTTTCACCGCTTTCATAAAGCTCAGTAACATAGCCTTCTTTTGTCAAATACAGGCTTATCAGTTCTCTAATGTTCTCATCGTCATCAACTATAAAAATTTTCTTGTTCATTGCAACCTCCTTACCCAATACCCGTTTATTTTGATGTATATTTCCGTGATACTAAAAAAGAGCATTTAATCATAAATGCTCTTAGTTTACTAAATCTACCTTATATTATACAACATTTCTACCTACATATCTATTTAGATATGTGAATAAACTTTTAACGATTAAGAAAGGCATGATACGCTTTATACGTCATATACAAATCAGCCTTGCTAATGACTTCATACGGTGCATGCATGCTGATGACCGGTACGCCGCCAGTCAATGACTTCTGCATTGGCATTGGCAAGAATATAGGCAATGGTACCGCCGCCGCCTTGATCGACTTTGCCAAGTTCGCCAACTTGCCATACGACGTTTGACGAATCAAACAAACGCGTCACTTCGCTAATAAATTCGGCATTGGCATCATTGCAGCTGTATTTTCCGCGCGCGCCTGTATACTTAGCGATCTGCACACCTCTGCCCATGATTGCAGAATTGCTTTTTTCATATGCAGAAGCATAGTTTGGATCAAACGCCGCGCCGACATCTCCAGAGAGTACTTTCGCATTTGAAATGGCACGTCTGAGATACAGATCGTTATACTGACCTTCCTGCAAGAAGATAAGCTCTGCCAAAATGTTTTCAAAGTAACGTGATTCAGAGCCGGTATTCCCTTGACTGCCAACTTCTTCCTTATCCATGAACATGCCGACAGCCGTTGTTTCCACTTCTCCCAGTGCCAGCATTGCAGTAACGCCTGCATAGGAACAAACGCGGTCGTCGTGTGCATACGCCGATATCATACTGCGATCAAACCCCATATCACGCGCTTTTCCCGCAGGTACAATTTCAAATTCCGCTGTGATAAAGTCCTTTTCCGTTATGCCGTATTTTTCATTTAACAATTCCAGCATATTTGCTTTGACGCGATCTTTCGCATCTTTTTCACCAATGCCACGATTGCCAATTAATACATTTAATTTTTCGCCTTCAACGCCTTCTGCAAGGCTCTTTGTCTGTTGATCCTTGGCAAGGTGAACCAAAAGATCTGTTATTGCAAATATAGGATCTTCGTCTGATTCGCCTATAACAATATCGCGTTTTTCGCCGTCTTTCGTAAAGACGACGCCATGAATTGCCAGCGGTGTTGTCGTCCACTGGTATTTTTTGATACCACCGTAGTAATGCGTTTTTAAGAACGCCATCTCAGCCTCTTCATATAGCGGAAATGGTTTAAGATCAAGTCTCGGCGCATCAATATGCGCGCCGACAATGTGAACGCCTGTTTTGATCGGCTGCTTGCCGATATTAAAAAGCAGTACCGCTTTATCACGGTTTACAGCATAAATTTTAGCGCCTTTTGTCAACTTTTTCTTGCCATCTATAAATGTACTCAACGGTTCGTAGCCGGCTGCTTCTGCCAACCTTACGATTTCACGCACACTTTCGCGTTCCGTCTTTGAAAAATCCAGAAATTGCTTGTAGCCTTCTGAAAAGGCAAGGCATTTTTCTATTTCAGCATCATCCATTGTATCCCATGCATTTTTAAACGTATGCTTTAATTGATCCTGTTCCATTCAATTGCCTCTCTTTCTGATCGTTGTTACTCATATTGTACGACAATTTTATTGTCCGTACAAATTATTAAACAAAATGTAAAATAAAAGACAGCCAATAATGACTGCCTTTTTCCACTTATTTTAAAAACATCATTTCAATAACACCATTCAAATAACGTAATCTTCATTTACCGTGCTATAATTTAGAAATATTGTTTTTAATCGCATAGAGCGCCGCTTGCGTCCGATCCGTCACTTTTATTTTTTTGAAAATATTTGAAACGTGATTCTTAACAGTTTTTTCGCTGATAAAGAGCTCTGTTGCAATTTCCTTATTGTTGTAACCTTTTGATATGAGCTTAATGACTTCGTATTCTCTTCGGGTCAATGAAGAATTATTAATCTCTTCCTGCTGCTGATCCTTTTTCTTATATTCCTTTATTAAGATGCCCGACAGTGTCGGATGGATATAGATATCACCGCTGTTGACTTTTAAAATGGCCTTTACGAGAGATGATACATCGGCATCCTTTAAGACATAGCCTTCAGCACCAATGTTTACGGTTTCTATCAGATATTCTGCGTCTTCATGAATCGTCAGCATGATGACTTTCGTCGTCGGATATTCATTTTTTATAATTTTTAAAGCTTCTATTCCGCTTAAATGCGGCATATTAATATCCAATAAGATTACATCCGGTTTCAATGTCTCAACCAATTCAATGGCTTCATTTCCGTCGCTTGCCAAGCCCAGAATTTCCAGACTGTCTTCGAGTTCTAAAAGCTTTTTGATACCTTCTCTGATGAGTACGTGATCATCTGCAATGACGAGTTTAACCTTCTCCATGCTTTCCTCCACTTTTATTGTTTGGAATTTGTATGATTATTTTAGTGCCCATTCGATCGCCGGTAATGATATTGAAATTGCCGTTCAGAAGTTCGACGCGTTCGCGCAAGTTATAAAGCCCAAATCCCTTTCTGGAGTCCAGAGCGCTCTGAAGATCAAATCCTATACCATCATCTTCAATCTCTAATGCAATCATTTCATGATTAATGATGAGGGAAAATTTTACGTGTTTCGCATTAGCATGTTTGAGGATATTCGTGAAACTCTCTTGAACAATTCTAAAGATCATCAAATTGATCATGTTGTCCAGAATTTCTTCTTTTGACTCCATAAACGTTACAATTTCGATATCATTATTATCCCCAATATCCGTAATTAAACGCTTTACGGTTGGAATTAATCCCAAGTCATCTAAAGACATCGGCATAAGATCATAAATAATACGTCGGATGTCTTTAAGTGTCGTACGGATATCTTCTTGAATTTCTGCTATTTCTTTTCTCGCCTTTGAAGGTGAGGTTTCAATAATTTTTGACAAATATTCTGACTTGTAAATGATATTTGCCAAATACTGCGCAGGGCCATCGTGCATATCCCTGGATATACGTTTCTTTTCGTTTTCCTGTGCTTCAATAATACGGTAATTGACATCTTTTCTCAGGATTTGGTCGCCAATCTGTTCACTGATACTGCTCGTGAGGTACTCAAGTGCAACACTCACTTTTGTTTCCAGCGCTTCTGATTTATGGATGACATCTTGTGTATTGGAAAGCAGTCGTTCTAACTCATTTCGGCGTTCATTCAGTGCTTTTTCTTCTTTTCGTTTAAGCGATAACTCCACTTGAACCTTTTGTGCCAGTTCGTAGGCCTCTTTGATATCCTTTTCTGTGAATTCATCAAAGTGAGAACTGATGGTTGCAATCATATTGCGCGCCATTTTAGAACGTATTTCCAACTTGTCGACTTCATTTATCGTGAGCGCCAGCTTCGTTTTAATATTATGTAGTTCTTGGGTGTAATTCGAAAACTCTCTTCTTGATTTTTCCGATATTTCAAAAATCTCTTTTTTACCGTCTTCTATGGAATTGACAGTTTTATGAATGATTTCATCCAAGTCCTGATAGTTGATATAGCTCTTCGTAAGACCACCTCTTCACGATACTTAAGATATTATAACATAAAAGCCCACGCTATAATACAGCATGAGCTTTTTTGGTAGATTAGACCTATAAGCACTATAAATCCATTATTTCATCAATTTCATCATCTGTCAAAACACGCTCCAGATCAACGATGATTATAAGTTCATCCTGATGAACAGCGACTTCTGAAATATACTTATTGTCTTTGCGAATTGCAATCATCGGCGGCGGCAATATGTTCTTTTCACCGACAGTCATTGACTGTGATGCATCGTCCACCAGAAAACCAATTTGCAAATCGCCCTTCCTGGCAATTAAAATACGCTGGTTCTCAATGCCTTCATAGGCCATTTTAAATCGCTTTTTCAAATTGATTACCGGAATGATATCACCTCTTAAATTAAGAAGTCCCTCGACGTATGCAGGTGCATTTGGCATTGAGGTAATGGACGCAAATTCCGTAATAGATGCAATCTGATTGATGTTTGCCGCAAATTTCTCACCATTTAACTTAAACACAATATACTGCTTATCAGCCATATCCATTCCCCCCGATATTTATTCTCGTTAGCGCTTACAGCGTTCATTGATGATGGATTAGACGCACCTAATCCTTATATACAATCTCTATATTGTCCAATTGTCTTCTAAAGCTCTTTCGAAAAGCAGTTAAGTATTCTTCCCGCAATGCTTTTTGTTCAATTGCTTCTGATTCGGTTAATCCTTCACGCTTTTTTTTATTTGCTAAAAAGCTGATACGATCTAATTTTTCCTGATTTAACAACTTGCCACCTTCTATTTATCACACGGTTAACGCACCGATTTTAGCTTCAATGCGCATGACTATTTCATTAGTTTTAATTATATCATATATTTTGTTAAAATCTACATGCATCACGCGATCTTTGTCAATTTTCGATATGTCTTCACGCAGGCGGTCGTAAGCAATGCGCGTTCCCAATCCGAGTCTTTCATGATTGGAAAAATCAATTGCCTGAGCAGCTGCCAGCAGTTCAATACCGATGACATTTGTCGCATTTTCCAAAATATCTCTGCCATGCCGCGCCGCAATGGTTCCCATGCTGACATGATCTTCCTGATTGGCCGAAGACGGAATGGAATCGACACTGGCAGGATGTGCAACGGATTTATTCTCAGATACAAGCGCTGCAGCCGCATACTGTGCAATCATGAATCCTGAATGAAGACCGCCGTTTGGCGTCAAGAATGCCGGCAGGCCGCTGAGCTGCGGATTGACAAGTCTTTCGATACGTCTTTCCGAAACATTTGCCATTTCTGCAATGGCAATTGCCAAATAATCAAATGGCAGCGCCATGGGCTGTCCGTGAAAGTTACCGCCTGAAAAAACCACATCATCATTTGTAAACAGTATGGGGTTATCTGTAACGGCATTGATCTCAATAAGGAGTTTTGATTCGACAAATGCAATGGCATCTTTACTGGCACCATGAATTTGCGGAATGCATCTAAGCGTATAAGCGTCTTGAACGCGAAGTTCACCTTGCTTTGTCGTCAAATGGCTATCGGTCAACAGTCGCCTCATATTGGCGGCTGTATCAAGCTGCCCCTGATGCGGCCTGACGAGGTGCAAGCGTTCATCAAAGGCATCGACAATGCCGTTGAGAGCTTCAACAGTCATTGCCGCTGCAATATCCAAATGTTTCATGAGCTGCTTTGCATCATAACAATTTAAACAGCCAATCGCCGTCATAACCTGAGTTCCGTTAATAAGCGCCAGCCCCTCCTTCTCGCGAAGTGAGACGATTTCTATGCCTGCTTTGGCCATTGCCTCGGCACCCGGTAGCCTTTCACCGCTATAGATCGCTTCGCCAAGGCCAATCATCACCAAGACCATATGTGCCAGCGGTGCTAAATCGCCACTGGCACCCAATGACCCTTTTTCAGGGATAATGGGATGGACACCGGCATTTAACATCTGCACCAGCGTATGAATAATCACAGGGCGTACGCCGCTGTAACCCTTGATTAAATTATTGACGCGAAGCAACATAATCGCGCGCACAATTTCTTCTGAAAGCGGCGAACCAATACCGCATGCATGCGATATAATAAGATTTTTCTGCAGTTCAATTGCTTCTTCACCGGAAATGACAACATCAGAAAACTTTCCAAATCCCGTAGTAATGCCGTAGACGACACGCTGTGTTTCTACGAGTCGATCGACATAATCTCGTGTTTCAGAGACCAAGGCGATATTATCATCCTCTATTTTAACCGTTTGTTTATCTCTTGCGACTTGTTTAACCTGTTCTATTGTCAATGATTTTCCATCAAGCATTATCATCTGAAAGCTTCCTCCTAAATCCTAAATATTTGGATTATTGTATCGAATCAGCGTCTTTTTTTAGTCTTCTTTACAGGTGATACATGTTTCTGATGTGTGTTGTGTCGATGTTTTTCCCCTTGTCCCCTTTCTTTTGGATGGATCAGTGCTTTTTCACCGAATCCAATGAGATCTTTTCGATTTTCAATCATTAACGCTTCATAGACGAGGTCGTAATTTTTTGGATTTTTAAATTGCAGAAGTGCTCGCTGCATGGCTTTTTCACGCGGGGTTCTCGGCACATAAACTTTTTTCATCGTTCTGGGATCTAATTCCGTATAGTACATGCATGTGCTCAGTGTTCCCGGTGTCGGGTAAAAATCCTGTACTTGTTCAGGCGTGTAATGGATATCTTTTAAATACTCCGCAAGGCGTATCGCCGCTTTTAAGGTGCTGCCGGGATGAGAACTCATCAAGTAAGGAATGATATATTGTTCTTTACCCAATTCTGCATTTACTTTTTCAAATTTTTCAACAAAAGCACCATATAATTTACCACTTGGCTTGCCCATATAATCCAGAACCGTTTCGTCAATATGTTCAGGTGCTACTTTAAGCTGGCCGCTCACGTGGTGTTCACATAGTGTGTAAAAAAACGAATCTGATTTGTCATGCATAAGATAATCGTATCGAATCCCGCTCCGGACAAAAACTTTTTTAATATTTGAAATCGCCCGAAGTTTTTCTAACAGCGATTCATAATCGGTATGATCGATATTTAAATGCTCACATGGTTCTGGATACAGACACTGTCGGTGTTTGCAGGCTCCGTGCTTTAACTGGTTTTCACACGCCGGTATTCTAAAATTGGCCGTTGGCCCGCCCACATCGTGAATATAGCCTTTAAAATCGGGGTCTTCAGTAATCTGAACCGCTTCTCTTTCGATGGATTCGTGTGATCGCGATGTTATAATTCTACCCTGATGGAAGCCCAGCGCACAGAAACTGCAGCTGCCAAAGCAGCCTCGCTCACTGATAATGCTCATTTTAACTTCCTGTATTGCCGGTATACCGCCGTCTTTTTTGTACATAGGGTGATAATCGCGCATATAACCTAGATTAAACGTCCAGTCGAGTTCTTCTCGTGTTAACGGCATTGTCGGCTGGTTTTGAACCAAATAGCGTTCGCCATGCTGCTGTATGAGCCGCTTGCCACGAATGGGGTCCTGCTCGTCATACTGTATTTTGAAAGCAGCCGCATAGGCACGCTTATCCGCTGAAACGTCTTCAAAAGAAGGCAAGATCAGCGCATCTGTAAACATGTCTATTGCCTTCGTCATAAAGCAGGTGCCGTCTACATGTTGCAAATATTGTATTTCTATACCGGCATTCAAAAAATCTGCAATTTCTACAATTTGGTGTTCGCCCATGCCGTAGATAAGCAAATCTGCACCGGAATCAACTAAAATAGATTTTCTAACCCGATCTTCCCAATAATCATAATGTGCAAATCGCCTTAGTGACGCTTCAATGCCGCCAATGATAATCGGCACTGATTTACTGCGCTGTCGAATGAGATTCGCATAGACAATGGTTGCACGATCCGGACGCTTGCCCATAACGCCTCCAGGTGAAAAGCTATCCGTTTTTCTTCTTTTTTTCGAGACGTAATAGTGATTAACCATGGAATCCATATTCCCGCCGCTAATAAGAAATGCTAGTCTCGGCATGCCCAATGCTTCAATGCTGGAGGCATCACGCCAGTCAGGTTGAGCAATAATGCCTACTTTGTACCCTGCATCCAGCAGTGTCCGCGCAATGACAATGGGGCCAAAGCTTGGATGATCCACGTAGGCATCCGCCGAAACGAGTACAAAATCTAATGTTTCCCATCCCAGCAAGTCCATATCTGCTTTTGACACCGGTAAAAATTGATTTAAAATCATAAAATCCCTTTCTATTGCTAATGCTAAGTCGTTGCACATGCACCTTTTCATCATTTGAAAGTGTGAACATTCGTTTTCAACCATGCACAATGTCTAATTCGTTTAAAAAGACTAAACGCCCTAACGGTCATCTAGCCTTTCTTTCATACCCATTTTGATTGCCCTTAAATTAAGAACCGATTTTTCATCTTTTACGCCATAGCGTATTAGAATAATATATGTCTTAAAACAGGTTTTAAAGATTCAACAAAGTTTAAATTCCCAAAATCGAATTCTTTATCTTTAATATTGACAGAGATCGCCAGCAATCCTTTCGTCATGGGTTCATCAAATGCCAATATAATGTACGATTTCCAATTTGGTATATTGGTTGCTTCATCATAAGAAACAATTTCATCCCAGTCAACAAAACTGATGCTGCTCTCTGAGTGACGGTATTTCTCAATTAACCTAGGACTCAGCTCTAATTTTTCACTGTACTCATTCTGGCCTTTTTTCTTGAAGAGTGATTCGGTGATTTCACCATCGTCGTTAAATTTGACAAAGCTGATTTCATCTGCCTCTGTGATGTCGACCAGTGTCATAAAGGTATTGAGGATCTTGCTGTTTTTGTCATCTTGCTCTTCAAGCTGTTTGACAATATCCAACAGCGCTTTGACATTCCGCGTGTCAGATGATATATTTCCTGTTAATATTCCCGTTAGCTTATCGTAGCGATGACCCTCTTTATTGAGTTTTTCATCCCATGATGTCGCTCTGTTTCGACCGTTGTTTTTGGAATAATAAAGGGATTGGTCAGCTTTTTCAATCAGCTCCTCTTCGTTTGAACCGTCAATCGGAAATGTCGAGACACCTAAGCTCACCGTAAGCGGCATTTCTTCACCCAACAGTTTCTTGGATTCTACCAGCACTCTAATCTTTTCTGCGACGTTAAAGCCATCCACGGCATCTGTTTCCGGTAACACAATAACAAATTCTTCACCGCCATATCGTCCCACATAATCTGATTTACGAATGGAACTCTTGATGAGTGAACCAATTGAAGAAAGAATTTCATCGCCTTTTCGATGGCCGTAATTGTCGTTGACACCCTTAAATTTATCGATGTCGAGCATAATGACCGACAGCGGCGCATTTTGCATTCTCGCCAGATTTAGTTCTTTTGTAAATTCCTGCTCAATATGCTTGCGCAGAAAGACGCCGGTAAGCTTATCAATCGTCGAAACGCGTTTTAAATGGTAATTATTAATCATCAAGTAGATTAAGCTGATAAAGGACTTGCACAGTTTAAAGGTGCTTTGATTAATATGGTTGATGACATTTTTTGTCTCAATGAAGACGTATCCGACAACGCGCTTTTTCACCAGCAGTAAATCTTCTTTTCGATTTTCCGGTGTCGTCAATTTAATTTCAGATTCATGAATCGGAAAACAAATAAGGCCTTTTTGATCACCTGTCAACAATTGAACATTGGTTCGATTATCAATTTTATTGACGTAGATTCCTTCAGAATCGCTGCCGATCGCATTCAGCAATTTCATAATATCAAAGTGCTCTTCTCTTGGCTTCGAAGCGATCACTTCTGAAATATTATCGTGTTCGTCAAATAAGTACATTTCTGCCAATTCTGAAAAAGTCGTTTGCTCAAAGAATTTTAAAATGGTCTTTAAGTTGTTGAGTTCATCTTTTCCCAGATTTTGTATAAGATCCGTCGGACTGCTGAATCGGTTTTCCTGTGCCAAGACATTGTTCGCCAGCATTTCTCGCGTAAAGACTTCATTGTCATACAACATTCTGTATAAGTTTAAGTCAAAGAAGTCATCGACACTTTCAATGCGCTCTTCATAGAGATTTGAACTCTCAACGCTCTCTTGCTGTTGAATAAACGCCTCGACGATTTTATTGATTCGCGTTTTAAGCGCCATTTTGACATCGTCATATAAAATATACGTCTCGCGGTATTCGTGGAGGATATCCTGTGCCAGTTCTGCGAGTACGTCCAATGCCATCAAATAATATTGCAGTGCGTGGTAGAGATCTTCTTCAAAAAAGTATTCATCGCCTAAAACTTTATAAATGCGCCACAGCATTTCCTGTGAGTGTTCTTTAAAAAAGCCAATGAGATTCGTAATGCGTTCAATTGCATTGTCAGACAGCGATGCATCAATA
Source organism: Clostridiales bacterium (assembly GCA_030446305.1). GTDB lineage: Bacteria > Bacillota > Clostridia > Peptostreptococcales > Acidaminobacteraceae > Fusibacter. The sequence goes on along the minus strand of JASUSA010000020.1, from coordinate 33,180 downwards.
ACATCACGCCGCATGCGTATTGCCTTTGTATTGTACTGTGCCTTCAATTCATCATCGATGAGAATCAAGCGATCAAGCGCGACAAAATCATGGTCATCAAGTAAGTCAAACATCATGTCATTGATAAAATCACGTAACAGTTTTGCTTCTGACGGATTGTGTGTTTCATCTTTTAAGTTTTTAATTTCTTCAAACGGTACACGCTTTTGATTAAAAATGATATGGTTTTTCTTGTGTTCGAGGCGTAAGTCAATAATTTTTAAGCGGTATTTTCTAAAATCATCCAAGACTTCGTCCGCATCAAATTCATAACGCCATTTGTCAACTTTTATAACGGCATTCATCTCGAGATAATACTCAAAGTGCAGCATAAAATAGTCAAATTTATCATAGTCTCTTCGTTTGATAATATTGATTTCATGCTCAAGTCGATTGATGATCGTATGCGTCTTTGAATAGTTTTCATTTAAGAGATACGCATGGCACATATTGAGCAGCGCCAATACGATTATATTGCGATCCCCCACATTTTCAGCCATTTGGTAGGCTTCTTCAAAATATTTAATCGCCGTAACATAGCGCCCTTCAATGCGGTATGTTTCACCGATATTGTTTAAATACGTTGGAATCGCAACAAAGTAGTTTCGATTGCTCGCGCGGTTATAGGCTTTTCTGAAATAGTCTCTTGCCAAATAGTAATCGCCAAAGCCATCAAGATAAATAACGCCAAAATTGTTGAGAAGTGAAATAACATTTTCTTCATCCTGAAGCGACTGGTAGCGTTCAAGGCTGCGGTTAAAACTGTCGATACTGGAATCAAACTGATTATGATAAAGAAAATTGACACCTTTCTCATTTTCAAAAACCGCTTCAAAGTGAACTTGATTCGTTGCATAGCTCTTATCAAGGTATTCATCCACTAAGAGAAGATGTGCATCTAAATCGCCGCTGTTTCGCAGACATCTCGCCTTAATGCGAACTCCTTCAAATTCTCCGTGAACATACCCAATTGTCTTTGATTTTTCTATCATCTCATCGACAATTTCTATGCCTCGCTGAACTTCGTTTTTATAATAGGCAATCGTCGCACGCTCAAGGCCAATATCTATCATATCTTTGGGATTTTCCATGAGGCGATTGGCTTCAATACTGCGAATGGATTCCACGGCGCGTTCGAGTCGCCCAACTTTAATGTACTGCTTGACCAACCTTTTTGTCGTCTTGCCGATTTGTGCTTGGTCTTTCAGACGTTCATAAATATTCAGCGCCAATTCGAGCAGATCAAGTGCTTTGTGCGCATTTGATTTTTCAAAATAGTAATCTGAAAAAATAACGCAATAGCGCGCCGCTTTTTCAAAATTATCAGAATCCATCAGGTAATCAATCAAAGCTTCATTAAAATCATTGGCATTGATAAATCTAAGTTCGTAGATTTCAGCTGCCTTGTGGGACAATGCCTTTATTTCTTCAAGTGACAGCATATCATAAAAGGCTTTTTTTAAGTCGTTGCCATTGATGGCAAAGACATATTCAACATCCGAAATTTTCTTTGTGATAATTTTGGCTTCTTCCATGTAATAGATGAAATAGTATGCCTCTTCTTCTGAAATACCTGTGAATTCCAAAATGACACTCATGTTAAAGGAGTCTTTTAAAATAGACAATTGCTGCAGCAGTTTCAGTTGCGAAGCTGTCAGCCCTTGCATAACGCGTTCTATTTCTGTAGACTGACTGACTTCGTACTGGAATTTAAAACTGTCATCGACGCGATCGAGTTCCCATCGCAGCAGTATTGGGTCAAAATAAATAACTTCATCTTGCCAAAGTTTCTTAATCATTCTTTTGGTCATGCTTGGAACCCCTTGTGTTTCAAGCATGAGGCGATGCGTTAACTTGTAGGGAATCTGATTCATCCCCAGTGTAGACATGACGAGATAGCCCGTTTCTTCCAAGTTCAATGACGATAATTTGATGATTTTAATAAATTCATCACCATAGCCCATTTCTTTTTCTGTGTTGTAGTCAGAAGCAATAATACAGTAATTTGCCTGGTTTTTTTGATGAATGAGCAGATCAAAAAAATAGCGTTCCGATCCAGCCAGCGCATCTTCATCATCAATGATGAGCACAAAAAAATGATTTACAGTATATTCTAAAAAGAAATTGTAAATACGATTTAAGACACGAAGAACAGAGAGTTCACTCTCATCATCTTTTAAATTCCATTTTTGTTTTAACTCAGGCACTACGGCACCGAGTTCTATGCCGTATTTTTGAATGAGCAGCGGTGATATATCATCCATCTTTGAAAGGTAGGCAACAATTTGCCTGACAATGGCATATGGTGAATGATCGTGATGTTTTCTGATAAATATATGATTAACTTTATGAATCTTGCAGTTAAACTGAATTTCCTGCAAAACGCGCGTTTTGCCGGAACCAACGTCCCCCCTGACAAAAATCGCGTTGACCGACGTATTTTTTTTCTGTTTGTCCTCAATGACTTTATTGATATCACGAATAACGCCGTCTCTGCCGATAATACGCGTTAAATCGTAAAGTCTGTCGTAATATTGTTCATCATTGTTGTCAATATCAATGAGTATCAGCGCCGAAAGTGCTGCAATAAATTCATCAATGCTGCGATGGCGCTCATCTTTTATATGACTGGTCGCACGGATAATGAATTTATGAATTTCAGTGAGCTGCGGTGATTTCATGATATTTTGTATTGATTTTAATTTGTAGTCAACTTTGTAGTAGAGATAATAAAAGATATTGCCCAGTGCGTAAATATCAGCGGTCACATCCGGCACTTCACCCCATAAGACTTCGGGTGCCAAAAAGTGATTGCTGCGCTCATATCCGAGTTTAAAAAAGTAATCATCTACGTAGTTGTTGGCAAACTCCCTTATTTTTAACGTGATTTTACCGTGATCTCTCAGCAAAATCATTGCGTCGAAATTCAAATATTTATAGATAAATCCTCTGTAATGCAGATAGCGCACCGCTTTACAGAGCTGCACGAGCACTTGATTGACTTCTGATTTGTTGAGCTCATCATAATGGACGATCTTTGTAGAATCATAGTGTTCATACGTATAAAAAAACTGATTGCGGTTAACTTTACTGCCATTGATTGTCAGGATTGTTTGAAATTCGTATGCACTTAAGATATTTTCATGATAGAGCGTTGCCACTTCAATAAAATGCATTTCAAAACTCTTCACAAAATCGTAATTCGACATTTCCGTATCAAAAATTTTAAGCCGTTTAACCATTTTGTTTTTCTTGAGATCTTCAACAAGATACTCTACCATGTTGTTTTCTTTATAAATTGTATCGACAATGCGATAGCGGTCATTAATAATTTTCAAGCCGTCCTCCAATGAACTAAATTTCTACGCGTTCATTCAATACTCGTACACTTGATTCGATGCTCTCCCGCGTTGCTTCATCAACGTCTGAAAGCATTGCTTCAATATATCTTATTCTCGTTTCGATTACTTTATTCAAGAGTTCATGCCCTTTTGGAAGTACCATAATTCTCACAATGCGTCTGTCTTGATCATCTTTGACGCGTTTTACCAGTTCATTGCGTTCCATTCTGTCCAGCAGGTCTGTAACGGTGCTGCAAGCGAGAAACATATTGTTGCTGAGTTCACTGATCGTCAGTCGTTCATCATTGATGAGAAACTGCAGCGCTTCAAATTGAGGTGGCGTTATATCAAAGTCGCTGAGGATTTCTCGCCCCTTTTTCTTGATTTTGTAGCATACCCTTCGTAAATCCTCCTCAATACGTGCCATTTTCTCATCCATTTCTAGTGCCTCCGGTCTCTGTTAATTTGCCTATAATGTATATTGTACAAAATAAATAAATATAGGTAAACAAAATTTTAAAGTTTAATTGTAATTTAACAATTGGTTATGATAAACTATGTATAGATTCACGCATTTTTGAGGAGGTTCTATGCAAAGGCTGCACGCTTTGTTAAGAAAATTTAAAGTGACGATCATGGTCATTCCAAATGCCGATCAGACTATTCGGCAAAAGCCGATTAACCTAGCACTCGTTTTTTTGGTACTCATGATATTACTCGTGATTAATATCGCGCTGATTACGACTTCCATGATTTCAAAATCAAAGGCAGCAGCACTTGATGCAGAAAATATTCAGCTCGTTTCAGATATGACTTATCAAACTGATAAAATGAACGCACTGGAATCAATCAACAATTCCAGACTTGAAGAGATTCTGACACTTCGCGAAACACTTGAAAGCTCTGTCACCTATCTCGACAATCGCCTTGCCGCAATCGAAGAAGCGGATTCGCGCATTGATACACTGGTATCTATGTTCAACAGTGAGACGCATTCGGATGTCGAAGTTCCGATAAGCCGTTCCTATAATCGTGAGGCATTTACGCTGACTTCACAAGAGACGCACACAACAGATGACGACATTTTCGAAGATATTGAGAATTTAATTGAAAATGAAGAAATCTCTAATATTATTCAGTCAAAAATGGATGCATACGATGCATTGATAACGCAGATGGAAACACAATTGGTCTATTTGGATTGCCGACCTGACCTCTTGCCGGCTTCCGGTATTTTTACTTCTAAATTCGGCTATCGCAAAGACCCTATCACAAAGCGAACCGCTAAACACAACGGTTTAGACATTGCCAATGATAAGGGCACACCTATTCATGCAGCCGGTACGGGGATCGTTACTTATTCCGGCTATAACGGCGATTTTGGCAATGTTATCATCATCGACCACGGTTATGGTTATAAATCAGTTTATGGACATTGCAGCGAACTGCTTATCGAAGAAGGTACACGTGTTGAAAAAGGTACTTTAATTGCCAAAATGGGTTCAACCGGCAAAAGCACCGGTACACATTTGCACTTTGAAGTGCGTTACAATGATACGCCGATTAATCCAATAACCATTCTAAATTTAGAATAATTATCACAACTGTTTATAAGGGGGATCTTACATGCAAATGTTTTCAAAAAAAGAAGTGACAACATCCTTTGATCTAGTCATTGGACCAAATTCGATGGTTAACGGCAATTTGGAAAGTGAAGCCAGTGTCAGAATTGACGGTACCGTTATCGGCAACATCACCGCAAAGGGAAATGTCATTCTTTCTGAGCGCGGGCGCATTGAAGGCAATATTATCTGCGATAATCTTGAAATTCACGGTCAATGCACTGGCAATGTGAAATCAAAGGGACGCATTGATCTTACGAAGTCATCAAAACTATTTGGCGATATTGTCTGCATGACACTTAACACTGAAACCGGTGCTAAATTTGAAGGCAATTGCCGCGTACTACCGGAAACAAATATTGAAATCGTTACACAAGTTTCTCATGAAGCACCTGCTCCTGAACCCTATGCGGTATACAATGAAGAATTTGATGATGTCGCAAACATGTAATGATCTTATTTATACTTGATTTTTGAATTGTACTTGCCTTTCGGAATAAAATAATCCATATCATGGGATCTTTATAATGAAAACCCTCTGTTGCTCTGAGGGTTTTTTATTTTACAAAAATAAAATCTCAATGCCTACTGCATTGAGATTTTATTTGCCCAAGATGCCGTCGTCACCCAAATATCACACCACACCTCAACAGGTGGGTGGACTATCTACTCTTTCTGACTTCTCCCTATAGAAGCTTGTCATACGCAGCAGAACACGTTCTCCCTAACATAATACAGTGGTTGAATTCACAATGACAACCAACATCTCAGACGTTACCTTATTATAACGCATTTCATTAGAAAGATCAAATCTCATGCAGTCCCAGTGCCGTTAAGAGTTTTCTAAAATCTTCAGGCAAAGCGGCTTTCACTACTGTCTTTTCTGTTTTTCTTGGTGAATGAAAACTCATCTCCCTACAGTGGAGCGCTTGTCTGTCTATCTCGTCAGATGGATTGCCGTAAAGGGTATCGCCAATAATCGGATGACCAATAGACTGAAAATGAACACGTATCTGGTGTGTGCGCCCCGTTTCCAGTGAAATATCGACCAACGATGCCCTTTCATTGGAAACCAACACTTTATAATGCGTGATGCTTGGAAACCCATTTTCTGTGATTCCTCTTCTTACATCGCCTTCTTCCAATCGGTCAATTGGCGCATTAATGGTTCCCTCACTTGGCTGTACAAGACCCTCTACAACCGCTATATAATGCTTTTCAACTTCATCATTCTGCATTTGTTCTGCGATGATCTGATGTGCATAGCCATTTTTGCCGACGAGTAATACGCCAGATGTATCGCGGTCCAAACGATTGATAAAGCGTATTTTATAATTCTGTCCTCGCTGGTACTGCAAATTCGAAATGGCATTTGCAAGCGTTCCGTCCTGATGCCCCCTCGTTGGATGTACCACGATAAAAGGCGGTTTATTGACAACCATTACATCCGCATCCTCATACAGAACTTCAATTTCGATCGGATTGGGTTCGAATGTATTTTCATCGTGATCAAGCATGATGGTCAGCACATCACCACGGCTGACTTTGGCATTTACAGAAATTTTATTGCCATTAAGTGCAATCTGTTTATGCACTTTACATCTTCGAATGAGTTTTCTGGATAAATTCATCTTGCGCGCCATGACGTCCAAAATCGTCATTCCCGCCTCTTGCGCTTCAATTTGATACGCGAGTTTTAATGTTTCTTCATTGATGAACATGCAATGCCTTTCTTAGAACTGATATCTGAGCAGTAACGTGCCCTGTGTATCAATTTCCTTGATTATAATATAGTGTCTGAATTTTTGCTCGGCAATATCTCGGATTTCACCGTCCGTCAACCCTGTTTTAAATTCTATAATATCGACATTGGCTTTGCGCCATCCACATCTGATGAGCTTGCCAACTGAATCTTTAGAAATTAGTTCCAAAGGAACAGAACCATATACGTTGCCATAAATGATTTCGTGAGACTGCCAAAAATCATTATGCGCTTCTATCGCTCCCGATTCAAGCAGTTCTTCTGATCTTTCACGTGCAAAATACTCTATTTCATTGCCTTCATAGATATTGATAAAATGCATGGGCTTATATAAAAACTCAATGGTATTAATGGTCTTGTAATCTGCAACTTTTGAAATTGGCTGTATCACAATTTCCTCATGTTCCACATATGTCGACCAATAATCCGTTTTTATTTGTGCCGCGATATTTTTTATTAGACGCACGTACATATCGACATCATCAGTCTCACGGTCGTGCACTGCATATTCCAGCCTGTTAACAGCTTCTTTTAAATCTTCTATTCTATAATTCATGAGACCTCCGTTAAGACAACAGTTTTTTAAGTGTATCTATCAGCAAGTCGACGCCTTCTGCCGGCGTATCGTGATTGGTTACAAATCTAAAATGACCATCCGGCGTACCGGTTGCCTTAATGCCTTCCGCTGCCAAAGCTTCAATAAATGCATCAATCGGCATCGGCAATGCTATTTTACAAAAGACAAAATTGATATCGCGCTGTGCTTTTATCACTTCAACTTTTGGCAATTTATCCAATCCATCAGCAAGGCGCTGTGCCATTATATGATCCTCTGCAAGGAGGGGGATCATTTCCTCTACGGCTACTAACCCTGCGGCAGCCAAGATACCGACTTGTCTCAGTCCACCGCCCATGAGTTTTCGATTTTTCCTTGCACGCTCTATAAATGTCTTATTGCCGACGAGCATTGACCCCACAGGTGCACATAACCCCTTGCTCAAGCAAAACATAATCGAATCTGCACAAGCCGCAATCGCCTTAGCCTCAATCCCAAGCGCATGCGCTGCATTAAACAGTCGCGCACCATCTAAATGGACGGGAATACCGTTGTCACTAGCGATTTTATAAACGTCTGACATATGTTCCAAAGAGACGACGTTGCCGCCTGAATGCGCATTCTCAATACAGATTAAACCCGTCTCAGGAAAGTGAATATCATCACCTCTTATCAGTTTTTCGAGCTGTTCCAATTGAAAGCATCCTTTTTCCGTCGGTGTAGATCGAAGCTGTACAGCAGCAATAACTGCCGCAGCGCCAACTTCATACCGCAATATATGGCATGCATCACCCAATATCACTTCATCACCGCGTTTTGTATGCGTTAGTATTGCAAGCTGATTGCCAAATGTGCCACTTGGCACAAAGAGTGCCGCTTCTTTTCCCAATAACGCTGCACACTTTCTTTCCAATTCGTTCACGGTTGGATCGTCTCTGTATACATCATCGCCAACGACTGCTTCAAACATTGCTTTCCGCATGTTCGCCGTCGGCTGCGTCACCGTGTCGCTTCTAAAATCGAATGGTCTCAAAATTACGCCCCCCGTTTTGTGTTCATACTCTTTTTATTATAGCATAGTTGCATTCATCCATTAAAGCAATATCCGCTTCATTGACTTGGATTTATACTAAAAGTCATTCAAAAGCGAAAAACCTGCAGACACAGCTATGGTCTATTGCAGCTGCATCTGCAGGTTTTATGCGCTAATGTTTTATAATGCGGTTCTTGCTTGCCTATTCGTATAGTCGATGTACAAATAAACCGCTTCTCAGCTTTGGTTCAAACCATGTCGATTTAGGCGGCATTACTGCACCTGCATTTGCAATGTCAATGAGATCGTCCATTGTCGTCGGATACATTGAAAAAGCGACTTTAAAACCACCTTTGTCAACCCGATTTTCCAATTCGTTAAGACCGCGGATACCGCCGATAAAGTCAATGCGCTCGTCTGTGCGCGGATCATCAATGCCTAAAACAGGTTTTAAAAGAATGTTTTGCAGTATTGAAACATCTAATCTTTCTACCGGATCATTCGCCTCGTATGTTCCCGCTTTTGCGCATAGCGAATACCAGTTTCCAGATAGATACATGCCAAAAGTGCTTCGTTTCATTGGCTTATAAGGCGTTGTCGTTGCTTTCTCTATCTCAAATTTATCCGCGACTGCTTCCATAAACGCTTCTTCTGAGTAGCCATTCAGATCAGCGACAACGCGATTGTAATCCATAATAAAGAGATCTTCATCTGGAAAAATCACGGACATAAAGTAATTATAAGGTTCTTCACCCGTGCCATTTAGATTTTCTGCCCTCTTCTTTTGTCCAACCTTTACTGCTGAGGCAGAACGGTGATGACCATCTGCTATATAGAGATAATCAATGGCTGCAAAGCGTTCTGAAATCATTTGAATTGTTTCATCTGCATCGACGATCCAAACAATATGCATAATGCCGTCTTCTGAAGTAAACTGTACATAAGGCATATGAAACTTAATCCAGTCATTCACAACATGTTGAATGGTTTCATCTTTCCGATACGTCAAAAAAATTGGCGCTGTGTTTGCATCGCAGGCAGTAAAGTTTCGAATGCGATCTTCTTCTTTTGCAGGTCTTGTAAATTCATGCTTTTTAATGCGATCCTGCAAATAGTCATCAATGGCATTTCTGGCGACAATACCCGTTTGAACGCGTCCATTCATCATCTGACGATAGATAAAATAGACGGGTTTATCGGTTGTTACCAATGTGCCTTCTTCTATAAACCGATCTAGGTTTTTTCGGGCTGTTTCATAAACGGTGGCGTCGTACGCGTCCGTCGCATCCGGTAGATCAATTTCTGATCGAACGATGTGCAAAAATGACAGTGGATTGCCTGCTGCCATCGCCTTTGCTTCTTCTCTATTCATCACGTCATAAGGCAGTGACGCAACGCGCGCTGCATTTGCCGCCTTTGGAATAATGCCCTTAAAAGGCTTTACGATTGCCAAAGTTACCTCCTCAATTAACACACGATAGCTAATATTTCCTTGCCGTTATTCAATACATAATTTGGTTTTATTTAATACTTTATGCTTCCAGCTTCAATATGTTTTCAATGGCTGTCAATAATGCAGCAAGTGTTTCCGGCTGTGTATCTGCCATATGTGCAATTCTAAAAGTTTTGTCCTTTAATTCACCATAGCCATTTGAAATTTGAAATCCTGCGTCGCCAAGTGCTTTATTGAGTGCGCTGACATCTATACCTCGTGTATTTTTCACAGTTGTCAGCGTATTGGATGCATACGACTCCTCAACAAACATATCAAAATGTTTTTTTGCCCATTCACGCACGGTTTTCGCCATTGCCAAATGACGTGCATATCTGTTTTCAAGCCCTTCGGCCAGAATGTTGTCAAGCTGATAATCTAACGCAAACATATGTGCAAGCGACGGTGTTGAGGGATATTGATAATCTTTCTTCTGAATGCATTGATAAAGCGCCAGCAAATCAAAATACATGCCTCGATGCGGTACCTTCTCTGCAGCTTTCAATGCCTTTTCTGAGATTGAACAAATGGCCATCCCAGCGGGAAGCCCTAAACATTTTTGGGTAGATGTAATGCAGATATCAACACCTAATGCGTCAACATCAATTTTAGTTCCACCCATTGAACTTACTGTATCAAGACAAAAAACCACATCCGGATAATGACGCATAACTTCTGCAATGGATTCGACAGGATTCATGATACCCGTACTGGTTTCATTATGTGTCACCGTAATCAAGTCGTACTGCCCTGTTTCAAGTGCTTCTGCTACCATTGCCGCTGTTGTTGGCTGCCCCAAAGGTGATTCATACAGATCTGCAGGTACACCATTGCAGACCGCCATCTCATACCAGCGCTTCCCGAAAGCGCCTACAGAAAAAACTGCTGCTTTTTTTATCGTGCAGGAACGAACTGCCCCTTCCATTAAACCGCTGCCGGAGGACGTTGACAGGAGAATTTCATTTTTTGTATACATCACTTGACGCATTTTATCTGAAATCCGTCGCTGTAATGCAGAGGCATCCTTGGTACGATGGCCAATCTGAGGGGTTGCCATTTTTAAGAGGACATCGTCCCGAACATCCACAGGTCCGGGAATAAAGAGTTTTTTATGCATATCTATCACCTCAAATTTATAATTTTGCATAGCGAACTTTCAATTGAGAAAATTGCATTCTTTAAATGATAATCCCTTCAAAACCATCGGCACATTTTTCAAATACGAAAATTCACCGATGCTGTAAAGACTCAACTAAAAATAATAAGACAATTTCCTTAATTATTACAAAACATTTAGATTTATCATAACATGAAGGAAAGAAACTGACAACTGCCCTGCGACAATAAAAAACCGATGCACATCAGCTTATGAAAGCTCATTTACATCGGTTTCCTCTTCATAGAACGATTCATTTTCTCAGTCAGCTTAAAAGGCGACGATTACACCTTTTTTATCAGCATAAAGCGATGACAATCCTGCACATTTAATATTGAGAATTTCTTCAATGTCTTTTATTTTTGAGAGCTCGTCTTTAATCTGCTGAGCTCTTTCATAGTTTCCTACATGTGTAATGGCAACAATTTTCTTACCACTTTTAACGATTTCATCATGAACCATATCAATGAGACGCTGATAGGCTTTATTGGTGTTTCTCACTTTTTCATAAAGCACGATTTCACCGTGTTCGTTTGCACCCATAATCGGCATAATTCTAAGTGTAGAGGCAAGCAACCCTTTCCACTTTGATATTCTGCCGTTTTTTATAAGGTTTTCAAGCGATTCTGAAATGAAATAGACCTGCATATCTTTAATATACTGTTCAACCTTTTCAACGAGCACTTCTGGGGCAAGATTTAAATTTTTTAAATCGTAAATCTTTTTCGTAACGAGCGTTTCACTTGCAGCAGCACCTTTTGAGTCAAAAACGTGAATAAATTTATCATTGTCATGTTCATCTTCATAAAGTTTTTTAGCTAAGATGGCACTGTTGTATGTTCCACTGAGCTTTGAAGATATTGTCACCATATAAACTTCTTCAGCCGTCCCCTTAATGTGTTCTAAGAACTCATTGGGCGAAGGGCATGCCGTTTTTGGCGTTTGTTTTGACTGAACCATTTCTTCAACAAAAGCATCAACGTCCAGCGCACTGTCATCAACATACTCCTTGCCATCAATGTAAAGCTTAAAAGGTACTATATCAACTGGATATGTCTTTACAAATGCTTCGTCAATTTCATTGCTACTGTCCGCTACCACTTTATACATTCAACCATCTCCTAAACAAAGTATTGATTTAATTATACTTGAATGGATTAACGATTACAAATAAAACTCTGTATTTTATCCATTTGCCTACAAAATGATTTTTTAAATAGCCGCAACACCGCATTTTATTGTGTTTTAAAATACGACAATGTGCATCTAACTGCTTTGATGCGCTTTAATGCGCTTAAATGCACTTTGACATGCTTTAATGCCTTTTATAGGGATGATTTTGCTAAAATTGCTTTTTCGCGTTCATCTGCAACTGACGACAGTTCATTAACTTTTTCACGCATTTCAGCGACATAACGGTCATCCTTTATGGAGAGCAAGTTGATTTTCACATTGTATAGTGCTGAATGAATGGCGGTTCTCGCCAGCATTGCCGCTACGAGTGCATCTGTTTGAGCATTTGCATTGCCATTGACGACCAGCATTTCAATATCATCAAAGAGTGATGCTGCAAGCACTGCTATTGCAAAAGGTGCATCTGCCGCTTCAATAAGTGAAGCCTGCAAACGCTCTTGACGTATCGCTGCGTCTGTTTCGTTTTCCTTTGGCATTTTCATTGCTTTCATAACGAGGTCAAATGCAGCTGAATCTTTATCAATTAGCGCTAAAAATTCATCTTTTTTGGGTGACATAGATGTCAAAATGCGTGTCATATCGACTTCCACATCTGCATACTTCTTTTTGCCAACTGTCAAATTTGCGACCATTGCCGAAAGTGCTGCAGCCAAAGATCCCGTTAATGCCGCGACACTTCCGCCGCCAGGTACCGGCGCTCCGGATGCAGTCTCCTCAATAAATTGTTCTAATGTCAGCTGTTTAAACATGTCTCGTACTCCTTCATTTATCAGCAGAATACCGCTCTGCTTATATTGTTGTTTGTATAGACGATACCGTTTTTAATGGTATGCGCAACTGTGTTGATGCCTACGTGATAAGGAATAAATTTATAACTCGGAAAATCGTGGAGCAATAAATCCGCTTGCTTGCCAACCTCTACGGAACCAATTGTATCTGCTCTGTTCAGTGCCGCTGCTGCATTTAGCGTAAGTGCTGTAATGACTTCCTCAATGGTCATTTTCATTTGCAGTGTCGCAAGTGCAATAATGAGCGGAATTGAATACGTGAAACAGCTGCCCGGATTAAAATCAGTCGCAAGTGCCACGATGCAGCCACTGTCAATAAGTTTGCGTGCGGGTGCATATTGCTCTCTGAGCGTAAACGCCGTTGCCGGCAGCAATGTCGCGACAACACCACCCTTTGCAAGCGATTGGATGCCCTTATCTGAAATGTGAAGCAAGTGATCCGCACTGACAGCACCCATTTCGGCAGCAAGCTCCGCACCACCTAGGGGAACAATTTCATCAGCGTGCATTTTCAGTTTAAACCCAAGTGATTTTGCAGCTTTCAAATGCACTTTTGAATCCTCAATGCCAAAAACATGATCTTCACAGAAGATATCGACGAATTCGGCTAATGCCTCTTGTTTTACAACCGGCAGAACACTGTCGTTTAAATAGGCAACAAAATCAGATGCATTCTGATTTTCCGGTACAGCATGCGCCCCTAAAAATGTTGATACCAACGACACCGGCGAAATCCTTTTCAATGCTTTCAATGCCTTTAACTGCTTTATTTCCGTTTCCAGCGTCAAACCATAGCCACTCTTTGCTTCAACAGTTGTCGTTCCCATTGACAACATTTTAGAAAGCCTCGCTGCACCTGCTGCAATTAGATGTTCAAGGGTTGCCGCTTGTGTCATTTTTACCGTATTGGCGATCCCGCCGCCTTTTTTCATTATTTCCATGTATGCGACACCTTTTAAACGCATATCAAATTCTTCCGGGCGATAGCCGCCAAAGATTAAATGCGTATGAGAATCGACATAACCGGGTGTCATGGTTTTACCTTCACCGGATAAAGTGGGATACCCTTTGCTTTTATAAGCATTTATCTCCGATGCGTCTTTCGTAATGGCTACAATTTTTCCATCTTCCACAATGACGCTATGATGTGCGAATTGCTTTAACGTCTGCATCGCATTGCCACTGACGCCGCAATTGCCTGTCGGTGTTACAATTTCATCAATGTTTTCAATCACTAAGCTTCCATTCATATTCTACTCCATAAATCGGGTTTCCAATACTTCAACTTCATCAAGGCCTAAATAATAGGATGCTGTATCGACCAGCGCCGCCATTGGCACGAGTCCAATGATTTCACTGCCGACGATACTAACGCCATAACGCTGTGCTTCAATCCTTATGAGTTCAAATACACGGTAAAGCGGTGTCTTTGTGTAGTCCGTCATATTCATTGAGACTTGTACAATTTGACGATCCTTGAGTTCAATGCCCAGTGCTTTGCAATAACGAAGGCCGCCGCTGATATGACGAACTGATTTTGCAATCTTGTCTGCAATGCTAATGTCATTTGTATTGAGGTTTACATTAAAGGCAACAAGCGGCATTCTTGCTCCAATCGCTGTGATTCCTGCAGTCGGATGGATGGTGACACCAAAATCCGGCTGCCACTTTGGCGCTTTAACCTTCTCACGCATGCCCTCAAACTGACCTTTCCGCAGCGCCGCCAAGTTTTCCCTATGCGGTTCGGCCGCTGATTTTTCATACAGGAACGATGGGAGCTGGTATTTTTCATAGAGCGTCTCAGCAAGGCGCTTTGACAGTGTCACACATTCATCCATTGATATTGCCTTGATGGGGACAAAAGGAATAACGTCTACTGCACCCATCCTCGGATGCTGCCCTTCATGACTGTTGAGATCAATTAAGAGGATGGCTTTGCCAACGGCTTCTATAAGCGCGGCCAGCATCGCTTCAGGTTCTCCAACAACGGTAACAACCAATCTGTTATGATCCTCATCGTTGCTGTAATCTAAAAGTTTGATCTCTTTTTTGCCTCTAAACGATGAGACAATTTCTTCTATTTTGACTAAATCCCTGCCTTCACTGAAATTTGGTATACACTCAATAATCTGCTTCATAAAGCCTCCTACATGTCATTATATTAGCATTATATGCAGATTTCGTCTATTTACCGTCCATTCGTGATTGCTTTCGATCCATCCGCTACTACTTACCATTCATCCGCAACTGCTTACCGTTCATCCGCAACTGCTTACCGTTCATTATTGACGGCAATTCATGTGCTTTCATTTATTTCTTTTGATAAAAAAACCGCCGTATCGCTGCGGCGGGATCTTCCTTTCAAAACATTCATGCTTTGATATGGCGCTTGTATTGATTATTTGATGCCAAGTTTCAGACGCAATTGCTGCAGCATATCCGCCGTCATCGTCTCAAGGTTATAAGATGGCGACCATTCCCAATCCTCTCTCGCAAAATGATCATCTAAAAGATCCGGCCAGGATCTCGCGATGCCTTCTCTGACGGGATCAATATCATAGGATATTTTAAAACCAGGTAAATGTTTCCGAATAGCCGCTGCTAAATCTTCCGGTGTAATGCTCATCGCCGTAATGTTATAAGCATTTCGATGCCTTAGCTTTGAACCATCTGCTTCACATAATGTAATAATTGCATTTAGGGCATCCGGCATATACATCATGTCCATTTTTATATCAGAAGACAAATAACATGTATAGGCGTTATGCTTCAAAGCCTCATAAAAGATCATGACCGCATAATCTGTCGTACCGCCTCCCGGCATTGCCTTGTATGAAACAAGCCCCGGATAACGCACGCCGCGCGTATCTACATTAAATTTTTTATGATAATAATCACAAAGAAGCTCCCCGGCTACTTTTGAAACACCATAAATCGTTTCAGGGCGCTGTATGGTAATTTGAGGTGTTTGCATTTTGGGCGTCGATGGGCCAAAAGCCGCAATGGAACTTGGTGTAAACACCATGGCACCGGTATCTTTAGCAACTTCTAAGCAATTATATAAACCATGCATGTTGACTTCCCAAAGCAATTCCGGATTTTTTTCACCAACTGCCGATAGCAGTGCCGCTAGATTAATAATCGTATCGACCTTATGACTGGTAACGAGTTCAAAGATTCGGTTGCCGTCTCTTACATCCATTGAATAGAAAATACCGTCGTTTTCAACACTGTCATTAATACCCGCTTTGACATTTGTGGCAATAACATTGTCTACGCCATAAGTCTTCCTACATAAAGCTGTGAGTTCTGTGCCAATTTGGCCGGATGCACCGGTGATTAAGATGCGTTTCATGAATCACACTCCTTTGTAACGTTAGTCAACTTAAGTTTTGCATATTTGTACGCCGGTGTCAAACACTCTTGCATAAAAAAGTTCTTAACTTATTGTCATGAGTTAAGAAAATAGTAATAGCTACCGGCTATAAGCCAGTGTACAAGCCCTGCCAGCGGCATCATAATGCGAAAGCGCAGCTTAGAGAGTTTATGCTTGCATATCACCATGCCGGATAGAATACCAAATGCACCGCCAATGCATCCAACCCCCAGCAGCGTTATTTCCGATAGCCGCCATTTACCCTTCACCGCCTTTCGTTTATCCAGACACATCATAATGAATGCAATGCCATTCACAATGCCAAAGTAGTAAAAAAGCCATTTGAACATTTGATAATCCCCTTCTTTTACGTTATAGTATTCATATTAGATATGATTTAATGCATCACTTAGCATACTGCCGTGAAGGATCAGCAAAAGACAATGTTACCATTTCCTTTAACAGCAATGTTTTATCTTTTTAAGACTTTTATACGTCATTAATAAAGGAGCACCCATGTCATACTTATCATTTTTTACGCATACACCTTATTTAATGTCTACTGTTAAAATTCTCGTTGCCGCATTTATCGGTGGAATCATTGGCTTAGAGCGCGAAACCGTTAAGAGACCCGCGGGTTTTAGAACGCACATTCTCGTCTGTGTCGCAGCAGCAATGATCATGGATGTCAATATTCAATTGGCCAGTGAATTTTCTCAAGTAGATCCCACTAGACTTGGTGCACAGGTTATTAGCGGGATGGGCTTTTTAGGCGCCGGCACGATTATTAAAGAAGGTGCCAGCGTTAAAGGCCTGACAACCGCTGCAGGGCTATGGGCCGTTGCATGCCTTGGTCTCGCTGTAGGAAGCGGTTATATTTACATTGCCGTCTGGGCTATGCTCATCATGCTGCTGACACTAAAAACCTTCAGCAGTGTTGAAAAGCATTTAGCGCGAGGCAAACGCATTGTTGAATTGAATGTTTACTCAGATCTTTCTACAGAGCGAATAGGCGTTATCACGGTAGTCCTTGGCAGTTTTCACTGTAAAATTCTGCACTTAAATATTGATCCGCTAGATGATGGCCGCAGCAATCGCATCAACGTTACCTATGAATTGGCACACGGCGTGCAAAACGAAGATGTCCTAAAAAAACTACATAGCATGGAGGGGATCATCAGTATTGAAAGTGTCAAGGGCGAATCGTGATGACCGGTTCATCATACGGCGCTCCTCATCTTAAGTCATTTATGTGATCCTATTCAGCCTTTATCATTCATGTTAGAATAATCGGTCCTTCGTCGCTTACCATAACGGTATGCTCGAACTGGGCCGTTCTGTTTTTTGAAGATGTATAGAGTTCCCAACCGTTGAACCTTTCATCTACCCACTCGTCTTCTAGTGATATAAACGTTTCGATAGCCAAAACGTGCCCTACTTTTATCACTTGATTCTCTTTATTGACGCGATAGTTTGATATTTGATGCGGTCGGTCATGTAATTGTTTACCGATACCGTGCCCTGTCAAATTTCGAATAACCGTGAATCCATTTTTCACAGCAACACCATAAATTGCTTCACCTATATGGTAAATGCGATTTCCGGGCACTGCTGCTGCAATACCGGCTCCCAGCGCCGCTCTGGAACATTCCAGCAATTCGATATGTCTTGATGACAATGGTGTTCCCGCAATGCACGTTGCGCCCGTGTCCGCATAGTAGCCATCTTTGACGGCAGAAACATCAACGTTTACAATATCACCATCCTGTATGATACGGTCTTTCGGTATGCCGTGCGCAACAACTTCATTTAGACTGATACATGTATACCCCGGAAATTCATAATCATGAATGGGTGCCGATTCTGCGCCATTGGCCATCAACATTTCTTTAGCAACTGCGTCCATCACGGCAACATTTGCGCCGGGCATTGCCATTTCGATAAGTGCTTCTCTAATCTCTGCAACGATTTTACCGATTGCTTCCAATTTTATTTTTGATTCATGGTTGTTCACGATCATTTCTTGCCTCTTCTCTCATATCGGTTTTTCCAAAACAAATTGTTTGATTTCTTCCATTGCGCTTGCCATAATAAAGCGCTGTATCAGCATTGACAATATTTTGTTTCACATCAGCGGAAAGATCATAATATTGCATGCCGATGGTAACATTTATAAAAATCGGATCGGACACGGCACTGCACCTAAATGGGTTGGTGCCAATTGCGACGCGAAGTCTGTCGGCAATTTCATAACCCAATTCACAGTTGACGCTTTCCAGTACAATTAAAAATTCTTCGCCTCCCCATCGTCCGATATGATCGTATGCCCTCAAATGCCTTTCCATAACTTGTACGAGCTTGACTAAAATCTCATCGCCGCATTCGTGGCCATACGTATCATTGACCTGTTTAAAGAAATCGATGTCACAAAGCAGAATGGCAAAACCACTGCCGGTTCTTTCTGTGCGGCTAATATTTTGTTCAAGCACGGTCATCATGCCGCGGCGATTTAATGCCTGCGTCAAGTTGTCAGTCCTCGTCATATTTTCAAGTTGGTATTGTAAATCCTTTTGCTCTGTAACATCAATGCCCAAAACGACAACTTTCATCATTCTACTGTCATATTCGTCAAGCGGTACCATGGAGTATAGAATATTTTTTAGACTCCCCCGATGATGACGCATTTTATACTCCCCTTGAAAGGCACCATTATGAATGGTTGTTTCAATTTGCATTTTGATATCCGCCGCCGCCTTTTCCGGATTTACCCAGCATGGCAATTCGTGAAAAGCTTTATCAATCGCTTGTTCTCTTTTCAATTTCATAAAATTCAATCCAAAGCGATTGATATCAATTATTTTGCCATGCTTATCCAAAATGACAATTATTTGAGGTGACTGATTAAAAAGTGTTTTAAACTGATGTTCACTCTTTAACAATTGGTTGTTAATCGTAATGGCCCTATAGTAAAGATTAACAATGATCAAAGCTGCAAATATAAAGAACATAATGGGATAAAGCTGTCTCAACACATAAAACTGCATTTCTTCGCGATCAATGATGGATGTTAAAAAAAGCGGTTGATCGCCAACGCGAATCGTTTTCATCAAGTATTTCTCAGATATGATCTCATGGTCTTCACTGCTAGTCAGTGTTTTCATCATTTCCGTGTTTAATGTTATTGTATCTGCCGAAAAACTATTGTAGCTAATGGCTACCACTTCGCCGAAATCATTAAAAATTGCATAGTTTTCCAGATCTTCACTTTGCTGTTTAAGCGTATCGGATAGCTGATTCAAAGTATAGTCAATACTCAGAGCACCATAATAAACATCATTAGCATATACGGGCAGACTGATGGTTATCATCAGTTCCCCTGTCACTTGATCATTATAGAGCTTTGTCCATTTTTGAATGCGATCGGGATTTTCTTCCGGTGATATAATCCTGAAAAAATCATATTGAAAAGTTTCCGGTGTTACGTGATACGAATCATAATCGACAAAAGGATAAATATTCAAAAACTGATTCTGAGACGTATAGTAAATCCATTTTATTTCAGGTGTGTTTTCAATTACTTTTTCAAAAGCGGCATTAAGTTTAATGGCAGCATTTGCTTCAAAAGCAGTTTGGGATGACATGACTGGCGTTTTAAGAATGCCCGTTAAAGAACTTTGAACGGACATGCTATCAGGGTTAATATAATAAGAATCCCCAATGCTGATGGTATCCGGCACGCCATTGTCACCGCGCTCTTGAAGGAAACTCACCATTTGTAGCCGAATAATCTCTAGCTGCTCCAAAGGTTGGACAATGGTATTCTCGACTGCCTGCAGCGTATAATCCACTTGAATGTCAATTTTTTCAAGTCGATTGTCATAGGTCGACTTGTATTGAATTGCTGCAGAAACGAGCATAACGACTACTAATATAATGTTAATACTGATTTGCCGATTCTTTGGCATAAACCACCTCAATCGTTTTTATGGTTGCTATTACCATATATATACACTTATTTTGAAGCGATTATGCATCATCATAATCAATTACTTATTTTTATATGATTTTTATGTTCTTGGGATTGTTGCGCTAATCTTCCTAATAAAAAAAGCGCTTTCGCGCTTTTTCTTTCTGATTAGAATTCTGCATTTTTAACGGTTCTTGGGAACGGGATGACATCGCGAATGTTTGTAATGCCCGTTAAATACATAATAAGCCGTTCAAAGCCCAATCCATAGCCTGCGTGTCTTGCCGTTCCGAATTTTCGAAGCTCTAAATACCACCAATAGTCGGCTTCTGAAAGACCGAGTTCTTCAATTCTCGACATGAGGACATCCAATCGCTCTTCACGCTGAGATCCGCCAATAAGCTCACCAACGCCTGGCACGAGCATATCCATTGCCGCTACCGTATTGCCGTCATCATTTAGGCGCATATAGAATGATTTAATGGCTTTAGGATAGTTAATGACAAAAACCGGTCTTTTGTAGATATGTTCCGTCAAATAACGTTCATGTTCCGTTTGCAAGTCGACACCCCATTCGACTGGGTATTCAAACGACTGGCCTGAAGCGATGAGTGCCTCGACTGCTTCCGTATACGTTACACGTGCAAAATCAGCATTGACAAGATCATCAAGCCGTTCGATTATCCCCTTGTCAATCCGTTCATTAAAGAACTGCATTTCTTCTGGGCAATGCTCGAGCACATATTTAATCACATATTTCACCATTGCTTCAGCGAGATCCATATTATCATTTAAATCAGCAAATGCGATCTCAGGTTCAATCATCCAGAACTCTGCCGCATGGCGTTTCGTATTCGAATTCTCCGCCCTAAAAGTCGGCCCAAACGTATAGATGTCCTTAAAAGCGAGTGCAAATGTTTCACCTTCAAGCTGACCACTGACGGTTAGATTTGTTTCTTTGCCAAAAAAATCTTCTGAAAAGTCTAGTTTGCCGTTTTCAAGTGTTGGAACTTCATTTGCGCCCAGCGTTGTAACGCGGAACATTTCTCCCGCTCCTTCAGCATCACTTCCGGTAATAATCGGCGTATGAACATAGACAAACCCCTGCTCTTGAAAAAACTGATGTATGGCATAGGCCGCTACAGAGCGCACTCTGAAAACAGCGGAAAAAGTATTGCTCCTAGGGCGCAAATGTGCAATGGTCCGAAGGTATTCCAGTGTATGTCGCTTCTTCTGCAGTGGATATTCTGATGTTGATGCACCTTCCAAAACAATGCTTTCTGCCAATAGTTCAAAAGGTTGTTTCGCCTCTGGCGTCAGCACCAATTTGCCGGTTACATGTATAGCAGATGAAATGGCAAACTTTGAAACGTCATCAAAGTTAGATAATGTATCATTAAAAACAACTTGTAAATTTTTAAAATAAGTACCGTCATTTAATTCAATAAACCCGAAATTTTTGCTGGTTCTACTCGTTCTGATCCAGCCAGATACCTTAATGGTTCCTTCTGAAAGCGCATCTTTGTTTTGATACAGCGCTCTGATTAAGGTTTGCTTCATGTTGCCTCCTCATTAAGTTTTCTTTAAGATTCCCATATAGATTATAACGCAATTCAAGTCAAAAGAATAGATTGATAAATGAATCGTTTTCTTATAGTATATTGAGTAGGAATAATTATCATGGGGGAAATATGGAGATAAAAGCTATTTTAATACTTTCAGCAATGCTTTTCAGTGTATCTTTTTTCATTCACACGTTTATCATACCAAACGACCAATCCTATAACCGTCTTGATTTCATGCCCGCACTGGCATTGCTATATGCACTGACACAAACACTGCTCATCAGTTCTGTCAATGCATTTCGATTAATCATCGCGACGCTTTTCCTCGGGTATGTTGCAATGCGATTTTTATCCTTAAAGCGTATCAACCGTCCTGCTGTTGCTCTCGGCCTAGTCTTAACGGCTCTTTTCTTCGGCATGATTTATGTTGCGCCTCAATTGCCGATTTCATGGCTAAATACAATTAACATTTTGTTGGGTACAGCTTTTTTAGTCTTGTCAATCTTGCAGCAACGGCAATCAGGCAAAAAAATAGACCGTGAACTATCAGAAATAAATATTGTTGGCTTTATTGCGCTGTTGATTTTATCACTGTCTAATGGCTATTACATGCTGAATGTCGGTGCCGGCGTGTTCTGTCTTCATCAATTAGCTGAACTCGTCATTTATACAAAGCATGACAAACTTGAAAGAACATCCGTATCAACACGTCTAGCCGAGCTTGAAAACCGGTTTGATAGAACCGTCGAATTTGAAGCCAAAAAAAGGACTTCTGTCATGGCCGATAAAATTGAGCACATTCGCGAAAAGTCTCAGAAGGATCCTATGACAAAAGCACTTAACCGTCATGGGCTTACGAGTGAGATCAATAATCTTATTCGTGACCCATCGATTAAAATCTTTTCTATTGCCATTTTCGACATTGATCACTTTAAGAGTATTAACGATACCAAAGGTCATATTGTCGGTGATGAATGCCTTAAATTTCTATCCTATACTTTTATGGTCAGCAACCGCAAAACCGATATGCTCGGACGTTATGGCGGTGATGAATTCATCTTGATCATGCCACACATCAATGCACCTGCAGCCCTTGAAATTTGTGAACGCATGCGCGGTCTCATTCAAAGCAAGTCTGTACCGAAATTTACGATTTCCATGGGGATTGGCACTTATCCTTATGATGGCCGCGCCTTTACTTCTCTACTCGAAGTCGCCGACAGAGGTCTTTATAAAGCAAAAGAAGGTGGGCGAAACCGCGTTGCTTATGACGGCAACGTCTTTATCAAAAATGAAACAAAGTAATGTATTCTGAAGCATATCGCCCTATACACGCGTATAGGGCGTTTTTTTTTCCTTTTTTAACTGCCAAGTGCGATTTCAAACGCTGTACTGCAAAGACTTTCGATGCTTTCTTTACAAGACCGCACTACTGCTTTTGAGGCACATTCATTTTATTCATAAGCGTGTTCAGCAGTTTTCTCACTTTCTCGACCGTTAACGGCAATGACAGAACGCCAATGGCGTTAATTTTTTCTGACCAAAGCCAATGATCGTGATGCTGTCCCATATAGATGAGCACCACATTTGGCAATTGCCTTAACACTTCAATATCATAATCCGTAAGCTGATACATTTTTTCCGCTTCAACGAGAATAATATGGTGATCGCCTGTATCAACACCATATGGTACAAATTGAAAGTGAAGCTGTTCGCCAATCAGTCTCAATATCCGTTCAGAGGCATAGCTTAGTTTATAACCGGATAGTTTCATTTCATCAAAACGATCTGCCATTTGCATCGGCAGGTGATTGTATTTAATAAATGGCCATTCAAGGTGCAATGCATCGTCGTACTTACTTAACGTCGCATTGTACTTTTCATAGATGACGGAACGGATGCGCTCAATTTTGCTGTCATCATACTGCAAAATGCCATTTGTCTTAAATGTGAAGACCAGTTCTCCCCTCATTTTAAATCGGATAATAAAATGATCCTGATAATGCAGCAGGTGTTCGAACAAACTTAAGACGACAATCCAAATCGCATTTGGATAACTGTATATTTCCTGTGGAATGACGTCGACATCTTCTAAAATGACTTCTTTTTTATAATAACTTCCCAATGCTGTTACGACATCAAATATCATCGACGTAATCTCTGTGATTTCAAATCTTTTCAACCACGCACGGTCATAGTTAATTTCACCAATCGTATGTGCGTAAAGCATCTCAGATTTTTGACTGAGGTAAGCGGCAAGTCGCTGCTTGTGTTTTTCATACTGCTCGTTTGGCATTGTATTCAGAATTCTTAAGACTTCTACTAACGGCAACAGTTCAATTTCAAAAAAAGCTGCCATATTATCCTTGTAGCGCATATTTTCTGCTAAACCTTCAATGCTGTTGTCATCTATATAGCGGTCTGAAATTCGCAGTAAATCTTTAATTTCTCTGTTGATGCTATCGTTTTTAATATAATGATACAAAATGACAAGAAAAACAATCATGATCAATCCAAGGAAAATCGTGTAAACCTGCCATTGATAAAAAACGTCAATCCAAGGCACGATACATGTTAAGATTAGTTGTGGTTCCTTTAACTCCCTTTGAAAAACGAGGTATGCCGTTCCCTGAAAAATCACTTTTTTTATGCTGATTTGTTCTGATGACGACGCTATTTCTCGTCCCTTTGGAAATAATTCTGCAATATTGGGTTTCAATGCATTTTGATAATTTTCAAAATACAGAATTTCACCGACCTGATTTGAGACAATTATGCCCGCACTGCCGACAGAAGCTTCTTTTGCAACATCTGATACAAGTCCCTTTAAATTAATGTCAACTGCAATGACACCACTGTCCAACGTCCCACGTTTCCCGAAACGACTCCCGATAACAATGTGTTCAATGAGATTGTTTGGATCTGAAATAACCTGCTGCTCCTCTGAATCATAGAGTGTCATAAGCCAGTTAACCCGACCTTCGGTAAGATTGGCCTTTATGTAAGGTGAAACCAGCTCCTCATACTCATAATAAGATAAATCAGCGTAATGCGGGAGTTTATCATTATAGTGCATTAGCTGGTCTTCCTTCACGTTCTCACATGCAGTCGTCAAGATGCTTTGCGTCATTTTTTCCGCTTCAATACGTTCATTCAGCGCATTGAGTATATTCATAAAAACAACTTCTTCTTTTTTGAGATTGCCGTTGTACCCTAATTGACTGACGTTATAGAGCAATAAGCTGAAGACGACGATATAGATTGATATAATGATGATATTCCGCTTTATTCTCTTCATTCCCCATCCATTGCCGCTATCAGCGTTAGCGGCTTCCCTTTGTCTAAAATTGTATACGCATATAATCTGAGTAAATCATTTTATTGATGCCTGAATGTATCAATAAGCCAACGGCCATCTATTTGCTTTAATTCATAATACATGTCATTGAGTATCATTTGACCGTCTTTATCAAAAAAGGCTTCCGTCAATGCCAGTGTACAATATTCATCATCTTTTTCCATCGCCGTTGGTTTAAAGGCAATAAAATCAACTTCAATCCCTTCGCTGTTGATGCCATTCAATGCAATAGCTGCCGGGGAGTCCGGTACGACATATTGATAAATTGTCTGATCGCCATTTTTTACAAACTTTTCCCATGCCAGATTGTAATTGACAATGAGCTCATGCATTGTCTGATCGATTGTAATCGCTTCAATGATATCGAAATCGCTGCTTTTGATACCCACATCTGCAACGTAGCTTGGATCTTCATGATAACCGGTTAAAACCCGCTCTTGCTCATACTGATAGTATTTATAAAAATCTGTAGTACCCTTTCCTTTTGTTAAAACCCGAATTTCTTCATAGCCTTTTGGATCATTGAACCGCACCGTCACTTGATCGTCTGATACATCGGTAATCGTTGCCGTTACCTTAATATTGTGATATGAATCGCGATTAGCTTTAAAAGACCAGACCGAATCTTTGGCAAGCGGCAGCTGCAATGCCACAATTTTATCATAATCACTTTCATTTAAGTGACTGCCGGATACCATCAGTTCAATGCGGTTTGAAAACACTTGATAATTCATTTCAAAGCTAAAATCTTCATTGCTTTTTCCAATATCATTATTCAGCACTTCTCCTGACAGCGTCTGAGTATAGCAGCCATGTGTTTTTTGATCTGTTATATCTTTTACAATATGATAGTAGTGATTATCGCCGGCATAGCCGGCTTCTGCATTGGTTAAAAAAGCTGCCAGCGTTTCATCATATGGCTGTTCGGTCTCATCCGCACGTGTACAGCCTGTTAGCAGCACTGACAGTATCATTAGACCCATAACGGCTTTACGAAACATATTTTCTCCTCATCCCGCATTTTTACAGTATGTTTAATACTATTTTATCATTATACCCTCGTTAGTGAAATGAAATGTTCCATCATTTTTCAGTATGTAAATAATTTGTAATTTACAACAGCGTTCCAATTTGATAATATATAATAAGTCAAATCTTTTGAGGGAGTTGTTTCTATGAAAAAAACGTTATTAACAGAAGCTGCACTGAAAAAATTACAACAGGAGTATGATGAACTCATCCAAAAACGTCATCACATTTCTGACGAAATTAAAGTGGCCAGAGATTTTGGCGACTTATCAGAGAACGCCGAATATCATGCAGCGCGAGAAGCCCAATCTCATAATGAAACAGAAATTCTTAAACTCAAAGAAATTCTAGAAAGTTACGAGCTCGTTGCTGAGGCTTATGATAAAGACGCCATCACGATTAATTCGAAGGTTAAGATCAAGTATACCGATACTGATGATATTGAAGACATTGAAATCGTAACCAAAATCGAATCGGATCCATTTGAAGGTAAAATTTCTAATGAATCCCCAATTGGCGAAGCGTTGATGGGCAGGAAAAAAGGTGATAAAGTCGACGTTCATTCACCTAACGGGCCGCTTGAAATTGTCGTAATGGATGTTATGTAATGGCTATTATGTAACACATGTATAGGTTATTGTAAACCATATAGAAAAAGCAGTAAAATACATTTATTATTTTACTGCTTTTTTTTACGTTTAATAAACTCTTACCAACATTTTTTCAGCCATATTCCTGAGCAGCGCTTTATAGGGAACATCCGGCAGCTTATCAATACGCTGAAAGGCTTTATCTGTGTATTTTTTCGCCAGTATCCTCGATTTCTCAATCCCTTCGCGCTCAGCAATTTTCATGCTTATGTCCGTCTGTGTCAATTGACCGAAAGCGATCTGCTGCCCTTCAAAGGCATAGATAACCGGTAATGTATAATAACCGTTTTTCACATCATTCTGCACGGTTTTGCCAACGGTAGCGGAATCTTTTGAAAAATCTAAGATATCGTCGATAATTTGAAAGGCAATGCCGATTTCATAACCGATTTTACCAAGTGAATTTGCCAGCGTCTCGCTGCAGCCGCTTTCAATGGCACCGAGATACATGCTCAATGAGAACAGTGCCGCCGTTTTGCCTGAAACAACCCTCAAATAGTTTCGCACCGTCATCGTATGGTAACGGTTAAAATATTGCAGAAGTTCACTTTCACAAATTCGTTCAATCACTTTGGCAAGTTTCGCAATTATTTCATTATCATAGTCTTTTGCCTTAAAAACGGAAAGTGACTTTGAAAGCAAGTAATCACCAGTGTATACTGCCATATCCTTGCCAAACTTGCTTTGAACACTCGGCTGATTGCGTCTTATTTCTGCATCATCAACAATGTCATCGTGAACGAGTGTCGCCATGTGCAATAACTCAATAGCGCTCGCCAAATTGACCATGCGTTCTGATTCATAAGTACCAAAATTTGCTGACACAATTAAAAACTGTGGTCTTAACATTTTGCCGTTTAGTTTTAAAATGGTATCAATAATTGTTTGTAC
This sequence comes from Clostridiales bacterium, assembly GCA_030446305.1. Classification (GTDB taxonomy): domain Bacteria; phylum Bacillota; class Clostridia; order Peptostreptococcales; family Acidaminobacteraceae; genus Fusibacter. Next base: position 5,361 of record JASUSA010000020.1, on the reverse strand, counting down.
TTCTTTAAATTTTGCCTGTGAATGATTTTGTATGCGTTTCTTTACTTTTTCAATTTCCAAGGCAACACCATCGGATGCCTCTTTTATATTGTATGACATTCATATCTCCAAAATTCACGTTAATTCGGCGATTCTTCCAAATAATTATGAGATGAATCGCGTTCGCTTAAGATACGTAATTAAAAATCTGGCAACGATTCCAACAAAAATACCTGTTGGAATGGCAACAATCATCAAGATGGGCAAATACGTCAAAATATAAGGCGTTTCCAAAATAATTGATGCCACCATCAGCTGTCCCAGGTTATGGGCAACAGCACCTGCGATGCTCACAGTTATCAAATTAATGCGATCACCCAGTACTTTAAAGAGCAATGCCATTACCAGCAAGCTAAAAATACCGCCACTGAGACTGTATAAAAAACTTGAAAGTGATCCAAATGTCACTGCCGACAACAGGACGCGCAGTACGACAACTGAAAATGACTGCCTGAAACTAAGCAAATAAATTGCTGTTAACGTTACGATATTCGCCAGACCCAGTTTGGCACCGGGAACGATAAAAGGAACCGGCAGCATCTTTTCAATAAAACCTAAAATCATCCCCTGTGCAACCAGCACAGAGATTAGGACGAGCATTCGGGTCTTCGTGTAATTTGTATTCATATTCACTCCGCAATACTATCCAGTTCAGCCGACTGTGTTTCAGAAACAATTTCAACTGTAAATTTATGCGGCAAACAGACGATAATTTCACCTACTTTTGAAATCTCGCCGGTTTTGACACAAATTTGATCCCTGCAATTTGCCTCTGTCATGCTGACCAAACCATTTTTGACGGTTACAACATTGCGTTCATCATCAACTTCATATTCAAATACTTCATCCGTATCACGGTCAAAGGGAATTGTTTTAATCATAACGCCCTGATGTTTAATCACAACTTCCAAATCTGAAGACGCGCGCGCTTGAAGTTGGCTGATGATAACGAATGCCAACAGGCTCGCGATGAGAATACCCGCAATAATCATAATATCAATTTTTTTCATAAACAACCTTCAATATCGTTAAAAATCGTATCTGAAACATCAGATACGATTTTAAATTCAAAACAACACCTTCATTTAACTAATGAAAATACAAATAGGATTTCTGCGCAAACGCAGTTCGCTTCCACCATCGTTTTAACGGTGGCAGCAAATAGTAATCCAATCCAAAGGTACTGCCGGCACCTGCGATAATGGCAATGCCACCAAAGAAGTACCAGAGAATAGACGCATCCGACATACCTGTCAGCGTTATGGCAACAGTCATCCCTGTTGTCATGACAGCTGAAATAAAGGTAAATAACCCTGCAATCAGCATGAGGCCAAAAGCAATTTCTGCAAAGACCATGATCGTCTGGAACGGAATAGCATTTGGCGCAACAATTTTATCAATGACCCATTGAACAATGCCGGGCACTTCTTTCAATAATGGCTGTACAGCAGCTGCACCATCGGCAGCACCTTCTGCCGCGCCGCCAGTCCATTCGCTCGCCTGCGTCACCGCATCGGAAGCTATCATTTTAGCGGATGTCAGCCAGCCTTCATCAATTTTATGAAGTCCCTCGAATAGCCACATAAATCCTAGATAAACTCTAAACGGAACCATCCAGAAATTTGGAGACGCCTTGGAAAAATGCCCGCCCACGATAGAACGGTTATTTTTTGTATGGAAGAATTCATGTCTCAAATACTCCCATAATTGCGCAAGTCCGCTTACCGTAAATAGATAATAGAAGTTGACGAGGTGTTTAACCAGCATTGAAAAGAATCCGGATAGTTTCAGTCCATTGTTGTCTGAAACGCAATATCTTGAGCCAATAGACACCATAAAGCCATGATAAACCTGCTTATGCGTCTTCATTGGCGTGCTGTTAATAGAAGCAATTATATTTTCAGCCGCAGTATGCCCGGACTGTTCAGCAGCCTCGACAATTTGCGGGAGTAAGCCGTCATTATCTTCATAGTGTGTATTGTCACCCGCTATAAAGACGTTATCATACTGTGGCGACTGCATAAATTCGTTGACGATCGCACGTCCGCCTCTGCCCGCTTCAAGCCCTAATTTGGCAATGAAATTGCTGACCTTGATTCCGGCGCCCCAGATAAGTGTCTTCGTTTCAATAAATCGGCCGTCTTTAAGTTCAAAGCCATCTTCAGTTGCTTTGACAAGTGCTGCATTTTTTAAAAGCTCAACACCGATTTTTCGATAACGCGCTTCAACTTTTTCGACTTGTCGGTCATCTTTCAGCGTGTTTAGAATACGCGGGGTCGCTTCGATGTTATAAATTTTAACTTCGTTTTTGTCAATGCCGTATTTTTCAGATAAATGCTCTTTTGCTTCGCCCAGTTCACCCGCCATTTCAACGCCGGTGAAACCGCCGCCTACAACGGCAAAGGTCAGAAGTTTCTTTCTTGCATCGGGATCTTCTTCAATCGCAGCTGCTTGAAACATTGCTTCGACATGTTGCCGAATGGTAATGGCATCATCATATGACCAAAGTGTAAAAGCATGCTCTTCAATACCCGGTATGCCAAATGAATTGGAATCGGAGCCACATGCCAACAGCAAATAGTCAAAATCATACGTTTTCTTTTCTGACGCAATTTGCTTCGTTTCAAAGTCAACTTTAGTAATGGTGTCTGTTACAACTTTAACACTTCTTCCTTTAAAAATAGTCCTAAGATCAATGCGAATGGAATCAGGACTTGTTCGATGACCGGCAACTTCGTGAAGCTCTGTCATCAGCGTGTGATAGGTGTTTTTATCAATAAGCGTTATTTCAACATTTGGGTTGTCTTTAAACGCTTTATGCAGGGTTTTTCCAGCTTTGACACCGGCATACCCGCCACCTAGAATAATAATCTTTTTCTTTTCTGACACGATATCCCTCATTTCTATAATTTCAATAAATTTCCTCTCATACATTATATCAGACCATTATCATAGTGTAACTGAAAAACATGACAAAATATATTAATTTTCATAAATATATGAATGATGCCGTTCACGCCTGCTGGTCGAGAGGTTTATATCGGCTATTTACCCATTGAACCGCCTCTGCAATCGTCATTTTCTCAAATCGCTCATTGCTTATTTGAATATCACAAAAACCATCTTCAGCAAGTTTGCCGACCACGATTCGCGGAATGCCGGTAAAGCGCTCTGCATCATAGAATTTAACGCCCGGACTGTCTGTACGGTCATCATACACAGTGAAGATGCCATTCCCCATCAATGCTGCATAAAGCGAGTCGGCAAATTGTACCTGTGCTTCTTTCTTTGTATTCATCACAATTAGCCACACATCAAATGGTGCCAAATGATCGATGGTAAAAGCGCTTTTACACGTTTCATTGATTCCAGAAGCCGCCGAACGTTCAAAATCACATTTTTCAGCCCCGGCGTTTATACTGTTTCGAATAATGCTTTTCAGCCCAGTCATCATCCTTATAGCAATACCAAAAGCGTAATGTTTTTGGGCTTTGCCAGAGGCATCCAGATAATTCGCTCGATGATTCTCCGACAGCGATTCACCATATTCAAACAGTTCGTAAAGCATATCGCCCTTCGATAAATGCATTTCACTTCCGCAAACAGGACACTTTATTCCCGCTTCATATACGGCGACATCAATATATTCTTTACGTGTTTCATCAGCAGCGACATGCAGATAATGATAGTCGCGCTTGTTCGCACCACATACGCCATCTTTGATGCCGGCCACAGAGCGATCCCAGATAATCTGGCAGGACGCCGCCAGTCCGATTGGTCCCACAAAACCGGGAACGGCATTAAAAACGGTTTCAATCTCTATATCGGTAGCCATACGGTATGTCTTTTTGGTAAGTCTTGATAGTTTCGGCAAACTTAACGTACGGTTGCCAGCTATGATGACAACGACAGGCTTTCCGTCCGAGCGCATCAATGCAATGGCTTTTAGGATCGAAGTCGATTCTATTTCTAAGAATACCGCCAGTTCTTGTATCGTCTTGACATCAGGTGTATAAACTTCAACCATTTTTGTGATGCTAGCGTCACTTTCAGCGCTTATATCATCATTCACTACATCCTTATCATTATTTAAAGGACAATGCGGCATTTCTGCAAGCATCGGATCTGATCCATAGCCGCATTCCGGACATATAATCAACGTATCCAATGCCTCATCATTCTCCAAATAAGCCGTTCTTATGCCGCCAAAAGTGCTTTTGTAGAGTCTTTGCGGCGTCAATTCATTCAGATTTTTTTCTAAAGCTTCACATGCAGCTTCACCTGAATTTTTTTCTTCATATAAATGCAGCTGACAAAATTGAGTGTCCGAAGCGTTGTTACGCATCATTTGAAGTGCTGCCGGCAATGTTTTATATGATTTATAATCAAATTTGTACATTTCAAAGAGATCATTAAAAAAGATATCTGTCGTTTCTGATTTCATATACGGCACCACCATACATGGGGCTGCAGCACTGCCCTTTAAAATGGATGTGATGTGTTTGCGATAGGAATCTGTAAACAATTGCCCAAAGGGCGTTATAACCGTTCCCACAAGGCGTTCGTATTTAATCATGCCGGCTTGAATCAGCCAACGCAAGACAGTATCTGATGTTACGTTTTCAGGACTTTTGATGCTTCGATAGTTGATCGCAGATAATTTCATGTTTCGCCTCCCTACAGATTACTACTATTATACACTTAATTATCTTTTGTATCATGTTGAAAACACAGGCAAAGCATTGTTCTCATGTGCTTATTAGGCATTTCTCGTATGCTTCTTTAAAAACGTTCGAAATGCAGTTCAATTATTTAAAGAATCAATAAAACTGCGCGATAACCTTTACAATTGGTTACACGTCGCAGTTTTATATTGTCATATGAGAAAAGTACATTATTTCATTAAAATGACTGCAGCTAACCCAGTGCCACATCCAATAGCATCATCAAGGCAAAACCAACCATGGCTCCCAATGTCGCAAGATCTGTATTCTTCTCACGCTGAGACTCCGGTATAAGCTCTTCTACAACGACAAAAATCATTGCACCCGCTGCAAAAGACAGTGCATACGGTAAAAGCGTTTGCATTTTTATCACGAGAAAAGCGCCAATGACGCCTGCAATTGGTTCTACAATCCCGGAAGCCTGACCATATAAAAATGCTTTCGTGCGGCTAAAGCCCTCTCGTCTCAGCGGGATAGACACCGCTGCGCCTTCCGGAAAATTTTGTATGCCAATACCAAGCGCCAATGCGATTGCAGCGCCAATGGTTGCTTCAGGCAAACCAGCTGCAACGGCACCAAAGGCGACACCGACTGCTAA
>JASUSA010000078.1 GCA_030446305.1 Clostridiales bacterium | reverse complement strand
TTCCTCTACCATTTCCACTTCCTCCCCTACCTGTTCTCTGGTATCACTGTATTTTGGTCATGTTTGGAGTTTGTTGCATTTAAATTTGACATTAGGCAACAGTATTTTTTCCTGCTTTGCTTTATGAATGTGCACCTCTCTGAATTCACTTGGCGAATACCCTGTCGACTTCTTAAAGACCTTGCTAAAGTAATTTGCCTCATTAAAGCCGAGGTCAAAAGCGATACTGACAATTGGGTCCTTTGTCGCAATGAGTTTTTCACTGGCGATCTCCATTTTTCGGTTTGTGATATATTGAATAAAGTTTTCCCCAACTTCATTTTTAAAAAGTTTGCTAAAATAATGCGGGCTGATATTCATATAATCGGCAACGCATTCGAGGGTACAAAGTCCCGTCAGATGGTACTCGATAAAGTTCAGCGCATAATCAATTTCACGATCATAGCTCCCAAGCTTTTTCTCAATGACCTGATGAAAAATTTTATCGAGCAGCAGGTCGATCAGCGTCAAATAATCCTTCATCCGCATCCCTTGCAGCTTGACAGCCTGTAAATCCTGCTTGCTCTTTTCATCCAGCGTAATGCCAAAAAAATCCGATGCTTGCTGAACGGTCACGAGAATGCTCTTTAAGAGCTCAATGTCATCCATGTGATCCTGATCTGTTTTAAACAGATTTTTAAGACAGAAGCGCGTGTCTTTCAACTGCCCTTTAAACAGGGCGCGTTTGAAGCTGATCATATAGTCGACGACTTCGTTGGCCGACTTGTCTTCGATCAGCGTCAGTGCCTCTTCTATTTTTTCAGGCCTAGACGGTTTGAGCAAATAGTCGTCAGCATGAATTTTAACAGCCTTTTGGGCGAGTTCAAAATCAGCATACGCTGTCAAAATGACGATTTTCAGCTTTGGATACTCTTGCCGTATCAAGCGGCTGGCCTCAAGGCCATCCATCTTGGGCATTTTGATATCCATGAAGACGAGATCAAGTGTATTGGCCTTGACGACTTCAAGTGCTGAAAGTCCATTTTCTGCCTCAAATACCTGTTCGACAGAAGGAATTTCCTCTAATATCATCCTTAGCGCCTGTCTTTCGAGGTATTCATCATCTACAATTAATATTTTATACATATTATTGTTCCTTTGGAATCTTTACAGTGATTCGTGTCCCCTTGTTCATTTCACTTTCAATTTCCAGACGATAGCGTTCACCATATCGATGAATAAGTCTCTTCTCAACCGTAATGAGGCCTGTGCCGGTCGAACGGCTCGTCTTTGATTCATAGGTGCCGTTTTTAATACTTCGAATCGTCTCTTTCGGGATCCCTTTGCCGTTATCTTCAACGATAATGTAGGCATTGTCATCATCCTCTTTGGATGTGATCCGAAGTTTTCCGCCAGATCCCTTGTCAAAGAGGCCGTGGTTAATGGCATTGGAAACAAGCGGCTGAATAATCATAAAAGGTACTTTCAATTCGTTGAGCGACTTGTCAATATCAATGGTAAATTCTATCTGATCGCCAAGTCTAACCTTTTGAATCTGCAAATACTTGTCATTATAATCAATTTCCTGTTCCAGCGTTACCATATAGTGCATTTTGTTTTTAATGGTGTACCTGAGCATTTCCGACAGTGAGTAAATCATTTCCGATGTCTTCTTTGCTTTTTCAATCATGGCCAAACTGTTAATCGTATTGAGCACATTAAATAAAAAATGTGGGTTTACCTGAGACTGCAGGAGTTGCAGTTCAGATTCTCTTAGGTTCTTTTCGAGCGCCATCCGGACTTCCATTTCTCTAATCAACCGGCTGTTCTTTTCATTGAGCTCTTCCTGCATCAGCTGATTAAAGGCCTGTTCCACGATGTAATTGGACATAATGTACATGAGGTTTGAAGCACCTTCCAGTTCATTTTTGGTAATCGTGTCCACTTCATCATAAAAGGCCTGCAATTCCGGATCTTCAAAGCGTTTATCAACCTGTTCCTGATCATATGGGAGTGTCTTCTTATAATTGTAATCTGATATTTTTACCTGTCCTACGAGAATAGAGCCTAAAAACTGTCCCTCAAAGACAATTGGAATGGCAAAATCTACGAGCCCTGCATGACATGTGTAAATATACGGTTTTTGACTTCTTGCAGCTTCTACTCCACCATGAGCGTCTGACCTAAAGCAAATATTCTTACAAATTTCATGTTCCCTGAATTTCTGACAAAACCTCGTAAAATTACTGTAGCGCGTCACGGGTTCCCCTTTATAATCAACGGTTACCGCAGCGAGCTTCGTCACTTGAGAAAAATTGTCCTGAATTTCCTGCAACAAATTGACATCGACAATATCTTTTAATCCGATGCGTTTAATAGAACGTCCCTCCCCAAATCATTTTTGTTTTATTTTATCACTTCCCAAACAAAAAGTATAAATTTTTACCATCTTGCACAATTTATTATCATGAGTAAACAAAATAATATCTTACCTTTTCAGTCCCAGGACGATAAATTATTAACAGGCTATTATAATAATTTCCAAATGTATTGAACTCTCGCCATTTATTTAATAAGCTAAGCTAAACAGTTGAAAACAACGCTGTACAAGCCATACGAAATGGCAGTGGCGTTAACGTTTTTGATCCCACAAGGAGACACCTATGAAAATACATCAGGAACTGACAAAAATCGTATACGATACCAGTGCGATTGACTATATAAAACTGCTGGCGCCAAAATCAGTTTGTTTGACGTCTGATCCATTTATGATCAAACTGGGCGTTTTAGCACCATTCGAACAGTATTTCAACAGCAAGGGCATTCCCTATAAAATCTTTTCAGACGTTCAACCAAATCCAAGTGAAGCGCTGGTTCGAAAAGGCCTTCTGCATATCATCGAAACAAAGCCAGATGTGATTATTGCCATTGGCGGCGGGTCAGCCATTGATCTCGCAAAGGCGATTATGTATTACTGCATCCACATCAAGACCGAATTTATGAGCATTGAAAGTATTCACAAGCCTATTTTTATTGCAGTGCCAACGACAAGCGGCACGGGTTCAGAAATCACCAATTACACCGTTATTACCGATGAGGAAACAGGGGCTAAGCGCGTCATTCAATCAGAACTTATGCAGCCCGATGTCGCCATACTAGATGTTGAACTCACCATGTCTGCACCTGGCAGCATTACGGCTGACACTGGTGTCGATGCTTTAACGCATGCACTGGAAGCTTACGTTTCGAAACTTCGCACACCTTTTAGTGATGCTTATGCACTCAAGGCGATTGATTTAATCTTTAAGAACCTCATTCCAGCGTATGAGAACGGCAATCACAAGGAAAGCCGTCAAAATATGCAAATTGCCGCAACGTTGGCCGGACTTTCCTTTAACCATGCAGGGCTTGGCATCAATCACAGCATCGCGCACAGCCTTGGCGCCATTTTCCATTTGCCGCACGGCAAAGCCAATGCACTCGTCCTGCCCGAAGTCATGAAGTTTAATCTGAAGTCACCTGAAGTCGTCAATCGATACGATGAAATCGCACGTTATCTCGGCATGAATTTTGGCACACCTGAGATTAACGCCAAAGCACTGATCGAAGGCATCCGCGTCTTAAAATCACATCTAAATCAACCGGGAAAACTGACTGATTTAGACATTGATATGAATGCGGTCATCCGTCATTTACCTCAAGTGCTCACGGATGTAAAAGCAGATTACTGTACGGTTTCGCATCCATTTGCCGTTACAGACGAGGACATTCGCGGTATCGTCATGGCACTTGTTTAATGACAAGTTTTACTGATACTGATACTGATTTTGATCTAATCACCTAGTTTGGCTACAACACCTTTTGAGCTCGACCTCAAAATGATGTATATCATACACCTTATTAAAAAGGCATGAAAGCTGCTCACTTTCATGCCTTTTTTCTTTTCCTTTTTCTTTTTGTCTAAAGGTGATTGTCTTTACACGAACGACATGATTATTCACAGCCATTCATCGTTTCAAGTGCCTCACGCACCTGCCATTCACTGTTCAAATCTGTCAGTGCAAAGACATAGTCGCCAACTTTCAGCCTTGTATCGCCTCGCGGTATAAATTCCTTTTCACCGCGTTTGATGCTGACGAGTAAGCATTTTTCCGGCCATTTGATTTCTTTAACCAGACAGTTTTCATAAATAGAGTCATGTCGGATAATAATTTCCATAATAATTTTTTGCTCGTGCTCTTCATCATCAACAATCTTGTGTTCTGTAGCCATATTGTCGAGAAGTGCATCGTATATCGGCGGACTCTTTAAAAGATCGGCGACGATATAAGCCGTCATGGAGACAATGGTCAGCGAAAGCATGTGGCTGAGTGAACCCGTCATTTCCATAATGAGCACGATTCCAGTGATCGGCGCCCTAACGATCGCCGTAAAATAGCCAGCCATCGCCAAAATCAAAATATTGTAGAACAATGCCTGATCGAGTCCAAATACCATCGTTGCCACATTGGAGCAAATGGCACCCACTGCCGCACCTAAAATGAGCAATGGAAAGAAAATGCCGCCCGGCGCGCCGGAACCAAAGCTAACCATCGAAAACAGAAATTTGATGACAAACATCATAATGAGCATCCAAAGCCCAGTTGTCGGCTGAAGCGACTCCACCATCCGGTGACCTCCGCCCAAAACGACCGGAAAAGTCAAGCCTAAAACCCCGGATATCAAAAAGGGAATCGCCATTTTCATATAATCATGTGAAAGTGGCAATCGCTTATACAGCTTCTGTGTCCAAAGCAGTACATAGTTGTATAAAGCGCCTAGAATACCAAGGACAACACCTATGACGATGACAATCCAATAATCCTCTAAAGAAAGTAAACTCGTTATTTCAAAATCAAAGATCGGCGTAATGCCAAAAAAGTTTTTTGAAATAAAATCTGCTACAACTGCTGCCGACATCGTCGAAAGCAGAATAAGCGGTGAAAAATACTTAAATATTTCTTCCAGTGCAAAGATTACACCTGCAAGCGGCGCATTAAATGCCGCTGCCAAGCCCGCACTGGCGCCGCTGGCGATTAACATTTTCTGATCCATCCGGCTCTTACCGAATTTTTTGCCAACGCCTTCGGCAATACTCGCGCCCAATTGTATAGAAGGACCTTCTCTACCGAGTGATAAGCCCCCCAATATTGCAATAGAACCGCCAACGAATTTGCATATGAGCGTACTGACCCAATTCTGCTCAAAATAGCCCATCAGAATGCCTTTAATCTGAGGTATACCACTACCGCCCATCATCTTGTTCCGCGACGCCAGATACGCAACGGCGTACCCCGCCAGTATCAGACCGATGAATAAGACGAGTATACTGATTTTGTGCATGCTGACATAATCGTAAATGGCAAAGGAGAGTTCCTCCGCACGAGACAACACCATCCTGTATAAGACTACTACCCCACCCGCAAGTATGCCAACTAAAATACTCTGAAAAATAATTGAAATCTTACCGGCGTCATGTGAGGTAATGCGCTTATAGTTGTTCGTCATTTTTGCCCCCTCTATCTGTACACCTATGAATTTATCACCACTATTATACACCACCAGATTTGATTTGAAAGCGATATCACACAAATTGTCTACAAAATAGTTTATGCAGTATCCAAACAACTGGGCATCCTTACTTCAAAACCCATTTAATGTCATCCCCACACCTTTCTTTACTGTCATGTCCCCAGAGATTTCAATCATTCTTCAGGACACAAAAAAACAAAAAAACACCGCATCTGCAGTGTTTTAATTTAATAAGATTTTGCGTAAGCATGTGCTTCAAGTATTCAGTGATCCGTATCATTGGCCATTTTGTCCAAAAGATACTTACTGTATTTTTTATCCGTAATCATAATATGATTGGATATCCACTCTGAAACAAACATGATGAGTTTCAGCACCAAATCATTTGAATCCTCTTGAATGGCTTTGATTTCCATCTCCAGAAGCGTGTCGATAAACTGTTGATGTTCCTCGTGATGAGATGCCAATGTCGGGTATTGATAACGGTCTAGAAGTGCCTCTTCATACTGAAAATGATAAATGGTATACGCCTGCAGTTCAGAGAGAATGGCTTGAATTTTTTCGATATTCTTGTCATTATCTTTCAGCAGTGCCAGTGTATACAATTGATTGCCTATTTCAAAAAGGCGTTTATGCTGTTGATCTATATCAGGAATATGACATGCATAGCTGTCCTTCCACTCCATTGCCATAAGTCTCCTCCAGTTCATTTTCCTTCATAATCATCATAAAGGATTTCCTCGAGTGTGTCTATTAATTTTTCATAAGAAATGCTTTCAAATCTTCAATTTTTAGCGGCCGTGCATAGTAAAAACCCTGTATAGAATCACAGTCGACACTTTCCAAATACCGCAGCTGTTTTTCAGTTTCGATGCCTTCAGCAACAATTTTTAGTCCAAGATGATGCCCTAAGTCAATAATATCGCCTACCATGGTACCGTCTGAAACCTCAATCTCATCAATAAACATCTTATCAATTTTAAGCGTCGAAATCGGAAGATGCTTTAGATAGGCCAGTGACGAAAATCCCTTGCCAAAATCGTCGATTGAAATGTCCACACCCAGCACAAGCAATTGACGCAGTTTCTCAACAGAAGTGCTTAGAGACTCAATTAGAACCGATTCGGTTATCTCCAGTTCCAGTGTTCTCGGTTCGATACCATGTTTTATCATCGTCTTGATGGCATTTTGCACAAAATCTTCACGGAGCATTTGAACCGTCGAAACATTGACCGATACTTTCACCAGATTTTGACTGGCTGCATTAATTTCCTTAATCTTGAGACAAGCCTGCTCCAATACCCAATTTCCGATCTCAATAATCATCCCCGTCTCTTCTGCAATCGTAATAAATTCAAGTGGCGATACCAATCCGCGAACAGGATGCTGCCATCGAATCAGCGCTTCGACCGCATCGCATTTACCGCTCTTAAGATTCAACTTTGGCTGATAGACCAAAAAGAGTTCTTCTTTTTCAAGTGCTCCTCTAAGGTCATTTTCCATGGATTGCCGTTCAATGATAGCTCGACTCATCGCCGTATCATAGAATAAATAATTGTTCTTTGTGGACTGCTTAACTTGATACATGGCAATCTCAGCATTTCTCAGAAGCGTTTCAAAATTGTCAACGTATTGATCGCACTTGGCAACACCAATGCTTAGTGTCGTTGAGACGCCGTAGTTTTCGATCATCATTTGCGCGTGCTCAATTGCTTTAACGCGCTTTAAAAACATTTTGAGACTTGATTCATCAATTGAACTGTCATGCCAGATCACAAACTCATCGCCGCCAATACGGTACAATTCAAAGCCATCGCCTTCCAGATAACGTGCCGTTTCTGCAATCAGTTTATCACCTATTTTATGCCCTAAAATATCGTTAACCGTTTTAATATCATCTGTATCCATGTAAATGAGATAGCCGAGATCTTTATCGCAGTTCTTTTCCGGATGCTTGTGAAAGAGATAATACCGATTTGGCAGCCCTGTGAGCTCATCGTAATAGGCAATCCGCTCAACAGATGTTCTCGTTTCCTTTAAACGATTTAAAAGTGACGCCATTGATTTGAAAAGTCGATCGAGTTCCATAAAGTGAACAGGCGGATTATAGACCGTATCCGTCTCACCGTATCGCGTAAGCCAGTCTGTAGCTTCTTCTAGCGGCCTGACGATATTGCTTTGAATGAGCTTGGAAGATAACAGGGTAGACAGTATCATCAACAAGACACCTAATAAACTGATGCTGAGCACCATGCTTTGAATAGCATCTCTAAAAACTTGAATCGATTCCCCAACAAAAATAATGGCAATTGGCGCTTCATCAACATTGCCGAAGCTGCGATAGGCGGATATGTAATCATTTTGCTGAACGGTTTCAATACCGATATGCTGTTTTGCACCACTTAATAGCTCATCGCCCAGCTCAGGGTCAATTTCCGTTCCAATAATCGACTGACCGTTGATTTCAATTGACGTTGCTAGACGTGTCCGCTCATAGAAAATAGTTGCATCTACGTTAAAATTTGCCTTTACATGATCGATGGCACTGTTTGATGAAATCGGCACCGCTGTAATGACATAAAGACCACGCCCATCTACTTCACTGGGGGCATAGAGATAAAGGCCATCATTTGCATTCCCTGAAAGCCAATATCGCAGCGGCAATTTTCCAATTCTGTGAACGATTTCATCAGTCGTCAGTGGCAGTTCTGCAGATGCGAATACAATCTTTCCCCTTGTATCCGCAACGACAAAGTCAGTATCATCAAAGACGGCATCATAGACATGTTCAAATTCTGTCAATGTCATCTGGTCATGTGCGCCAAGGCTACTCGCAATTACTTCAGCTTGATGCAGTGCTGCTGCAGCATTGTCATCAATTAGATTAAGATAAAAAGTATCCAGAACATTTTCCAGATATTCGACTTTCTGTGTCCGCATGTTATAGGAATAGATGAAAATCGCAAAAAGACACCCTGATAGGATCAGCAATATGATGGTGCCGAGCTGAAGATTTCTGATTTGCGTTTTAATGCTTCTAATCTGTGGTTTTACGTCCATCAATCGCCTCAATAATTCTTTATTTTAAAATTGAAATAGGTTTATTGTTTTAAAACAACATGTAAATACCATTATACCGAGCAAAGGCGCATCTGAAAAGCCCTATCGCTTATTTTTTGAGCGTGCTCACTGAATTTATGTGTGTTCACCGCAATCCGCCACATAAAGTGCTTGCAGAATAGTCGGCCTGTTCACTAGGCTCTTCTTGGGCTGCGAACAATTAGCAAATCCTTTTTCAACATCGCTTTTTCTTCATACATTAAGGCATCTGCACGCTGCAAATGTTCATCAATCGCCATCACGCGGCTGCTGTTCAGTATGACGATGCCGTGGCTGAGGCTAATCACATACGGCCGTTCTTCGAGATTGTTTATCGTCTCAAAAGCAGCAACAATCTGCTGCCAAACCGCTTCGGCTTCTTCTTCATTTTTATGGATAAAGACAATTAAGAATTCATCGCCTCCAAGGCGTATGGCAAAGTCGCTTTCTGAAAGATGTTCTCGTATCAGACGTGCCGCCGTTGATAAAAGTTCGTCGCCAAATGGATGGCCCAGCGCGTCATTAACCGATTTCAGACCGTTGACATCTAAAAAGCATAGGGATATGTCAATCGGATCACGGTAATGCTCCTGCATAATTGCATCTATTCGCTGATAGCCGGCACGGCGGTTATAAAACTGCGTCAGCAAATCATATTCTGAAAAGTACTTTATTTCATTATATTTTTTGCGATTCAGGTACACCAGATAACCTGTCAACACGGAAATCCCTACCAACAGGATAAAGAGCGTGCCATTCGTCTGGATGATACTTTTTAAAATAGCGCTTGAATCCACCTTATAGTAAACATCGTCGGCTGCAATCATTGAAACAATATACCATTCGCCATCGCCAAAGGTCACATTTAAAGCATCCGGCACGGTTTCATCCAGCTGTACCACATGGCTTGTGATTAAACCATTTGCCGTTGTGAACTGAGATTGACCTGCTCGTATTTGCTGCCACAAATCCGGAAAACGATTTGCAAATGAATCATCCTGCTGTGCCTCAAACATAAAATGCCATTCGTCGGTGCTGTTTTCACTTGAAAGCCAGTACCCCTCGGAATTGAGCAGAACCATTTCGCCAAAACTATTACCTGCAAATGTTTGAAAACGATTTAACATTTCCTGCGCCAGATAGTTCAATACAATAATGCCCTGCACTTTGCCGCTCGGGTCATAAATTGGCGATGCAATACGAAGCATCGGCTTCATCGGCATCTCAATCACACCGTTTTCAATATTCAAATCCAATTTTGAAATATAAACCGTACCCGGTGCCATTTGAATTGTACTGGTAAAGTAATAGCGATCCCCTTTATTTTGAAGCTCAGCGTTTGGAACCGCATAGGCATTACCGTCTACAAGATTGATTCGTATACGTTCATCTCCGGTAATATCAATATAGCGAATTTGATCATAAATGCCGCGATCTCTTGCAAAGATGCTCCAGTTTTCGCTAACGGACTGATAATCATTTGATGACAGCAGTGCTGTGTCAAACGCATGGCTTAAGTACTTTAAATCCGACACAACACCATCTAGCGTATGTGCAATCAAATCATTTTCAAGTGAGACAACCCGCATTTCATTGTGCTTTGTCTCTTCTACTTTTACTTTGACAACTTCGCGTTCCACAGTAAAGAGGAACACCAGAACCGCCAGCATCACCAAGGCAAGCGCAGCAATCGCATATACAATATAATTTTTTCCCGCTTTAAGTTTATGCATGTCCAATCGGCACCCCCATCATAAGCTACTCCTTAGACAAAATACCCTCAGGGCGCTCTTATTATTCATTATAGTATAAAATAAGGGATTCCGCACAGTATTTAAAACAAATAAGGTGTGTGTCATCGTCATTAGGCTTTCAGCCGATTAGCGCCTTTTCACACAATTTAAAAAGCGCCATTTTTTAACTGCAATTGTGAACTTTTTTTTAACGCTCAACAATTTGTGTTTATCATTTTATTTCGGGTGTAGAAATAATATCGGAGCCCCTTATATGAGGTGAATCTTTAAAAATGATCTTTTTGACTAGAAGCGAGGAGGTTTCACTATGTCAACGATTAACCCAAAAGAATTTTTCGATCCGGAATACCAGCTCTTAATCAATGGTGAATGGACCAAAGGCCATGAAGGCAAGACGATTGAAAGCCGTAATCCATCCAATGGCGAATACTTATCAAAATTTATCGACGCGACAAGTGAAGATGTCGATGCAGCCGTAGAAGCGGCAAAAGAAGCATTTAAATCATGGAGCGAGGTTACTGTGCAGAAGCGCAGCGCACTCCTTTTAAAAATTGCAGATTTAATAGATGAAAACACAAAGCGACTTGCGCTGGTTGAGACTTATGACAACGGCAAGCCACTTCGAGAGACGGAAACAGTGGACGTACCGCTTGCATCTGATCACTTTAGGTATTTTGCCGGTGTCATAAGAGCAGAAGAAGGCAGTGTCGCGCTACTGGATGAAGATACTTGGAGTCTTGTCATCAAGGAACCCGTCGGCGTCGTCGGCCAAATCATCCCTTGGAATTTCCCATTGCTAATGGCGGCATGGAAACTCGCACCGGCACTGGCTGCCGGCAATACCATCGTGATCCATCCCTCTTCATCAACATCGCTCAGTCTGCTGGAACTTGGCAAACTGCTCAATCAAGTGCTTCCAAAAGGCGTTGTTAATATTATTACCGGCAAAGGTTCTGTTTCCGGTGAATACATGCTGCATCACAGGGGCTTTGACAAACTTGCATTTACCGGCTCTACTGAAGTCGGCTACAAAGTCGCCAGAGCTGCCGCCGATAAATTAATTCCGGCAACACTTGAACTCGGTGGAAAATCCGCAAATATTTTCTTTGATGATATGGATATAGATCAGGCGCTTGAAGGCGCACAGCTCGGCATCTTATTTAATCAAGGGCAAGTTTGCTGTGCTGGTTCCAGAATTTTTGTTCAAGAGGGCATTTACGATCAGTTTATGGAAGGACTTAAAAGAGAATTTGAAAACGTCAAAGTAGGCATGCCGTGGGAAGAAGGCGTCCAGATGGGTGCTCAAGTTAATCAGGCACAGCTTGACAAGATTTTAGGCTATGTCAAGATTGGCAAGGAAGAAGGCGCAGAGGTGCTTACAGGCGGCGTTCAACTCACTGAAGGCGTCCTTGGAAAAGGCGTATTTATGGCACCTACCCTCATGGTTAATGCCACCAATGACATGTGTATTGCCCAAGAGGAAATTTTTGGCCCAGTGGCTACCGTCATAAAATTCAAGACGGAAGAAGACGTCATCAAAATGGCAAATGATTCTGAATACGGCCTCGGCGGCGGTGTTTGGACGCGCGATCTCAACCGCGCCCTCAGGGTATCAAAAGCAATCCGCACAGGCCGCGTTTGGGTAAACACCTACAATCAAATTCCGGCAGGTGCACCATTTGGCGGTTATAAAAAGTCGGGGATCGGCCGTGAAACCGACAAATCTATTTTAGAAGCGTATACACAGACTAAAAATATCTTCATCAGCACAAAGGAAAAGAAACTTGGCCTTTACTAATCGCGGTATGATGTATTTTGCCTATGTTTCACAAATGCGCTTCCGATACCGTTAGGTTCACCTTTAGAATAACAAATGAAGCGCCACCAGAATGACTGTATCAAATAAAAACCCTCTAATGAGCCGCATTGATATGCTCCCTATAAGGTAGACAGTTGAAATAAAAAAACTGTCATCTTGACGGGGAGCCGTTCATTGGCTTCGTTAGGGGGCTTTTGTTTTAATAAGCAGTTCAAGTTTAAATTTTCGAATGCATTAAAAAAGCTGTTGCATGCCAGTTTACTGACGCTGCAACAGCTCTCTTTTCAATTAACAAAATTAGCCGATAATTGTAATGTTTTCTGCTTGAGGACCTTTAGGACCTTGAGCGATATCAAATTGAACTTCTTGGCCTTCAACTAATGTTTTGAAGCCTGAAACGTTAATTTGTGAAAAGTGTGCGAAAACATCTTTACCGTCTTCTCCAGTGATAAAACCGAAACCTTTGTCTGCATTAAACCATTTTACTGTACCATTCATGATGTGTACCTCCTAAATTATAATCTTAAATCAAAAACTCAACTACATTTAAATTAGGAAACACATGAATGTACACCAATTTAAAACATAATTCACTCGTATTAATTTAAGTACAATCCAAGAATAACACATGATACATTTTTTGTCAATTAATACTTCATTAAATATTCTTAATTTTCTGATTCACATATGATAATGTCTTAAGTAATCACACGTGATTTTGTCCCGAAGATTATAATGATATAATAATACCTCATAGAAAACTACATCGAGGT
>JASUSA010000019.1 GCA_030446305.1 Clostridiales bacterium | reverse complement strand
ACGCTTTTACTGTCTTTATGGTCTTCGTTATTTTTATTGCCTAATCATACAGATTGTTATATCGCACTACCGTATTTCACCTTTTAGCAATCCTTCTGACATTTTAGCAATTAACCCTTTAAATACTGCCTGAGCACAAATCGCGTACCGTTTGAACAATCAATTGATGTTCCACCGTTAAGACGCGTTCGCTTAAGGTTTCCGCTGTATCATCCGCCAAGACTGGGACGCGTTCCTGATATATGATTTTCCCAGTATCCACGCCCTCATCGACAAAGTGCGTCGTGGCGCCGGATTCGCTTTCGCCATTTGCGAGTACCGCTTCATGTACGTGATGGCCATAAAAGCCTTCACCGCAGTATTTCGGAATCAGCGATGGGTGGATGTTGACAATTCTGCCCTCATATTGCCGTATGGTCTCAGATTTTAAAATGCTCAAGTAGCCTGCAAGTACAACGTAATCAATATGATGCGACGCCAGAAGTGCATTTAGCGCTTGGGCGCGCTCATCGGAATCCGGATAATTTTTAATGCCCAAGTAATACGTTGGAATGTTATTTTGCTCGGCACGCGTTAAGCCATATGCCTTTTCGCGATTGGAGATGACCATCTCAATTTTTGCTGAAATCTCACCAGATTCAATGGCATCAATCAGCGCCTGTAAATTACTGCCGCCGCCCGATATGAGAACTGCCAGTTTCTTTACTTGCATAAGGCAACGCCTCCATGTGCTGCGGTCACTTTGCCAATCACATAGCCTGTGTCATTGGTCTGATTTAAAATTTCAAGCGTTTTTTCGACATGCTCAGGTGAAACGACGAGGATATAGCCGATGCTCATATTGAAGGTTCCATACATTTCTTCTAATGCAATATTGCCCTTTGTCATCATATAGTCAAAAATGGGCAGCATTGGCCATGAACCAAGCGCAATATCAACACCCAATCCATCCGGTATAATACGGGGAATATTCTCATAGAATCCGCCGCCCGTCATATGCACCATGCCTTTGACAGTCATCTGATTGAGCACGTTTAAGATGGTTTTGACATAGATCTTCGTCGGGGTCAGCAAGCTTTCGCCAAGGACGCAGTTGAGTTCTTCAATAAAATCATCAACGCCAAGGCCTAATTTATCAAAAAATAATTTTCTTACCAGCGAAAAGCCATTTGAATGTACGCCGCTTGATGAGAGGCCAATCAGCACATCGCCTTCGACAATGCCCTGACCGGAAACAATTTTGGACTCATCAACAACACCTACTGCAAAACCCGCCATATCGTATTCATTCGCCTGATAAAAGCCTGGCATCTCGGCTGTTTCTCCACCGAGGAGCGGCATTTCAGAAAGCTTGCAGCCATCCGTCACCCCTTTGACAATATCGGCTATTTTTTCCGCTTCAATGTGACCAGTCGCTAAATAATCCAAAAAGAAGAGCGGCGTTGCGCCTTGACACAAAATGTCATTGACACACATGGCGACGAGATCTTGACCTACGGTATCATGTTTATCCATCATAAAAGCAATTTTTAATTTCGTGCCGACACCATCGGTACCCGCTACGAGCACAGGGCTTTCAAAATTGCCGCTTAAGCGCAAAAGCCCGCCAAAACTGCCGAGATCGCCAATAACATCTCCGTTAAAAGTTTCCTTAACGTGTTTTTTCATAAGATTTACCGCACGTGCACCTTCTTTGACGTCCACGCCCGAATCCGCATAGGTAAGTTTACCGTTTTCCATGTTTGACAGTCCTCTCCTCAACATATATTCAAAATCGCCCAATCAGGGCAGCGGCATCTCATGCCGTTTGATACACAAAATTTAACGCAAAATAGCCATCATCGCCGTTTAGCATTTTTCAAAAATATACTTGTTCCCTTCCTGTGGCACTGCCATTGGGTAGTCACCGTTAAAACAAGCTGTACACAGATCCGACTTCGCCATGCCAATAGACTTGACAAGACCGTCTACCGTTAAATAGGCTAAGCTGTCCGCACCGATCATGTCGCGAATCTGTTCCAATGTATGGGTCGCGCCAACCAGTTGCTTTCGTGAAGGCGTATCAATGCCAAAATAGCAAGAATGCTTAACCGGCGGTGAACTGACGCGAATATGCACTTCTTTTGCGCCTGCTTCTTTGAGCATATTGACAATCCGCCTGCTCGTCGTTCCTCTAACGATCGAATCGTCTATGAGAATAAGGCGCTTGCCGTCAATATTGTCACGCATCACATTCAGTTTCAACCTAACGGCAAGTTCTCTGGACTTTTGATCCGGCTGAATAAAAGTCCGCCCCATGTACTTGTTCTTTATAAGACCTGTATCATAAGGAATACCCGATTCTTCCGCATAGCCAATCGCCGCTGCAATGCCCGAATCCGGCACTGCGATAACCATATCCGCTTCAACGGGGTTTTCACGCGCCAGTATTCTGCCGGCTTCTTTACGGGACATATAGACATTAACGCCGTCAATGATACTGTCAGGGCGGGCAAAGTAGACATATTCAAAACAGCAGAGCGCTTTTCGCGCAATATTGTCGTATTTGATGGATTCAATGCCGTTCTCATCAATAACGACGATTTCTCCCGGCTCAATATCGCGAATAAATTCTGCGCCAACGACATCGTGCGCACATGTTTCAGATGCCAGAACATAGCCGCCATCTGTTTTTGCCAGTGAAAGCGGTCTTAAGCCATGCGGGTCGCGTACGCCGACGAGCATGTTGTCAATAATAATGACAAGTGCAAAACTGCCTCTGATTTCCTTGACGGATTCAATAATCGCCTCTTTCATCCCAAGATGATAGTTCTTGGCAATAAGATTTGCAATGACCTCTGAATCGATGGACGTTTGGAAAATTGAACCCTCATCTTCAAGGCGATCCCTAATAACACTGGCATTGACGAGATTGCCGTTATGTGCAAGTGCTATGCTGCCGCCTTTATACCGCACGACCAAAGGCTGAGCATTTGAAACATAGCTCTCACCCGTCGTCGAATAGCGAACGTGACCAACGCCGATATCCGCAGGAAGCCGATCTAAAATTTCACTGTTAAAGACCTCCTGAACCAGTCCCATTTCCTTATAATACTGCATTTTTCGATCTTTCAGCACAGCAATACCGGCACTTTCCTGACCGCGATGCTGTAATGCAATCAGACCAAAACACAGCATTTGCGAAATATTTTCCTGTCCGGGCGCATAGATCCCAATGACCCCGCACTCTTCCTTTAATTTATCCATCGTAAATATTGAATCCATTTATGCCTCCACTATCCTTTAACACTCGCCTTATTTCTGCAGACGGCCTAACACTTCCTGATAAGTTGCCTCGACATCGCCGAGATCTCTTCTAAATCTATCTTTGTCCATTTTCTTGTTCGTTTCTGCATCCCACAGTCTACAAGTATCCGGAGATATTTCATCTGCGAGAATAACATTACCTTTAAACACGCCAAATTCGAGTTTAAAGTCAATGAGCTTTAAGCCGCGTTCTAAGAAATAAGCACAGAGAATATCATTAATTTTAAATGCCATTGTCTTGATTGTCGCCACTTGATCTTCTGTTGCAAGTTCAATTGCCGCAATATGATAATCGTTGATCATTGGATCACCAAGTGCATCATCTTTATAACAGAATTCAAGCACTGTTTTTGCCATAGGCGTTCCCTCTTCCAAACCGAGGCGTTTTGCCAGCGAACCTGCAGCAACATTTCGAACAATCACTTCGAGCGGTAGTATTTTCACCGCTTTAACAATCTGTTCGCGGTCATTGACCAGCGATTCAAAATGTGTTGGAATACCTTCTGCTTCGAGCATTTGGAATAATAGTGCACTCATTTTATTGTTGACAACGCCCTTATCGGCAATGGTTCCCTTTTTTTCACCATTAAATGCCGTTGCATCATCTTTGTACTCGACAACATACAAATCTGCATCCTGTGTTTTGTATACTCTTTTCGCTTTACCTTCGTATAACATTTCTAACTTATCCATTATCTTTCCTCCTGAAACTGTTAAATGTATCGGTGATGTTCATCGCTGCACAATCAGCGACCTTTGCATACCGTTCGTTAACCTTTTAGCTTTTCCTGCAGTTTGGCATCTTTATCGAGCACTTTGCCCGCAAGTGTTTCTTTATACGCTTTCATCTTTTCCCGAAGCTCCGGGTATTTAATTGAAAGCATCTGAATTGCCAGAAGCGCTGCATTTTCTGCACCGTTAATGGCAACTGTAGCAACCGGAATACCAGATGGCATTTGAACGATGGAGAGAAGTGAATCCAAACCGTCGAGTGTCGATGATATAATTGGCAGTCCAATCACTGGAAGCGGTGTCACCGCAGCCAATACACCCGGTAAATGCGCTGCTTTTCCCGCCGCGCCAATAATGACTTCAAAACCACTGGCCTCGGCATTTTCAGCATATTGAATGGCGAGATGCGGTGTCCTGTGTGCTGATAAAACACGCACTTCTGTCTCGACATCAAATTCCTTTAAAATATTGAGTCCTTTTTCAACGACTGGAAAATCCGAATCGCTTCCCATAATAATTGCAACTTTCATCTTTGCCTCCAAATTCATTTCTAACCTATTGAAAAAGAATGCTTGCTAACATAAAAAACCTTTTAGCACAGGTGCTAAAAGGTTATGGCACAATAATAAAACCAATATGATATTGGCCCAAAAAAATTTCCTGAATATTATGTTGTGAAATCGAAACGTCTCGGGACGACATTTTATTCCTCCAAGCAAATCCACAAACAGAATAAATCTATTTAACTCATTTCTTTCTGCCTACATTATAAGGAACTTTAATCTCAACGTCAATGAAAAACGAATAATTTTAACAACTATTTTTATTTTATTCACATTAAATCCCATTTATCGAATAATGTTTCGAATCATCACCACTCAGTACGCTAAAAACACGAACTTTAATGAAAATAACCCATTTGTGCCAAGGTTTATCTTCGCAAAATGGGTTAAGGTTACGGCTATGCCGATTTTAATCATGTCAATGTCATTTTATTACAAATAAAACCTGTCTTTATCAAAATCCGATTCAAACACCATCACGGTCTCATGGTAGTAAACCTCCCCCGGCATCAGGCTGACAATTGAATTCGGAACAGCCTGCGCTTCAAAACAAATACCGCGGTGCCTTTTGAAATCACCATTGTTTGTATAGATCACCATCACATTTTGATTCGTCGAAAGCTGCATCAACCTGCCGGATGTTTCATCGCCATAAAGGATATCCGGCCCCTGCTCTGCAACAGACCGTTCTAGACAAAACGGGTGATCGATGCCATTAATGGATGACTGATAACTCTGCGCAATCGGAACCAATCTGTGAAAATCAAACGGCGTATCGCGCAATGCCGACGGCTCTTTATGCGGTATGCCATCGGCATCAATTTCATAATATCGACTCGCATTGACAAACAAATACTGTTCGCCAATGTCAACACTGCGTCTGCCGGATAAATTATAATACCCATGATGCGTCAGATTAAGATGCGCCATTCTGTCAGTAACTGCTTCAAAGAGCAGTTTAACATGATGTTCTTCCGTCAATGTAATCCGAAATTTAATCATGATATTTCCCGGATAGCCGTCCGATAAATGTTCATGATTATATGTAAATACGATAGACGCATCATTCGTTCCCTTTTCAACACTGTCAATATACCAGCGTTGATGATGCAGCCCCTTGGCACCGCCATGAAGATGATGCACCCCTTGATTGCGTTCCAGCGCATAGATGGCACCGTTTAAATCAAGCCGTCCATTTGCAATACGCCCCGCAGAAAGACCAATAGCAGCATTGAGATAATAGGGGTTTTCACAATAGTGTTGAATATCGTCATCGTTTAATAAAATATTTTCCAAAAGGCCTTTTCGATCCGGCATTATTATTTTCTCAATAATGCCGCCGTAATTCAATGCTGTCAGTGAAGCGCCCGTCTCAGCTAAGAGCGTGATGGATTCAACTTCATATCCCAAGCGCCTGGATAATTTCACATTTGGCTTTCGAATAATCTCCATATTCAGCCTCTCCCCCTTTTATAACTGAGAAAATTGCGTTGTTTGAACGTTAACCCTTTCACAATCATGCGTTCTTTATTCATCATCCGAAAATTAGACTATTATCGTGAAGGGTCAACTAAAGGCAATAATGCAATTTTAATTTCTTTAACTGTCATTTACGGTCGATAAACAAAGTCTAAAAAAGCTTCAAAGGCTTTTCGATTCTTTTTAAAAACACCGGCATCTTCCAAAACAGACTGAAATTTTAAGCCTACAGCCTGCTGGAAAAACAAATCAACCGACTTTTTATCCACCGTTGTCGTCATGGTCAGTGCTTCTAAATCGTCTGACATCGCCTTTAACCATGGGACGTGCTTTGCTAAATGCACATCGGATTCCATTTCAGCAAGCCGCGCCACACCACCTTCGGCAATCATTTCTGCCATAGTGGACAGTTCATCTTTTAGTCTTGCCGGTAAAACAGCCAATCCCATCACCTCAATAAGTCCTATGTTTTCCTTCTTTATATGATGGTGTTCACGGTGTGGGTGAAAAATACCCTCTGGGTATGTTTCGGTGGTTCGGTTATTGCGAAGTGCTAAACTGAGTTCATACATGCCACCTGTTTCTGTCAGTATACGTCTGGCAATTGGCGTTACCGTATTGTGCCTTGTATCCGTCTCAGCAATAATTGCCATGTTTTCATCCGTGTATCGGCACCATGCATCAAAGATGCGCGTCGCTTCTTCCACAAGGGCTTCACTGCAGTCACTGCGAAGCCTGATAACTGAAACAGGCCATTTGAGTACATCCAACTGAACATTCTCATTACTGGTCACGCTGTATGAAAACCATTTATCTGCCTGCATCATTGGCATTTTATGAAATCCCGCTTGATAATGATCGTGATTTAAAATGGAACCGCCGACGATGGGAAGATCTGCATTTGAACCGATGAAATAATGAGGAAAAATAGAAACAAAGGCCATAAGCCGCTTAAATGTCTGCCGATTGATCACCATATCTCGGTGTTCCCTGCTTAAGACTATGGCGTGTTCATTGTAATAGACATAGGGTGAGAACTGAAAATACCACGGTTCACCCTCCAGAACCACACTAATAAGGCGGTGCTGATGCCTGGCAGGATGTGCCGCATTGCCCGGATAACCTGAATTTTCAATACATAGCAGACATTTTGGATAGCCCGTTGACGGCACTGCCTTTAACAGGGCAATTTCAGCGGGATCCTTTTCAGGTTTCGTCATATTAATGGTAATCGTCATGTTGCCATAATCCGTCGCTGCTTCATAAGATATATTTTTCTCAATCCGATCCATACGGATGTATACCGTCGCTTTTGAGAAGGCATAGAATGCTGCGGTTGCACCAATGGGATCATGGGCATGAATCTGCCAAAACCATTGATTTAAAATTGAATTTCTCGGTACAAGCGGCTGCATTAATGCTGCATAAAGCTGATCAACCTCATACGTAAAGCGAAGTGCATTGCCGTTTTGTCGGCAATGGTCAACAGCCGCATTGAGCAGCTGATATATATCGGCATCAGTGGGCGCAATCGGCGTATACGGTTCTGTTCCGTCTATTCCCAGTAGCATCCACAATTCATTTCTCGCCGTAACGCAGTCATCTTCCAGAAGCAATTGATGGTATTGCCCATACGCCAGCAGGCGTTCTACAATTTCGACGCCGTTCATACCAGCCTCCTCGCTCCAGATGACATTTTTGCAATATAAATATCGGCATTCAGCCCGGTAGCCGCTGCGTAAAGTGGTTTTAATGCCGCTTCAAATGCCGCCGTATGCTGTTCATGTACCAATGCGATGGCACAGCCGCCAAAACCGCCGCCGGTCATTCTCGCACCCAAGACATACGGCTGTTCTCTGCAAAAGTCAACAATGATATCAAGCTCGCGGCAACTGACTTCATAATAGTACTGCAGCGAATCGTGCGAACGGTACATCCATTCGCCAAAAGCTGTTAAATCACCGTTTTCAAGTGCTTGACAAGCCATTTCAGTTCGATAATTTTCAGTAATGGCGTGTGATGCACGGCGATAAATCGTCGGCGACAGCTTCATTGCATACGGCAAAAAAGTTTTCGGTGTAAGCGCACAAAGTGCCGCAGGCGGTTTGGGCATTTCCTGTTTTAAAATGGTTAGCGCAGCCTCGCATTCTCTTCTGCGCGCATTGTATTCAGAATCGACGAGCCCCCGCTTTTTATTGGTGTTAATGATGACAATTCGGTAATCACCCAGCGCTGAAGGAATTTGATCATACTGAAGGGTGTCACAGTCAAGCCGAACAGCATGATCGGCCTTTGCCACTGCGACAATGAATTGGTCCATTATACCGCAGTTGACACCATTGAACACATTCTCCGAGCGCTGGCAAAGAACCGCAAGACGTTCTCTGCTCATGTTCAATGCAAACGCATCATTCAGGATCACAGCCGTCAATACTTCAATGGATGCCGACGAAGAAAGCCCGGCGCCATTTGGCAGATCACCTTCAAACAGCATGTCAAAACCATGTGAGAACACAGCGCCCTCATCCATCAGCGTTTTGAAAATGCCCATTGGATAATTGCCCCAATCCATCTCAGGCATCGGCAGTATTGGCTGCCTTAAATCAAATGTCAGTATGCCCGTCTTTTCAAAATTAAGCGACATCATCCTCACGTTCATATCATGACGCGCACGAACCACAGCATATGTTCCCATATCAATCGCACACGGCAGTACATTGCCGCCGCTGTAATCAATGTGTTCGCCGATTAAGTTAACGCGACCGGGGGAAAAATAACTTTGGGCCGCCACGTCACTGTCGCCATAAATCTCTTTAAATTTTGCCATCCGGTTCATTGCTTCACCTCTTATTTTACCTCATACCCCTCGGGGTGTTGTTTGTGCCAACGCCAAGCATCTTCAATAATCGTATGAATCTCCGTTCGCCCAGGACACCATCCTAATTTCTGCTTCGCCTTTTCTGACGATGCGATCAGCACTGCCGGATCGCCTGCCCGCCTTGTCTTTTGATTTGAAGGAATAGGATGACCGGTAACGGCTCTCGCCACTTCCACAATTTCCTTCACGGAAAACCCGTCACCACTGCCGAGATTAAAGATGTCACTATCCCCGCCACCTCTTAAATACCGCAGTGCAGCAAGGTGCGCCTCAATGAGATCAGCCACGTGAATATAATCCCGAACACAGGTGCCGTCTTTCGTTGGATAATCGTCGCCATAGATATCAATAGCGGCACGCTTGCCAAGCGGCACTTGCAAAACCAGCGGAATAAGATGGGTTTCTATTGTATGTGCCTCACCGATTTCGCCGGATGGCAAGGCACCTGCAACATTAAAATATCGCAGCGACACATATTTTATGCCATAAGCAGTATCTGCCCATTTAAACATCTTTTCCATCATCAGTTTTGATTCACCATATGGATTCGTCGGCACATTCACTGCCGTTTCCACAATGGGCACACTCTCCGGTTCACCGTAAACTGCCGCTGTCGATGAAAAGACAATTGATTTCACATTGTGTGCCTTCATGACATTGAGCAGTACCATTGCGCCATGTACGTTGTTTTCAAAGTACTTTAGCGGATTTTGCATGGATTCGCCCACCAGAGAACTGGCGCTAAAATGGAGTACCGCCTCAATGGCATGCTTATCAAAAATAGCGCTGAGCGCCGCCTCATCTCGTATATCAACCGGATAAAAAAACGCCCGTTCATCTACCGCCGCTCGATGCCCTGTCACCAGATTATCCACAACAACCACGTCTTCACCCTGATCCAGCATCATTTTTACTGCATGGCTGCCAATATAACCGGCACCACCTAAAATTAGAACCATTTTATTTACCTCCACGCGATATCATCTGTTAGCTGCCGAAGCAACAAACGCTCTTTTTCTTCTATACCCATCATAGCGTTAATTCAAATAAAAAACAATAATTTTAGTAAATTATTGTTTTTTATTTTATCTGTTTAGTAAATATTTACTTCATTTCCGTTAAAAACTGCCAATATTTCTTAGGCATGTGCTGTCGCCGCAAAGGCAGGTTTCGCCTCGCTTCGATGGCAATGTGTTTAACGTAATCTTTCCACATTGATTGAAATGCCACTTCGTCTTGCGCATATTGAATCGTTTCCAGACTGTCTAGCGGTGCCATGTGATACTGCTCTTTATCATAAAAGGCACCAATACCGCGTTTTGTATCGTGAATCACCCATACTTGATCGGCAAGGCGCTCTTCGAAGTGCGGCGCCAGAATGCTGATAATATTTTGCGTTGGTTCAAACGGCGCATAGTAAATGCCATTCTCAAGTTTTGAAAACCGCAGAAGCCCCAACAACAGATGCGATTCTCTGCTAACCTTATTTGCCATTTGCGTCAGCCGTCTTATGTCTTCAACCCCCAGTGCTTCAAAAGCCTGCCCCCCAAGTTTATAGGCCTGTTTAAGCGTTCGAAACAACAGCGTTCCATATGAATCATCCTCGGCTAGATAAGCATAGTACACGCACTTAAAGCCCTCTTGTCCAAATGAATCATATAGGCTTTTAGCCACGCGGTAGGCATGTTCGCGAACCGTTTCTACATTTAGCGTCAACTCGAAAAATGACTGTTGATAGACGGATGCTTCATAGAGCTTGCCTTCATTTATCTTCGCCTTTGCATGAAACATTTTATAAATTCCAGACAGAACGCCTTCAAAACTGCCGTCATGTAAGTAAACCACGAATAATCGCCTCACTTTCATCAAATACTTCAGGGTGCGTTTGAAAAAGCGATATTTGCTCCGGTCTTGGCGGTTCAAGCAGCTTTTGCCTCAAGTACACCGGTTCAACATCGCCGTCGCCGCAGTATTTTCCCTTACAGGTAATAAAGTATTTTGCACGCTTCAACACAACACCCATCCCTTTTAAATCGTCATAGGAGAGTGCTGAAAAACGCCTTGCGTTGACAATGCGCCTCGCGGAAATAACGCCTATTCCCGGTATTCGGAGCAGAGCCGCATAGGGGACGCGGTTCACTTCCATTGGAAAATATGCCATGTGATTGAGCGCCCATTGGCATTTTGGGTCTACAAGCAAATCCAGTTGTGGTTGATCCGGTGTCAATATTTCATCCGCTTTAAACCCGTAAAATCGCAGCAGCCAGTCTGCCTGATAAATCCGATGTTCTCTATTCAGCGGCGGACGTCCGCGTTCAACGACTGCAGGATGCGTGCTGCCCGGTACAAAAGCCGAATAGTACACGCGTTTTAAAGCAAGACGGTTATACATCGCCTCTGCAATTTTGATAATATGATAGTCCGTTTCATCCGTGGCGCCCACGATCATCTGCGTCGACTGTCCCGCCGGAATAAAAGACGGTGCCGAAGGCAAGTGTTTTTTCATATCCCGATAGGCGATCATCTGATCTCTCACCTGCTGCATTGGCATGATAATCTGCTTTCGCTCCTTCTCCGGCGCAAGCAGTCTCAATCCTTTTGTCGTGGGCAATTCAAGGTTATAACTCATGCGGTCGACATATAGTCCCGCTTCATTAATCAGCCCCTCATCTGCGCCCGGAATACCTTTTAAATGAATATAACCGTTGAAGCCCTCCCGCGTTCTCAATTGCTTTACAACTTCAATAAGCCGCTGCATCGTATGATTTGGCGACTTGATAATGCCAGAACTTAAAAACAATCCTTCTATGTAATTGCGCCGATAAAAATTGATCGTCAGCGAAACAACTTCTTCCGGCGTAAACGCCGCGCGTTTCACATCATTTGAACTTCGATTGACACAATAAGCACAATTGTAGATACAGTGATTGGTATAGAGAATTTTTAACAGTGAAATACAGCGTCCGTCTTCACTCCAGCTGTGACAAATGCCCGCTGCCGCCGTCGAACCCAACTGTTTATTGGCATTGCCGCGCTGATGACCACTTGATGCGCAGGAAACATCATACTTCGCTGCATCCGCTAATATTCTAAGTTTTTCATATACTTCCATATCCATTAGACCTCTCAGCTAAGTGATTCACTTTCAACAAAACAGAACATATGTTCTATTTACAGTATAGCACATGTCTTTCGTTTTGAGAACCAAAAAAATTTGCTTAATCACCTTTCAATGACCTTCACCGCAATCTATTCTATTCCCTCTCACAAAAAATCTATATGGAATGACATCATTTCCTTTCGTTGATCCTTCACGAGAATAGGTCGACGTTCCGTACGATGAAAATAGGCCCAATAATCGTGAAAGGACTAAAATTCTGACGATACCATTTCCGTAACGAAAATGTTTAAAAGAAAAAGGCGCCACAGAAACGAAAAAGTTTGAGACAACACCTCAAACTTTTTCGTTTCTGCTATGCATTTAGGCAACTGTTTTCGCGCAATGGCATGACGCAAACCGTCAATCCATTCGCCCTTTTATCGCCACATTCCATTGGATATCCATACGTTTTACCGTCACTTTTACTAATTATAAAAATAATCACCTTCAATCAGCTGATAAAAATCATCTGCCTTGCTCGAAAAGGGCCTATTGTTGAAAAACAAACACGTTTCGATATTATTTTCGCCTTCCAGTGCGCGCTTTGCGGCAATCACGCTGTTCATCTTTGGTGTCAGCGTCAGAAAGCTCTCCCGTTTTGAAGGCGGAAATTGGCCTGACTGAAAAATGACCTCATAGATGGTATTGGGAAAACGTTCGCTTTTGACGCGGTTTAATACCACATTGGCAATTGCCATGCGCTTAAACACCGTTGCGTCTCCCGTCTCAACATCTACAATGCGTGCAAGCCACAAAAGGTCTTCATCTGAATAAGTCGGCACTTTCACCTCTGATTCATCGTATTGAAATGCCGGTGAATTTAGAGCATACGTCAGTGCATCCGGCATCCACGTTCCCGTCGCGCCATACCATCGCATCAAGTCGTCCAGCGGCACATACAGCAGGTTATCTTCCATAAGGGTCGGCTGAGACAGTTGAATCTCATTTTGATCCATAAGGGCACTTGCGGTATTCGCGCCAAAGCTATAATAATGATCACCGATCTGAATGACAGCCAATTTTGCCACATCGAGCCAGCGAATTTCCGAGCCGAAATGCGTTCCCAATTCTGAGGCACTCGCATAGAGGACGCCATCTCTCAATATAATCATATTTTCATTTTCAATCATCTGATCGTTTGTCACCAAAGTAACCTCATTTGCAAAGGATGCTGTTAAACTCATTGCGATCAGCAGCAGTGCAATGGGTAATGCTTTCCATTTCATATGACCTCCAATTTCTCATTGTCTTATTTTTCAACGGCTTGATTAAAACACCGTTTGCAAACAAAAAGAGATTCCTATTATTAAAGAATCTCTTTTTATCATATCATAAGTCATTGAAACATTTTTTTAAAATTGTGCGACAATTAAACGTCATTTTGATGTCACAAAGGCACATTTGAGAAAATGGTACTATTTAAAATAATTGACACCGGATTTAAAGATTTTCAAGTCCTTTTCACCGTAAACATTTTTGTAAAGGTGTTTACCAATACGTTCTGAGTGCCCCATTTTACCAAAGATACGACCATTTGCAGAAGTAATGCCCTCTATGGCTTCAACTGAACCGTTTATATTAAAGTGACCATCATAGGTCGGCTGGCCGCTGAGATCGACATACTGTGTTGCGATTTGACCATTTTCAGAAAGCCGTCTTACCCATGCATCACTTGCATAAAATCTTCCTTCACCATGCGAAAAAGCCGTTTGGACGACATCGCCAACATTTGCTTCATAAAGCCATGGCGAAAGCGTGGATGCAACGCGAACCGGCGTAAGTTTTGCAACGTGACGCCCAATTTTGTTAAACGTCAGCGTCGGCGCTTCATCATCCAGTGTGCGAATGTCGCCATACGGCAGCAGACCGAGTTTAATCAGCGCCTGAAAACCATTGCAAATACCAATGACAAGGCCATCTCGCTCATATATTAGCCTCATGACCGCTTCTGCGACATTGGGATTTCTAAAGACTGATGCAATAAACTTCCCAGAACCCTCCGGTTCGTCACCGGCACTAAAACCACCCGGCAGGGCTATCATCTGTGCACTGTCTATTAATTTAACCATTTCGTCAAGCGAGTCGACAATGGCTTGTTTACTTAAGTTCTTGAAGAGGAACGGCAATGGCGTCGCACCCGCTTTCTCAAAGGCGATTTGCGTATCCCACTCACAGTTTGTACCCGGGAATGCCGGTATAAAGACTTTCGGTGATGCCGCTTTAAAACTTGACTTTATAAAAGTCTGATTCACAAAATCATGTGTGCCCGCAAGGCCTTCACCTTTGTGAATTTCCGGAAAGATACTTTGCAGCGGTTTTGACCAAGCTGCCAATGCAAGATCAATGGGAAGCTGCATTTCGCTCAGTTTAATAACGGGCTCCTGAATGGTTTCGCCGATTTTCATAAAGTACGCGGCATCAAAATGCGGTACATCTTCTGCTTTTACTTCAAAGACAATACCACCATAAGCCGGTTCAAAAAGATGCGGCTTCGCGCAGTCCATCAGCGATAGACCAACCCCGTTGCCAAAACTCATTTTGGACACAGACACGGCGATCCCGCCATAGCCAACGGTATGCGCGGACTGTACACGGCCTTTCAGCAATTGCGCATGATAACATTGATAGGCTGCTTTGAGCGATTCAAATGCAGGTACAGCGGCGTGATCGCGACCAGCTTCCAAATAGAGCAGTACATTGCCGGATTGTTTGAGCTCAGGGGTTACGACATCGCCTGCGGTTCCAGCTGCCACGGCAAAGGAGATCAGCGTCGGTGGTACATTGACCGCCTTAAACGTTCCCGACATCGAATCTTTGCCGCCGATTGCCGCCGTTTCAAACTGTGTTTGCACATAAGAAGCGCCTAGGAGTGCACTAAACGGCTTACCCCATTTTGTCGGGTTCTCGCCGAGTTTTTCAAAATATTCCTGAAGTGAAAGTCTAATCTTTTGATAATCTGCGCCCGCTGCAACCAATTTTGCAATCGAATCGAGTACGGCGTACATCCCGCCGTGGAAAGGCGACCATTTGCCGATTTTAGGATCGTAACCGTAGCTCATCATGGAAACCGTATCGGTTTCGCCTTTTAAAAGCGGTAATTTTGCAACCATTACTTGTGCAGGTGTCTGCTGTGTATTGCCGCCGAACGGCATGAGCACTGTTCCAGCGCCAATGGTATTGTCAAAACGTTCCACTAACCCCTTCTGAGAGCAGCAATTGAGATCAGAAAGCATGTCGAGCCAAATGGTTTCCAGACGTTCATGCTGCTGTGAAAAGGTATCAAAATAACTGACATCATCAGGTTTCTCAACAATAATGCTCGTCTGCCCCTTGACGCCATTGGTATCTAAAAAGGCTCTCGAAAGGTTTAAAATTTCTTCGCCGCGCCATTTCATGATCAGCCGTCCGGTATCCGTTACCTTTGCGACTTCCTTGACTTCAAGGTTCTCATTCGCACAAAAAGATTGAAAACGCTCAACATCCTCCGGTGCAACGACGACCGCCATCCGTTCCTGCGATTCAGAAATCGCAATTTCAGTACCGTCGAGTCCTTCATACTTTTTCGTTACGGCATCCAAATTGATTTCAAGGCTGTCTGCCAGTTCGCCAATGGCGACCGAAACACCGCCTGCACCAAAGTCATTGCATCGTTTAATCATCCTCGCGAGTTCAGGAATTCTAAATAAACGCTGTATTTTACGCTCAACCGGAGCATTCCCCTTCTGAACTTCCGCGCCGCAGCTCATCAAACTGTCTTCTGTATGCTCTTTGGATGAACCCGTTGCGCCACCAATGCCATCGCGCCCCGTTCTGCCGCCTACCAGCAAAATGATATCACCCGCTTCAGGTACTTCTCTGACGACGTTGGCTTTTGGCGCTGCGCCCATCACGGCGCCAACTTCCATGCGCTTTGCTACAAAATCCGGATCATAGACCTCTGCGACGTGGCCTGTTGCAAGGCCAATTTGGTTGCCATAGGCGCTAAAACCAGCTGCCGCTTTCTGCGTAATCACCTTTTGCGGCAATTTGCCGTCCAGCGTTTCTTCAAATGGCACCCTTGGATCAGCCGCCCCTGTGACGCGCATGCTTTGGTAAACATAGCTGCGCCCTGAAAGCGGATCGCGAATAGCACCGCCGAGGCAAGTCGCCGCCCCGCCGAATGGTTCGATTTCCGTTGGGTGATTATGTGTTTCGTTCTTAAACATCAAAAGCCATGGTTCTTTAACGCCATTGACATCCACATCGATTTCAATACTGCAGGCGTTGATTTCATCGGATACATCTAAATCCTGAAGCCCGCCCTTTGCACGCAGCGCCTTTGTGTTGATGGTTGCCAAATCCATCAGCGACTGCGCTTTTCGACCTTCGATGCCAAGTGATGACCGCATGCTGCAATAAGCATCGTACGCTTTCTGAACCGGTGTCGTATAAAGGCTTTCTTCTATATGAATATCTGTAATTTCGGTTAAAAATGTGGTATGGCGGCAGTGATCCGACCAATACGTATCAATAACTTTGAGTTCTGTTACCGTAGGATTTCGCTTTGCTTCATCTTTAAAATACTGCTGTACGTGTACGAGGTCACCAATGGTCATGGCAAACCCCATCTGTTGACGATAAGTTTCAAGTGCATCTGAATCCATCGCCGCAAATCCCTCTACAGTTGCAACCGATGCGGGCACTTCCATTGTCATGCCAACGTGTTCAGGCACTGCCATCGCTACTTCATGTGACTCAACTGGGTTAATGAGGTACTGCTTGATTTTCAAGAAATCTTCGTCAGTCAGTATCCCCTCTAAAACAATGATTTTAGAAGCAATGAGTTCAGGTCTAGCTTCAAGGGTTACGAGTTCAATACACTGCGCTGCTGAATCCGCTCTTTGATCGAACTGTCCAGGCAGCAACGCCATTCTAAAGGCGCGCATATTGGATGCGAGTTCAAGCGATGGCACAATGGCATCCACATTTGGCTCAGAGAGCACCGACTGCGTAATCAGCGGCATATTGGATGCTTCAACATCCTCAATATCATAGCAGTTTATAACGCGTACGCGTGCCAGCGCAGGCATGTGCAGTGTTGCTTTAATGTCATTCAGCATGCCGAGTGCCTCTACATCAAAACCGCTTTTCTTCTCAACCATAATTCTCGTAACCATTTTTCAGCCTCCTATTAC
This sequence comes from Clostridiales bacterium, assembly GCA_030446305.1. Classification (GTDB taxonomy): domain Bacteria; phylum Bacillota; class Clostridia; order Peptostreptococcales; family Acidaminobacteraceae; genus Fusibacter. The sequence continues at coordinate 32,786 of JASUSA010000019.1, read as the reverse complement.
GTTTTCAATAGCCGCACTTTTAAGCAGTCGGCTGTTTAATCATCTATCAGCGATATGGCAAATCATCTGTCTTTTGACTTTTTACCATTTCTCAACAATATCTCAATCGCCTTATTTCTAGGTTTCTGCGATTGCAATCACTTCATACCTCATCATAGCACAGTTCTTTTCTTAAGTGAAATTAATGTTTGTAATGATTTTCATTAGCAGCACTAATGATCGTTAAACAGGCGCGCAAAAGGAAAACCTGTGGTTTCATCGCTAAACTAATGCGCTGCGAGACCACAGGTTTATACATTTTCATTTAAAGCTCATTTTATTACGGTAAAATAACCACTGCCTTTAGCGATGGTATTTGCTGAACCGTGTGATTCAACAGCGTATCGAGATCCTCTGTCTTAACATAACTCTTGCCATTTTCTAGATAGAGTCCATTGTTCTGAGAAACGTGCTCAACGATGTCACCTGAAGTCAAGACCACTGCACCAACAGCAGAATCCCACGAGACGGTGTAGCCAAGCGCCGTTGCCGCCATTTTTAGCGGTACCCATGCGATATCTTCTTTTATTAGCACCGAAGCGTCTCCAATAACTTTTTCGCCATTGTACCAAAGTGATGCCTCATCAGCTACAATCGCATCGACATCAATCTGCTGTTTGAGATAGAGCGCACTCAGCTGCATTTCCGATGCACTTGGATTGATGTCAATTTGTTTGATTTCATTGTTCCAGCGATCCGTAATATAGAGCATGCCATTGGTATAGTCAAGGCTAATGGGGGCATCGAAGACAGCTTTATCAAGCGCGCCCACTTTGTTGCCCGGCATAATACCGCCAGTCAGCGTCACCACGCGGTTATCCGCCATTAACACGCGAATTGCATTATTCCAAGTATCGGCAATATAGAGATTGCCGCGGTCATCCATTGCAATACCCTTAGGGAAGTTAAACTTCGCCAAACTCGCCAAGCCGTCGACAAATCCCTGTGGTGCATACCCCGCCTCATCAAGTGCGTATACTTTCCCGCCTGCAATAATTGAAACGACGCCGTCAACGACTTTCTTGATGCACTGATTGCCACTGTCAACAATATAAAGCGCCCCTGCTTCGTCAAAGTATAAATCACTTGGTTCGTTTAAGCGGTTGGCATTGTCAGCTGACGTCAGCATCAATTCGCTGCTTTTGCCGTTGACATCCACGACTTTGATCTTATTGTTCAACGTATCGGCCACATAAAGTTTGCCGTCATTACCCATGGCAATTGCAGTCGGCAGATTAAAGCGCGTCGTTCTGCCAAGCCCCACGCTGTCGCCTGCTTCACCGGTTCCGGCAAGTGTCGTTACCGTGCCATCCTTAATTTTTCGAATGGCATGATTTTGAGAATCAGCAACATAGATCGTGCCATCCTCTGCCACACAGATATCCCTAGGCTTATTAAATGCCGCGGTCAGCGCATCGCCATCCTTTAACCCACCTAATGGAAAACCAAGGCTGTTCTTGCCTTCATAATACCCGGCAACAACTGCCAGTTTACCATTTTCGAGTTTTTTAATCATGTTGTTATACGTATCTGCAATGTATATAACACCATCGTCCATGACCTCTATGCCATATGGCTGATTAAGCCCGTTATAGACATCACTGAGGGCAACGGCTGTTGCATCAAAGCACCTTGAGACCTCCGCCGCAAAACTGCTTTGAAGCACCAAAACCGTCAACAGTGATAAAAGCAGTATGATTTTTCCTTTTCTTTTCATCCTTTATTCTCCTATGATCGATTTCCGTCGCCATTTTAATCTAGTGGGAATGGAACCCATTCACCCATTTGATAGATCAATCCCATATCATCGTGCGTTACTGAATAATCTTTATACAAGATCGCATTGCCAAATATATCCGTGAAATAATGAATCGGTACGACAATATAATCACTTTCCATGATCAAAGCGCCCCCAAGGTTTATTTCGATGTTAATAGCAATATCATCTGCCGTTTCATTATCCAGCGTCACGGTTGTCAGCGGTTCTATAACCCCGCCTGCGAAGTCTGCTTCCATCAGGAAACCATTGCTCGTCAAGCTGGCAACATATGCCTCTGACGCATCGGACATGTAATTTTCTACCGGAATGGTGATTTTATATGTCGACGGCGTTGTCATCGGCACCGTCTCAGCTGTATAAACATAGGTTGGTGGTGCCTGAACTGCCATTTCATAGAAATAGTTTTCCCGTGTATGAAGCGGGTTGCCTGCGGCATCGTATACGGCTATTTCAGATGGGAAATAACTTTCTAAATACCCGACATCAACAACTGTCGCTGTCAGCGCTTTCGATAGTCCATGGATCACTGCATTGCTGCCGGAATCAACAAATTGACTGCCAGTTGTATCCGGCGGTACTGCCGTTTCATAATTTAGGACTGCTTCGCTGTCATTGCGTATGCGCATAGCATCAAAGAGCCTTTCAGCTGCCGTATCATAACCTTCCGGCACTTCGAGCATCTCACTGCAGATAAGTGTCATTGTGTTATACTCAGGCACGTCGTCAAAACTCACGTTTGTTCCCAAAATAACCGGCGAAGCACCGTCATCAATATCATAACTTTTTCCGGCACTTTGAAGCACTGCACCGTTTAATGCCGAAATCCAACCGTTATTTGAAAAGACCAGCGATCCCGTGCTACCTGTATCAGGATCATAGGTCATTCTATCCAGCGGCACGAGAATCACATCATCATACGGCTTGTCCAGAGAACCGTCATATTGTCCTGCACCAATGTCTGTTTCCATAATTGTTACGGATTCGATGCCGCTGATCGTCGGTGCATAACCATCAGTATAAATATAGCTCATATCGCTTACAGGCATATTAAATTTGACTTTTAAATAGTCAATACACCCATCACTGTCAAAATCAACAGTGCTGACATTTGTAATATCAAAACTCGTTGTTTCAGGATCACCCATTTCGATGAAATCTTCACCATCATAGACCATGAAGATCTTCGACTGTGGTGTTTCATTGTATAGATAGACAAAATTTCTGCCATAGATATCCTGGAGATCACCAACATCAATGGTGATCATATCGCCCGGATAAAGCATCCCCGAGTCAAGTCCTACATGTACCGTTGCCGTGATCGAGTCAGCGGCAAAATTCGTAATGTCACCGGAAACGTCCACAGAACTTTCCGAAGCATTTGCCATCACATAGTCACTGATCCCACTCCCAAATATCGTTTCGGAAGCTTCTGAGGACATATACTGGTCCATGGTCAGTACAATATCATAAGCGCTTCCCGTTGTCAGATTAACGTTTTCAACGCTTTTAATCGTCGGTTTTGCTGCATTGAGCGTATAATAAGCAGCGGTCTGCATCCACGTCCCCGTTGTATAAAGCCCCGTCTGATCTTTTAATTTTAAAGTATCGGGATAGTAGATCAGCGCCACACCTGTTTCTGTCATTACATCGATGATATTTGCCGGCAAGCCCTTAATCGTATAGTTTTTGCCGTCCTTCTTCATATCCGTTCCGGTAAGCGCAATCGGATGCGCTGTATCATAGCTCACCGTCGAACCGTCGCCGATACGCATCACTTCAAAAATGGCACTTGTCGTCATCGCCGCATTTGAAATAGACATGTCGCAACAGTCATAAGTGTACAATTGCTCAGAGAAATCAAGCTCAATGCCGCTCTCTTCTGCACTATTGCCAATGATGACTGTTGTGGACACCAATTGTGGTGCGGCACCATCTGTGAGCATAACGCCTTCTTCATCTGACAGCGAGAGGTTTTCATTATCTGCCAACGCTGCAATCAATCCGTTTTCATATAGATGAATCACGCTTGTTTCCCCTGTATTGGCACCTACACTTGCATTGTCTACGATTAAATAAATGGTATCATCGTCGGCAACATCAGCATTATATGTCGTATCAATCATCAGAACACCATCAATTGACAGCGACCCAACTGCACCATTGCCAAGGACTGCACTCGTACTTGAATCAAAGCTGCTGTCATCCACCGCCTCATTAAACGTCAGCGCCAATCGGTCAATCATGCCATCGGCGTTGATATCCAGCGTCTTACCTGATATTAACTTCAAGGTACTGGCGGCTGGTACAGGCGATTCAATAAATGTCGTGCCGTCAAATTTGAAATAGAGCTGACTTTGTACCGGCATCACACGGTGATAAAGCACGTCATTCTTAAAGACATCATCAAGCCCCGACAGGTCGATGGCAATGGTATCGCCCGCTGTCAATGTACCCGTCTCCATCTTGAATTTCAGTGTCGCACTGATATCTGTTTGATTAAAATCCTGCAAGTTGTCACAAATCAGCGAGCCTGTACCGCTGCTCAGATTAAGTGTCGCATAGTCACTCAGAAAAGCATAGAACACATTTTCGGCACTCTGTGTATCCAAGTAATTGCTAAAACCGATTTTTAGATTGTATTCACTGAGCGGTGTAACCGGTGTAATGCTGACGCTGTTTACATAAGTAGGATAAGCTGTCGGCAGTGTTCTTGAAATTTTAAGACTCAAATAATCCATTTTATTGCCGGCAATATCCCATGTCGAAAAAGCATCGGAACCGTAAATATCCACTTTGCCGCTTTCAACCATGGCCGTAATGGCATCAATCCCAAGCCCTCTCGCCGTAAAGATTGTTTTATCGGTATCCTCGCTAAAGGTTACCGCATTCCAAGTTGGTTTCATCGACGATGCATAATCTGTCGTCGTCGGCGTGCCGATGCCAAAGTAGTTTGCAAAGAGATTTTTCGCCGTTGGGCTATCCGTGCCGACTGACGTCACAGGTTCCGAAAAGGTTAATTGAACAAGGCTGTCCGCAACACCTTCGCCAAAGCTCACATTAAAGCCTGTGGAGATCGGTGCAACACCGTCACTAATTTCAAAACCGTTACTATAAGCTGAAAGCACTTCTCCGTCAACAGATTCTATCATCCCCGCATTAATGTCGAGCATTCCCGACGCATCGGTATTGATGCCATAAAGATTGCTCACGGTCAAGTAAATAACATTATCATCTGTTTCATCACCCTGAACATTGGCAATTGATCCTGAATACAAACTGCCAATTGACTGATTTGTCATGCTAATACTACTTTCACCTGCATAGCTGGCATCTTTCACATCTTTATTGAAGATCAGTCTCAAATGATCGATGTAACCATCAACATTAAGATCAGATGTTTCAACACGCTGCAAGGCGAAACTGATTGGCGGTGCTTCTAAATACACACCATCCTGATAAACAAATCGAATGGACGACTGTGCTTTGCCATCATATGCATAATAGAGCGGTCTGCCCTGCATATCCTTTAACCCCGTTAAATCAATGGTAAACGCACTGCCATTAGACATGCGCTCACTGTAAATAGAAATATCATACGTCAATGTGAGCGCTGCACTGGACGTATCTGAATAACGTACATCACTTAGATACACCGAAAGCATATTTTCCCCATCAACAACATCATAGCCTGCTTTGTAAGCACTGATGAGGCTTTGATCAATTAGATCTGATAGCGTTAATACCACATGATAATATCCGTCTAAATAGGTAACATTATCAACTGTAACCGATGTTGGTGCCGTATCCGCACTCATATTGCTCACCGTATAAACACCGTCAACAGTCATATTGTTGCCCAGTGCATCATAAACGGTCAAGCCATCTTTCAGATACAGAAAAGTGTAGCCGCTCGCAAGTGCTTCGATAACGTCTGTATTAAGATGGGTGATATCGTAGGCATTGCCGGTTTCCGTTATTGACGCCAACGTATTGGCATCAAATGCAATGCCGGATTCATAAGTACCATACGGCGTTGTGCCGACGGCAGCATTTGCAAAAAACGTTTTGGCTTCTGTCGTCGCAACTGGTTCGGAAAGCAGTACGACGAGGTGCTTATCCTGCGCATCTCCATCAAGGAATGCTGAAACGCCTACGATTTGAGGCGGTGCACCATCGGTTGCTGCAAAACCGTCTGAATAAGTTTTCAGCGCCTTGCCTGATACGGATTCGAGAACAGCATCTGTAATGTAGCATTTATCGGTTGATTTTGTATTGTAAGTTTCTGTACTTTCATTGACTTTTAAGAAGATGACGTCATCGTCCGCGGTATCTGCAAAGCTTCCCGTACCCGTCGTATACAGCGACGTGCTGTTTAGCGTGCCGATCGCACCACCCAGGTAAACATTTGTCCCCGTGCCGCTATATGACGAATCATCCACTGGTTCTGTAAATTTTATTTCAAGCAAATCAATAAAGCCATTGGCGTCTTCATCTCTGGTCATTATTTTTTCAATTTCTACATAGGCAACTTCATCAGAAGGCGCTTTTGCTTCAAAAGTATTGTTTTCACCAAAGACGAGATCAAAGGCATTGTCATATGCCGTTTCACTGCCAAATCGCAAAGGCATTCCGGTGAGATCGTTAAGCGATTGCAGTGACAATTTTATTTGATCGCCCGCCACTGGCGGCAGACCATAAAATGCCAGATCAAAAGACAGCGTTATTGCTTTTGGATCTTGATCGCTGTATACCATGTTTTCCGGATAACAGCCGCCTCTGACGCCGCTGCCGTCAATCCATGTTTCAAGATACATTGCTGCAGCAACACTTGCATCGCTGAGATAATCTGACAGCGACAGTGTTACGCTGTATACCGTTTCTTGATAAACCGGCGGTGTTGTTTCTTCAAATGCCAATGCCCCAAAGAGTTCTCCGCCGCCTTCATATGGCACTTCTTCCGCGACAACTGATTGTATATAGGCAGGCTTGGTGTCCTGCGTCACTTGATCAATCTGAATAGCGACATTGCCAATATCGGTTGTATTGCCGCCATCATCCGAGATGATGACACTGTCAAAATAGACCGTATCTGCCGCCAGCCCCGCCAATGCCGTTTTTACGGCTTTCGGCAGTGATTTTATGGTAACCGTGTTTTCATTTTGATTAATCGTTGTCTTTGACCAGTCAACTTTTTCAAGTGTTTGAATGCTGTAAGCACTGCCCGTCGTGAGTCGAATATGATCCAATATGCCCGAGAGCCCTGCTTCGTTGATTTTCTCCGACATCGTTATGACGAGCATTGAATCCGCTGCATCACCTTCTAAATTGGCGATAATCTTTTGGATTCTTGGTGCCGCACCATCTGTCACTGCAATGGATTGAGCATTTAGAACCGTTCCGTTGAGCGCACTGATCATACCGGCACCCGTTATATTCAGCGTATCTGTTGCAGCTGTATTCGCCGTTTCACTCTTTGGATCAAGTGCGAGATAAACAATGCTATCATCTGCCGTATCCACTATATCCGTTGCCGTCATATCAGCAAGTGTTGAACCGGCAAGTGTACCAAGCATATTTGACGACAGCGATTTAGCAACCGTACCGTTAAAGCTCGAATCATCCACGGCAATATTGAAATAAAGCGCCAGATAATCAACAATCCCATCCTTATCGGCATCAACGGTATTAGCACTATAGAGTCTGACTTGTGTTACCGTCGTGCCGCCGCCTGTTCCGGTGTTGGTATTGCCGCCTGTCGGCGTATCATTATCCTTGCCATCGTCGTAGATAATACCCGATCCGCCAACTGGCGCATCCTCTTCATCATCCTGCGCTTGGGCTTCCTGCTGCTTCTGCTTAATGACATCGGAAAGCTTATCCGTAAGCTCATCACCGTATTCTTCAGGATCATCTTCAATAATTTCGAGGACGAACAAATCCAGATTTTCTACTTTTACATTTTCAACAGCCGCCGATTTTGCAACGACTTCCTGAATATTGATTTCTTCTAATTTAGCCCCTTCATTGATCACGCGTTCAATTTCTTCCGCGACGCGCTGCATGAGTTTGGCATTGACTTTTATTTCCTGATTCTGATGAACCATAATCTCGACTTCTTGCCTGCCATCTGGCGGCACTTGAGATCCTTCGCCTTCACCAGTTCCTTCGCTGGTGCCTTCACCGGTACCTTCACCGGTGCCCGGACGCTGAACTTCCGTCTTCATGCTAACGGTACCTTCCAAGACCACCAGTTCCGTTGTACCGTCATAGTTATCATCGCCATCGCTTTTTTCAATGACGTATTTGACCATGAATTTTGTCCCCTTGGCGCCCATAACAGCTGTCGGCGTTTCAATTTCAAACGTTTCCGAACTGCCGAGCGGTTTGGTCAGCGATGCCCATACCTGTCCGGTGAACAGCTTAATATTCGTCGATGTCCCACTCTCTGCATCTTCCATCAGTTCAGACAAACTCATATAGGTTTTCTCACCTACTTTGATGTATTTGTCCTCATCAATCTTTAATGAGATTGATGAATTTTTCCCAGTGATAATGCGATCACCATGCTCAAGTGTCATTTCCTCTGTTGGCGTAACTGCTTTTTCGCCGCCCGCTTTAAGGATTGATACTGTCCCTGTCACTTCGACAACCGTTGCCTTTCTGTATGTAACGGCAAATGCCATTTGCAACGATACCAGAACAATCAATAAACCAAAAGTCAAGAAAACTGCCTTTCGTTTCACGAAACCCCTCCTAACGCTTCAATTTATTATGTTATTTTATTACCCCTTATTTCCCATTTTTTTCGTAGTACTATTATACCAAAAAAATTGCCTAAAAGATGCCTGTATTGCTTAATTTAACAGAATTGCGCGAAAAATAACAATCTGGTATACGAAAATGCCATGTTTTGTAAAAAACACATGAAAAACCCCAACTGACAGTTGTTATAAATGTTGTAAGGTTGGTATAATAATAATTAAGATATGAATTTTTCGTATCATTTCCGAGCAAGCGGGAGGCATCATGTCCTTTGATACACATTTCCATTACCAAGCGAATGTCAATTTTGAATTATATAAAATATTCTATTATGCTGCCAGCGCACTTAATTTTTCTAAAGCGGCAGAAAAACTCCATGTCACGCAATCCGCAGTGAGCCAAGCCATAAAATCGTTGGAAGGTCAACTGGGGGTTCATTTATTTTATCGTCAGGGCCGTACCATCAGGCTGACTTTCGAAGGCGAAATGCTGTATGAACACGTCGAAAAAGCCTATAATTTCATTCGTTCTGCTGAAAACACACTGTCCAGTATCAAATCACTGGATGAAGGCACCATTTTTATCGGCGCAAGCGATACCATCTCAAGATACCATCTCATGCCGTATATCAAAGCATTTCACAGTCAATATACGCGTGTTAAAATCGCCGTCAACAACAGGCCGTCTCCTAAGTCAGTTGCACTGCTGAAAACAGGCCAAATTGATATCGCCGTCATCAACATCAATCCGGATCAAACTTACGAAGGCATTGATGTCAGACATTTTATTACCAATGAAAATATTTTCATATGCCATCCGGAGACCGCTGCATTGATTAATAGAAACGTCAAACTCAGCGAGATAAATGAATACCCAGTGATCTGTCTTGAAGAGCATTCGACGACGCGCATCATTTTGGAAAAATTCTATGAAGATCACAGTTTGACGCTTACGCCCTCTTTTGAATTCGGTTCCATCGAGGTCATTCTCGAGGCCGTTAAAGCCAACATGGGCGTCGGATTTGTCAACTCAACTGTTGCAACGGATGATATTGCCAATGGCAGGCTCTGCCGAATCAAAACCATCGAACGCATTCCCAAGACAGAAATCGGCATTATTACAAGCAACAATAAACCGCTTTCTATTGCGGCACAAAAATTCTTGGCTGTTTTAAGCAAAAGTACGGATTAAATATAAAATGGATCCTTCAACACATATGTTATGCAATTAGGTCATAAAGGAGGCGTTTGATGCAAGCACCTGATGAAATCAACCTGTACATACGCGAAAAAGGCTACTTTTATCTTAACGAAGGCGAACTGGACACGCACCTCTTCCACGAAGGCACTTTTTATAAGAGCCATGAATTTCTCGGCGCCCATCCGCTGCAGCGTTTTCATATTGATGCCGTTCGTTTTGTCGTTTGGGCACCTCATGCCAAAGCCATTCATCTCATTGGCGATTTTAATCACTGGCATGAGTACAATCTGCCGCTGCAGCGCATTGGCAAAAGCGGACTGTGGCAAATCTGCGTACCGAATGTCCAATGCTTCGACGCTTACAAATACAAAATAGAAGGACAAAACGGCGATATTCTCTATAAGGCAGACCCCTATGCCTTCCATTCGGAAGAACGCCCTAAAACAGCTTCAAAATACTATGATATTACCGGATATCACTGGCATGACGACCTTTGGACAGCAGCCAAGGACACACATGATCTCTACAGAAGTCCCATGAGCATTTACGAAGTCAATCTCCTTTCATGGCGCAAAAAAGCCGACGGTGCCCAATACAGCTATCACGATCTGGCAGAGGCGCTTATTCCCTATGTCAAAGACTTGGGCTATACGCATATTGAATTGATGCCCATCATGGAACATCCCTTTGACGGTTCTTGGGGTTATCAGGGAACAGGGTACTTCGCGCCCACATCGCGCTTCGGCACCCCAAAGGATTTTATGTATTTCATAGACCAGTGTCATCAGGCGGGCATTGGCATCATACTCGACTGGGTGCCGGGCCACTATTGCAAAGACGAACACGGTCTTTATTATTTTGATGGCTCACCCACATTTGAATCTGACGACTACGAACTGGCACACAACGATCAGTGGGGCACGGCAAACTTTGACTACGGCAAACCTGAAGTTATGAGTTTTCTCATTTCCAATGCACTTTACTGGCATGATTATTATCACATTGACGGCATGCGCGTCGATGCCGTCGCCTATATGCTCTACTTAAACTTTGGCGGCAAACTGTTAAAGAACAAATACGGCGGCATTGAACATTTGGAAGCTATCTCATTCCTCAAAAAGTTGAATCAAGTAATCTTCCAACACCATCCGAATACGTTGATGATTGCCGAAGAATCAACTTCATGGCCGATGGTGACAAAACCTGTCAGCGCCGGCGGCTTAGGCTTTAATTACAAATGGAATATGGGGTGGATGAATGACATTCTCGAGTACATGGCACTCGACCCCCTCTACCGAAAGGGTTTTCATAAAGCGCTGACCTTTTCCATTACTTATGCCTTTTCCGAAAATTTCATTTTACCGCTCAGCCATGATGAAGTCGTTCACGGCAAGCATTCGCTGCTCAGCAAAATGCCGGGCACTTACGATGAAAAATTTGCAAATCTTCGGCTGCTCTATGCCTATATGTTTGCGCATCCCGGCAAAAAACTCGTCTTTATGGGCGGCGAGTTCGGTCAGTTTATTGAATGGAATGAATGGCAGGCACTGGATTGGCACCTGATGGACTATCCCGCTCATCGCAACATGCACGCATATGCCAAAGTGCTGAATCACCTCTACCAAAATGAGCCTTGTCTATTTGAACTGGATGTCGACCACAAGGGTTATGAATGGATTGAAGTTGACAATGCCAACGAGAGCATTATCTCTTTTGAACGCATTGACAAATCCGGTGAACGCATGGTGCTCATTTTTAACTTTACACCTGTGCACAGGGATAATTACCCTGTGGGCGTTACGAAACCCGGTACTTATGAGGTCGTTCTCAATACGCAGAGCCACGTCTTTACCGGCAATCTTAAAGATCACTACCCATCACATTATCGCTCCAAAAAAGAGCTCATGCATCACCGCTTTCATGCACTTAGGATTACACTACCTGCCTTTGGCGGATTATATTTAAAGTACAAGGAGGGCTAGCATATGAAAGAAGGCAAAATGATCGCCATGCTGTTGGCTGGCGGGCAAGGATCAAGACTGAAACTATTGACAAAAGACATCGCAAAACCCGCCGTCCCTTTCGGTGGCAAGTACCGCATCATTGATTTCCCGCTCAGCAACTGTTCCAATTCAGGTATTTTTGACGTTGGAATCTTGACGCAGTACAAACCGTATCAACTTAATTCTCACATCGGTATCGGCGGTTCCTGGGATTTGGACCGTCGAATCGGGGGCGTTCGGGTTCTACCGCCTTACACCAGTGAAAAGGGCGGCAGATGGTATAAGGGAACTGCCAATGCCATCTATGAAAACATATCCTATATTGATGAACTAGACCCAGAATTTGTCTTGATCCTCTCTGGCGATCATATTTACAAAATGGATTATTCGAAAATGCTTGACTTTCATGAGGCAAAAAAAGCAGAGGTCACGATTTCCGTCATTGAAGTCCCTTGGGAAGAAACCTCCCGTTTTGGAATCATCAATGTCGATGAAACAGATACCATCGTCGCTTTTGAAGAGAAACCGAAAAACGCAAAATCCAACCTCGCTTCCATGGGCATCTATATCTTCAATTGGAAAACCCTCCGAAAATACCTTGTTGCCGACGAAAAAGATCCAAATTCGTCCAATGATTTTGGCAAAGACGTCATCCCCAAATTGAATGACGACGGCAAGAAACTCGTCGCCTATCGGTTTGACGGCTACTGGAAAGATGTCGGGACCATCCGAAGCTACTGGGAGGCCAACATGGATCTGCTGTCGCCGGATAACACGCTCAATCTATATGACCGCAAGTGGAAAATCTATACGCGCAACCGACATTTGCCGCCGCATTTCGTCGCATGCAATGCTTCTGTGAAAAACTCCCTCATCAACGAAGGCTGCTTTATCGAAGGCGATGTATGCCACTCCGTCCTCTTTAGCGAAATCACCGTAAAACCCGGTGCAAAAATTCACAACTGCGTTGTCCTGCCCGGTGCTGTTATTGAAGAAAATGCCGTCGTCTACAATGCCGTTATTATGGAAAACGTCGTGATCAAAGCAGGCAGTGCCATTGGCGATGCCGAAGATGACAACGTCTACCTCATCAGCAAATCGAAAATTATTGAATCCTAGGGAGGTGACATATGAATAACTGTTTAGGCATTATCAACTTAAGTGAAATCGATACCAATTTCGGCGTGCTCTGCCAGAGCCGGCCAACATCCATGCTGCCTTTCGGCGGACGTTATCGTATTATTGACTTTATGCTTTCCAACATGGTCAACAGCGGCATTTCGGGCATTGGCGTCTTCACCGGCAACAAAGTCCGTTCCGTCATGGATCACCTCGGTTCCGGAAAACCGTGGGATTTAGACCGAAAACTCAACGGCCTCTTCCTCTTTACGCCGACCTACGATTACACATCGACGTACAAGCGAATGGGCGATCTCGACCTCTTCTATCAAAATTCAAATTTTATCAAATTTGCAAAACAAGAGCACCTGCTGCTCTCTAAATCATATATGCTGGCCAATATAGATCTCAACGATGCATACTGGGATTTTGTCAACTCAGATGCCGATATCTCTTTGATCTATAAAAAAGTTACCGACGATTCATTCCGTTACATCGGCTGTGATAAAATTCATCTCAACGATGACGGCACTTTTAAAAGTGTTGGTACAAACCTTGGGAAAGAAGATACCTTCAATCTCTCACTTGAGATGTATTTCATGAAAAAAGAAGTTTACTTCGATATTCTCTTTGAAGCGATTGAACAGGGTTCTGCCAATTTCCTCAAGCAGGCCGTTTTCAATCTGCTGCACCGTTACAAGGTTCATACCTATCAATTTGACGGCTATGTGGCATGCATCAACAACGTCCGCAATTACTTTGATGCCAATTTTGACATTTTAAATCCGGAAATTGCAACAGAACTCTTCTTTAAAAACGGCCAGATCTTCACAAAAGTCAAAGATGAACCGTCAGCCTATTATAAAGACAATGCACATGTTAAGAATGCATTTGTCGCCAACGGCTGCCAAATTGACGGCACGGTGGAAAACGCCATTCTGTTCAGGGGTGTTCGCGTGGAAAAGGGCGCCGAAATAAAAAATGCCATTGTCATGCAGAAATCTGTGATTAGACGCGGTGTCACGCTTAACCACGTTATTCTAGACAAGCGCACACGTGTCGAGGAAGGGATTTCATTGATGGGCGATCACGCCAGTCCTTTTGTCGCCGGCAAGCAATCTGTTATTTCCAAGGAGGCACTCTGATGATTCAAATTGCATTCATCGCGTCTGAAGCTGCGCCGTTTGCCAAAACCGGAGGCCTTGCCGATGTTGCAGGATCATTGCCTAAAGCGCTGAACAGCAGCCAGCTCAACGTCACCGTCTATTTGCCGCTCCATGCCAAGATTGCACCCGCATACCGTAAAGAGATGACATTTGCCGGTTCCACCAGCGTCGATTTGGGCTGGCGTACACAATATGTCGGTATTTTTCACCTGATTTATGAAGGTGTTTCCTATTTCTTCATTGATAACGAGTTCTATTTTAAGCGGCATCAACTCTACGGCAACGGCGATGATGCTGAACGCTACATCTATTTTTCAAAAGCCGTACTCGCCGCGATGAAACATCTGAATATGAAGCCCGACATCATTCATACCAACGACTGGCATACGGCGGCCGTCAATACACTGCTTGATTTTTACAGCAAACACGATGACTTTTATCAGGGGATTAAAAGCGTTTTTACCATTCACAACCTTCGCTATCAGGGTATTTTCGATCCTTATGTCCTAAGCGATTTGCTAGGACTGCCGATGTCTTATTTTTCTGACGAAGGTTTGAAATTTTATGAAAACATTAACTTAATCAAAGGCGGCATCGTTTTCTCTGATGCCGTCACCACTGTTTCAAAAAGTTACGCAGAAGAAATAACTTACCCGTATTTCGGTGAAAATCTGGAAGGCGTCATTCAGAAATACAAAGACAAACTCTACGGCATTGTCAATGGAATCGACACAGCGCTCTATAGCCCAAAACAGGATCCTAACATCCCGATCAATTATGATCTGCGCAGTTTGAAGCGCAAACAGGAAATCAAAATGTACCTGCAGGTTAAATACGGTCTGCCCGTTGATGCAGAAGTGCCCATGCTTTCAATGGTCACACGCCTCGCCGATATGAAAGGCCTCGACCTCATCGAATGCATTCTGGACGAACTGCTCGAACTCGATATTCAGTTCTTAGTGCTGGGCACCGGTGAAAAGCGCTATGAAGATATGTTCAAATACTATCAGTACCGGTATCCGGGTAAAATGGCAGCGCGCATTTACTTTGATCAATACGAGTCTCATGCCATTTATGCCGGTTCAGATATTTTCCTCATGCCATCTCTTTTTGAACCTTGCGGCCTAAGCCAGCTCATTGCACTGCAGTATGGCACCATCCCAGTTGTTCGCCAAATCGGCGGCCTTCGCGACACCATCCTGCCATACAATAAGTACACCGGCGAAGGCACCGGATTCGGTTTTATCAATTACAACGCACACGAACTTCTCTTTACCATTAAAGATGCCTTAACCGCATACCAAGATAAAACTGCTTGGCACCAGTTAATGAAACAGGCGATGAAAGCCGATCACAGTTGGAAGCGTTCATCCAAAGAATACTTGGCGATATATTTAAAAATTTTGGGTATAAGTTAGCCAAACTCAACGATAGGACATCACAGATGTCCTTTTTTCAAAGGAGCGGTTTATATGAAACTTACCATAGCTGAATTTAAGCAAGACTACATAGCTCAAATCAAGTCATCAACAGCGCGTCAAATTGATGAAACAACAGCCCTTGAGCGATACACAGCACTGGGGGAAATGGTTAAAGAGTATATCGGCAACTTATGGGCCAATACCAACTCTACTTACCGCACAGAACAAGTGAAGCAAATCTATTATTTCTCAATGGAATTTCTCACGGGAAAATTCATGGAAAACAACCTCAACTATCTTGGCATTTATGAAATCGTAAAGGATGGCCTCAGGAGCCTCGACATCGACATTGAAGATGTCCTTGACGTCGAAGTCGATCAGGGTCTTGGCAACGGCGGCCTCGGCCGTCTCGCTGCAGGTTTTCTCGATGCCATGAGTTCCATTTCCATTCCGGGTCACGGCTGCGGCATTCGCTATAAAAACGGCCTCTTTGAACAGCGCATTATCGACGGCTATCAAGTGGAATTCCCTGACCGCTGGCTGGTTAACAACAACGTCTGGGAATATAAAAGAAACAACAAGGCCGTTGTTGTCAAATACAACGGCCATGTCGAAACCCGCATGGACGGCGAGCGCCTCAAATTCGATCTCGTCGATTATGACGCCGTACGAGCCGTGCCTTATGATACGCCTATTCTAGGCTTTGAAAACAATACGGTAAATACTTTACGGCTCTGGTCTGCTGAAGAAATCGACGATATTTTCGACTTCGAAAACTTTTCCAAAGGCAATTATCTAAGTGCTTTTGAAAAAAAACACTCCGTGGAAATCATCACGCAGATTCTCTATCCGAATGATGCCTATGATGAAGGGAAACTGCTTCGGTTAAAACAGGAATACTTTTTTGTCTCGGCAGGCATTCAAAGTATTTTCAATACTTATAAGAAAATGAATGTCGGCATCAATCGATTTGCTGAATTCGTTGCCATTCATATTAATGATACGCATCCAGCGCTTGCCATTCCGGAGCTCATGCGCATTCTGCTGGATGACGAAGAAATGACGTGGGATGAAGCGTGGAAAATCACAACGCAGTGCATTTCGTACACCAATCATACCATCATGGCTGAAGCGCTTGAAAAATGGCCGCTCTACATGCTTAGGGATTTACTCCCGCGCATTACCATGATTATCGAAGAAATCGATCGGCGCTTTACCGAAGACCTGATCAACGTCTACCATATTACAGACCCCAACCATCTGAGCGCCATGCATATTATCTATGACGGCATGGTGCGCATGGCGCATCTCTCCATTATCGGGTCTCACAGCATTAACGGCGTTGCTAAACTGCACACAGAAATTTTAAAAAACAAAGAACTCAAAGTCTTTTACGATATTTACCCTGAGCGTTTCAACAACAAGACCAATGGCATTATGCACCGCCACTGGCTCTTAAATGCCAATCCCGGCCTCACGAAGCTCATTGAAAACACGATCGGAGATGGATTTAAAAAGAATCCTCGCGTGTTAAGGGATTTACTAAAATACCGTGATGACAAGTCATTCCTTGATGATCTATTTGAAATCAAACATCAAAACAAGGAACATCTCGCAAAGTACATCAAGGACAAACAGGGCATCGTCGTCGATCCATATGCAATCTTCGACATGCAGGCAAAGCGCATTCACGAGTACAAACGCCAGCATCTGAATATCCTGCACGTGATGCACCTTTACCGTCAACTCAAAGAAAATCCAAATTTGGATATTCCGCCGCGCGTCTTCGTCTTCGCGGGCAAGTCAGCGCCGAGTTATTATGTTGCCAAACAAATTATTAAACTCATCAACACGGTGGGCACTGTCATCAACAACGACAAGAGTATTAAAGATAAACTCAAAGTCGTCTTTCTGCCAAACTATGGCGTTTCACTGGCAAGCCATATGATTCCGGCCGCTGATGTCAGTGAGCAAATTTCCACGGCTTCAAAAGAAGCCTCCGGCACCGGTAACATGAAGTTTATGATGAACGGCGCTGTAACACTGGCAACACTCGATGGCGCCAATGTTGAAATTATGAACGAAGTGGGCGAAAGCAACATTATTCTCTTTGGCCTAAAAGTTGAAGAAGTTTACGACTATTACCAAAACGGCCATTATAATGCCTATGAAATTTACAATAACAGCCCGGATCTCAAAGCTGTCATTGACGAACTCGTCAACGGCTATCTACCGGTACCGAAAGATGAATTCATTCCAATTGCAGACAGGCTGCTGCGCTTTAACGATGAATTCTTTGTATTGAAGGATTTCGAATCCTATCGTCTCGCGCAAGAGCGAATCGCTGAAATATACCGCGATAAGTATCAATGGAGCAAAATGTCGCTCGCCAACATCGCCTGTTCCGGTGCATTCTCGGCAGACTACACCATTGAGCGCTATGCGACAAGTATTTGGAATGTTCAGAAGAAATTACTTGATTTCAAATTGTAATTGGCATAACATAGTAGTACCTTAATGCGGTATTTTTCTTTAATCATTTTAAACCATTGCCCTTCGCGTCTGCGGATACCTTTATACCCTGTACGCGATCGTAAAAGGAGTCATTTGATGAACGAAGTGACCTTTCCCATAACTTCAAAAAAATTAGGCGTCATTTATACGCCTGCACAAACCACCGTCAACGTATGGGCACCCACGGTCAACGATGTCAAATTAGCACTGTACGATCATCCCAAAGTGCTGCAAAGAACACTTTATAAAATGTTAAAGGACACCGACGGCGTCTATAGTATCACGCTGGAAGGTGACTATCATGGCTATTATTACACATTTATTATAGACGATCGTGATGAAATTACAGACCCATATGCCGTTTCAACCAGCGCCAACGGCGCAAGAGGCGCAATCGTCGACCTTCAAAAGACCAATCCCGAGGGATGGTCTGATGACTTGCCTATGCCGCCAATGCCGCATACAGAAGCAATTTTATATGAATTGCACATTAAAGACTATACCGCTGATCCGACGGCAAAATCCTCTTTCCCCGGGAAATATCTGGGGCTATGCGAAGAGGATACCGCTTACGAAGGCTATGCAACCGGACTGGATCATCTGGTAGACCTCGGAATCACACACGTCCACTTAATGCCCGTATTTGATTTTATATCCGTCGACGAACTCAGCGAAGATTTAAATGCTTACAACTGGGGATATGATCCTGAACACTATAACACGCCAGAAGGCAGTTATGCACTGGATCCACAAGATCCGATCTCGCGTATCATTGAACTGAAAACATTGATACAAACCCTGCACCAAAAGGGAATGCGGGTTGTTATGGACGTCGTATATAATCATACGTACAGGAGTAAACACGCCAGTTTTAACGTTCTCGCCCCAGGCTATTACTATCGTATGACAAAGGATGGCAAATTTTCAAACGGTTCAGGTTGCGGCAATGAACTGGCAACTGAAAATCCAATGGTTCAAAAGTTCATACTCGAATCACTGCGCTACTGGGTCGAAGAATACCATATCGACGGGTTTCGCTTCGACCTCATGGCCCTCATTGATATGGACACGCTGGTGCTTATTCAAAAAACGCTATCAGACATCAAGCCCGGCATCCTCATTTACGGCGAACCTTGGATGGGAGGCTTATCAACTTTGGCAGATTCAAAACGCCTTTTCCGCGGTGCACAGTGCAATAAGGGATTCGCGCTCTTTAACGACGAATTCCGAGATGCCATCAAAGGGGATAACGACGGCTACGGTTATGGCTTTCTCCAAGGCAATCTGGACTTAAAACATCGAACGCAAATTGGCCTTCTCGGGTCTATTCCCTATGACGCGAACTTCGTTGGCTTTACAACAACGCCAAGTGAAACAATTAATTATATAAATTCACATGATAACCTTATTCTTTACGACAAGCTTCAAAAGACAAATCCGACCGGCAGCGAAGACGATCTCATTCGTCTTAACAAACTCGCTTTCAATTTGTTGTTTATGGCACAGGGTGTTCCCTTTCTTCATGAAGGCAACGAATGCCTCCGCAGCAAAAATGGCAATCATAACTCTTATAATGCCGATTTGTCTGTCAACGCCATCCACTGGGACGAAAAAATGGCTCATTACGCTTTTTACTTATACGTGAGAGATTTAATTGCCTTTCGAAAAAAAATGAAATGCTTTAGCCTTCATACCGCAGAAGACATTCGAAGACGCGTTAAAATTTATGAGCACACGGAACACATTGGTCATCAAACCAATGTTATTGCCATGAGTATCCTCGGGGAAGAAACCGACGATTACAAGTGTTTGTTCATTGTACACAATGCACAGCCATCAGAATTCATGCTTTCTATTTCAGAAATCATGGGACAGCTTTGCGCGTCTTACCAGCAAAAAATACCGCTTGAATTTTTAAAAATCGAACTCATTTTTGATGAGAGCGGCATGCGTTATGAACCGCACCAAATTGAGCATCAAACACATCACTTAATCAAGGTGCCGCGATTCAGTTCGGCTATTTATAAATTCTCACCGCTGTCCCAGGGCGATATACTGCTCAACATTTGATACAGCTGTAGCGTGTCACAAGCAAAATAATCATAAGTTGTATCTCAATTTATTAAAATGAGGAAATGACATCATCCAATCTTAACCCTTCTATACAAAAAAGAGCGCCATCACATTGATGTTCGCTCTTTTTATGATATTAGGGTCAACTTTTCTAACAGCTGCCTGCGCCAACGCCATCGGCATAAATCGAATAACCATAGCCATTCCATCTGATTTCAACTCTGCCGACAGAATCAAACAGGTATTTTTCCATAATGAAATTGACGCCACCGATATTTTCCTGAATATCTTCTTCACCCAAATGATCTAGACCTAGACCAAAATTTGGGCCGCCTCAGCCCATGCCCGCGATATAAATCCTAACATTTTGCGGTTTGTCCTTTTGCTTTTCAAGAACTTCCCTGATTTTATCGCAGGTATCACCATCACATTTAAAGTACATCGTGCTACCTCCTTCAAAAACAACCTTAAGTAATTATACCCTACTTCGAAGCGAAACAAAAGCAAAACCCGCGTGAGGGGGGGTATTTTTTTGAAAAAAAAACGACGCATCAGATCGTCGTCTTATTTTTGTTAGCCACAGCTTGAGCAAGAACCACATGCAGATGGCTGAACGTTTACCGGCTGAACCGAATAACCATTGCCGACCCACTCTACTTTGATTTCGCCAACGCTGTCAAATACTGATTTCTCAAGTACAAAATTAACACCTTCAACGATTTCTGTAACATCTTCGTCATTGATGTTATCTAAGCCAAGGCCAAAGCTTGGACCGCTGCAAGCCATACCTGCGATAAAAACTCTAATATTCTGAGGTTTATCCGCTTGAGCTGCCAAGACTTCTCTAATCTTGTCGCATGTTTCTTTATTCGTCGCAATATACATAATGCTCACCTCCACTACAGACATTATAATACAATTCCTAGTAAATTAGTATAGTTAATTTGAAAATTCAAGAAATGTTCACAAGTTTTTAAAAACTGCATCATCTTAAACCCGTCTATCCCTTGCGATTACCGTTTATCGGGACTTCTATTGATGTCCGAAGTAATAAATAAAAATCATGCTGAAGACGACGACAAAGGCAAACATAAAAATCGCACTGGTAATGCCAGAAGCCATTCGCTGAATTTGGCCAAATTTGAGCTTAAGTTTTGCAATCGCCTCTACCTCAGGTGTAATAGAGGTATATCGCTCTACTTGCTCACGCTTTTCAGAAACTGCCTCAAAAATGGCATCCGTCTGATGCTGCCGCTTATAGCGTACATCTTCAATGGCGTGTTCTGTATGGGTTACAATTTGTCTATAAGTACCGTTCAGCGCTGCTTCAGCATCAATTTTGGCAATGCCGCCAAAGAATTCAGATGTCTTCTGCGCAACCCACAGAAGACCATTGTCGATAATTTTAAAAATAAAGCTGAACAAAATGTACGCAATGCGCATAATGGGAACAAAAATATCCGATTCAATCGACAGCCATGAGAGTGACGGATTCACGAAAATCCGCCTTCCTTCTGTTGCATCCATAACATAGAGTTTGCGCCTGATGATAAAGGCATACAGCAGCCCGCCGATAACAAAAGAAATAACCGCATAACCAATAGTGGTTGCATTAAAGAGCGATAAATGTGTCGGAACTTCCATACCAATTTCATGTGCATAAAGTGACAAAGGTGCAATAATTGTATCCGGCATGACACCCAACAAGACGATCAGCGCTGCTAAAATTCCCATTGGCAGCAATGCGCGCTTGTGAACCTGTTCTGCAAACTGTCCATGAAAAGCATCATTCTTTTCCACGAAAACGGCAATGAACAGTTTGAGCATATAGGCCACTGTTAAGCCGCCACCTATAAGGAAAAGCCATTCGGACACTTTGAAAAACATGAAATGCGTGTGATGATAAGCTTCTATAATTGCCTCATGAACCAGCGTCTTCGAAACAAAACCACTTAATCCCGGCATCCCGGCAACACCGAGAACACCAATGAGGAAGAACACCTTTAGCTTCTGCTTGTTTCTGCCAAATCCTCCGATTTTATTAATACTGAGTTCACCTAAAATCATATAGATAATCCCAGCGCCAAAGAATAGCAGGATTTTAAAAAAGGCATGGTTAATCATATATAAAATCGTGCCCACCAGTGCAACACCACCCGATTTGCCGAGGATCCCAATAAGCCCAATCCCCATGAGCATAAACCCAGTTTGGCTCATACTGCTGTACGCAATAATCCGTTTAATATTACGCTGAAGCATGGCGAGAATGCCGCCTAAATAAATATTGACCAATCCCAGAGCGTAGATGAGCATCGAAAGATACGGATCTGAACCCATCATCTCTACCAAAACAATGATAATGCCAAAGAGACCGGTCTTTAACAGTATACCACTCAAAATCGCACTGGATGGCGTCGGTGCCGCCGGGTAAGCCTTTGGCAGCCATGTGTGAAGCGGAAAAACACTGGCTTTAATCATAAAGCCAAACATAATCAGTAGTGCAATGGTATATTTAACAGGGCCGAGCGTCGGTAAAATAGCACCCATATCGCCGATATCCAGTGTCCCGGTATAATCAAATTCCATCAAAATACCAAAGAGCATTACCATGCCGCCGGCAATCGCCATCGCCAGATATGATTTGCCCGCATCATGGCTATAACGGTCTTCGTCGTGAATGACCAGCGCATAGGAAGTCAATGACATCCCTTCAAAAAAGGTAAACATATTGAGTAAGTTTTCTGACATAAAGACGCCAAGCGTCGTAGCGTAGGTCAGCATAAAAAAGAAATAATAACGGTTTCTATTTTTCTTTTTAATTAAATACTGTGTTGAATACATGGTTGCCAAAAACCATGCAAGACCCGAGATAAACAGCATTGCATAACGCATAATATCAACTTTGAGATGCAGTCCTGTTCCCATGATATTAGGCATCACATACTCAATCGGACCTTCTTGGACAGACTGATAGAGCATGATGATGAACAGCAGTTCCGCTGCTGTCAACACGATATTGAATACATTTCGGAATTGTTCGTTTTTAAACCCGAGATAATAACCGATAAATGCACCCAAAAAAGGAACCAGCAGGATTATAAGCATGAGATTCATATGCATCACCCCCTAAAAAGCATCTTGAATAACGACGCCGAGAAAATTGATAATGGTATTCGGAAAAATGCCAAGTCCTACAATAATGACCGTTAAAAGTACAATTGGATAAAGCATGCCTTTTGGCGGCTCTAATTTTATTGGCTTCGCACCTGTGGCCCCCGCTTCACCATCTTCTGAATGCCTCGCCGCAACCGTTTCGTTGCGCAAAGTATTATGCGCAGTATCGTGCGCAGTATCGTTCGCCATTTCGTGTATCGTGTCGTTTGCAGTTTCGTGCGCAGTTTCATGTGTCGCTTCATGTGTCGCTTCATGTGCAACTTCATGTATCATGTCGTTCGCCATTTCGCGCGTAGTCTCTCGCACGCTGTCATCACTCATTTCGTGCAAGGTTTCATAATGCGCTTGATAGCCATCTCGCTCATGGAACTCAGACTTACTGGATACAAAGAAAGACGTCACCGAAATTGGCAGCAGATAACCCGCTGTAAAAAAGGCACTGAGCAGCAGAATGATGATATAGAGAAAATTGCCGATATTAAGCGCCCCAAGTCCCAAGAACCACTTGCTAACAAATCCGTTAGTCGGCGGAATACCAACGAGTGAAATAGCGGCCACAGTAAAGCAAATCATGGTAATCGGCATTTGTTTGCCGATCCCTCTAATCTGATGTATATACTTGAAGTGCGTCATGTGCGTAATCGCACCGACGACAAAAAAGAGCGTAATTTTAATCACCGCATGGTTGATAAGATGCAGCATGGCACCCAATAGGCCATTGGGTGTCAGCATGAGAATCCCGAGCAAAATATAGCCGAGCTGTGAAATCGTCGAATAAGCCAAACGTCTTTTAAGGTGATCCTGATGCAGCGCCAGCAAA
Organism: Clostridiales bacterium; assembly: GCA_030446305.1. Classification (GTDB taxonomy): domain Bacteria; phylum Bacillota; class Clostridia; order Peptostreptococcales; family Acidaminobacteraceae; genus Fusibacter. Next base: position 8,715 of record JASUSA010000019.1, on the reverse strand, counting down.
GAGCCCATGACGATTGTCACAACAACGAACGGCATTAAATATTTCGTGACATCCAGCGCCAGTACCGTTTGGGTTCCAAAAATAAAGTAAGTCATCCGAATCAGTGAAAACACACCGCTCTTGACAACGGCTACCGCATGCAGGAGTGCACTGACAGGCGTCGGCGCCACCATGGCATTTGGCAGCCACGAATGAAACGGCACCAATGCCGCCTTGACGCCAAATCCTAGAAACATGGCAAGATAACTCCACTTTAGCAAATCGCGATTGCCTTCGATGAGCGACAAATCCACAATACCATGCGCCATAAAACTCATATCTCCCGTAACGGCATAGAGCATCATCATCCCGAGAACGACCAGTGTGGCGCCGCCGAAGGAATAAATAATGTACTTTTTCCCACTTTGAAGCGCTTCTGCAGTCCCCGGATGTATCACCAACGGTAATGTGCACAGCGTTAAGAGTTCATAGTAGCCATAGAGCGTAAATAAATTGCCGGAATAGGCAACGCCCATGATGACCGCCAAGGTAAGAGTGAAAAAAGTGTAAAACTGGCGATGGCGTTTTTCGTGATCCATATATGCAAAAGCATAAAATGCCGTAAGCACCCACAGCGAAGACGCCAGCAAACTGAACACGCGCGTCAATTGATCGACTTTAAAATAGATATCGAGAAATGCATTGACCTTTAAGATATGCACGGCCGTCAGATCATTGAAAAACAATGAATACACGACACATACAAAATTGATGATGACGGTTACCGCTACAACTTTTGTAAGATTTTTATCACTGATCAGCCGTTTATTAACAATAAAAAGTGTACCGATAATGGGTACCAATAACGGCAGAATCATGCCCAATTTTTCCATTTAAGACTCCGTTTTCTCAGACTGCAATTTTAATAATTAACGTCATGCTTATACCGTATAGACACCGCGTTCAATAAACTCTATGAGATTGCCGGAGAAAAATCCTACAAGTACCATCAGTACCGTCAAGATTATCAGTGGTAAAAGCTGTTTGATTGGTTTGCTCTTTGAAAGAAAGACTTTACCATCGAGGTTTTCTTCTCCAAAATAGCCATTAATAATAATTGGAAAATAATAGCTCGCGTTAAGCAAACTGCTGATAAGCAAAAAGATAAGCAGATAGAGTTTATCAATTTGTATCGATGCCATTGCCAAATTCCACTTGCTAATAAAACCAGGCAACACGGGGATACCAATCATCGAAAGACCGCTAACCGTAAAAATGCCAAGTGTAACCGGCATTTCTTTGCCAATACCTCTAAAGTCTTCAATATGTTTAAAGCCCGTCTGTTCAATAAATGATCCGGCTGCTAAAAACAGGCTCGATTTTGTCAGCGCATGTGCAACGATATGGTAAATGGCCATGACGACGCCAAGTGTATTGCCAAGGCCAATGGCAAAGAAAATATACCCCATCTGAGCGACGCTGGAATACGCAATCATGCGCTTTAGTTCTTTTTGAGATCGTGCAAAGAGTGAGCCAAAGATCATGCCCATAACGCCAAACATCAGGACGAGATCCAGAATAACCGTTTCATGAATAATCTGTGTCCCGTAAACTCTATAGAACACTTTAATAAGAAAGATTACTGGTGCTTTAATCACCAGTGCAGAAAGAATGGCACTTGACGGACTCGGTGCAGATGCATGCGCATCCGGCAGCCATATGTGAAGCGGGAACATCGCCCCTTTAATGCCCAAACCAACCGTAAAGAGAATAACACTAATGAGAATCGTATTTTGCTTACCGTCTAAATTGGCAATCATCGCTTCGTGAATATAGTCCATGCTCAAATGACCTGAAAGCGAATAGATGAAGGCAATTCCCATCAGCACGAGACCGGAACCGAGTGAACTTAAAATCAAGTATTTAAGACCTGCCTTGATATTGGTCTTCTTGTCTTTGACGACAATAATACCACAGGCAGCCAAGGTGCTCACTTCTAAAAAGACAAAGCCGTTGAATATGTCATTGGTAAAGACGATGCCCAGTAGAGAAGCCAGCAATAAGAGATTCATCGTATGAAAAAAGGCGATGCGACTTTCTTTGATTTCCTTTTCCAAACTATAGTAAGCATACCAAGTGACCATCAGATCAACAATGGCAAACAGCAGTGCAATAAGACTTTCAATTTCGCCAATACGCAGCGAAATGCCAAACGGCGCCGGAAAATGACCGATATCAAAATAATAACCGCCATTTTGATAGATATATGCGACATTCACAAATGAGAGAACCATCAGTATTGCTAAAGCGCCTCCGGCCAGTCCAAAGAGGTGCCGCTTTTTCTTTAGCAGCGGCATCATAAAAGCGCTGAGCATCAACAGCATGATTGAAACCAATGGGATCAGCTTGACGAGATTAGGTGATGCCGTGTTATGAGTGACTAGGGTTAAGCATTGTAGCATAATCATCCACCTCGAATATTTTGTATTTCATCTAATTCAATTGTGCCGTATAACTCATAGAGTTTAATAGTCAGCGCCAGCATAAATGCCGTCATACTAACCGCTACGACGATTCCGGTCAGCATCAGCCCCGTCGGGATAGGATTGACATAACCGTTATGATGCAGCACGCCGCCAACGATAATCGGCGCTTCCTTGCCGTCAATATACCCCAGTGAAACAAAGAGCAGGAATATAGAAGTATCCATAATATTCATGCCGATAATTTTCTTAATGAGATTATTGTGTAAAAGCAAAATCATAAAGCCGATGCCGAACATGATGACGGCACCGACAAACATGTAATTATTGATGAGGGTCTGCATTGCCAAAATCCCCTTCTTCAAATAAAGTCGCAATAAAATAGAATGTTATGGCAACGACGGCACCGACGAGTACGTTGAGCGGCATAATAAAGCCGCCGCTGAACAGCGAACCGACCGTTCCCGTCCCGACTGGATTATGCCAGCCCAAAAAGGCACCTATAAAGACGTAGCCCTTGATTAATCCATAAAATATTAGTGCCGTGCACGCAATTTTCAGCATATAATGATACTTAAATTTACGGTCCGAAGCTTCCGCACCGTAGACAAAACGATACAAGATCATGCTTGCACCTAAAATACTCCCCCCTGCAAAGCCGCCCCCCGGCGACAAATGACCAAACAAAATAACGTAGATCCCAAAAACCTGAACAAATGGTAACAGCAAACCCGAAACGTGTTTAGCAATACTACTTTTCATACCGTGATCCACTCCTTTTCAATACAATCAAAATACAGACGAGTGCTGTAAAAATGACAGAGGCTTCGACGAAAGTGTCAAACGCTCTGTAATCTAAAATAATCGCCGCAACAATATTAATCGCTCCGGTATCCTCAATGGCGTCGTCGACATACTTGTCCATCACTTCATTATGCATCGGCAGACTATCCGCCCCCACGGCAGGCATTTCGACGACGGCCAGTAATAAGAATCCTATAAAGCATACAGTTAAAAGTGTTGCTACGATTGGTTTCATTTTTTCATCCCCTTAATTTTTCGAAGTGTGACGATAAACAGAATAGATGTAATCCCGGCACCAACTGCCGCTTCTGTTATAGCGAGATCCGGTGCATTCATACGCTGCCATAAGATAGCCATCATCAATGAATACACCATAAAGATAATGACGGCGCCTAATAAGTTTTTTGTCCTAGCTGCTGCGATAGCACCGGCAATCATAATCGCCAGTACCATAATATTAAAAACATCCACGGCCTACTCCTCCTGATGCCGATTTCGATAAATTGCCTTTGCGATCACATGTGTTGCCGTTGGATTCGCCGTCCATAAAAAAAGGATGACGAGTATGAGTTTTAGTGCGGCAATCGAGAAACCAGCCTGTAAAATCAAACCGAGAATACTCATAACAGCACCTAATGTATCACATTTTGCAGCGCCGTGCGCCCGGGTGAGCGCATCTGGAAATCGCAATACGCCAACCGTTCCAACAAAGAAGAAAAATAAGCCAAACCCTATCAGAATCATTGAAAGGATATTAATCATGCAGCACCTCCTCGGCAAATACAGCGCTTTCCCTTTTATCATCTGCCGAGAAGCCATCATCAAACGGTTCATCTGAAAGGGTTTCACTGTCATCGTCAAGTTCTCTTGCCACCGCAAAAGAACCGACAAAGGAAATCAGTGCATAGACGAGCACGACATCAATAAAATAAACTTCTTTCATTAAGAATGAAATTAGTGCAATAATCACAATGGTCTTTGTGCCAATGATATTAATGCCAATAATCCGGTCGCCGCGTGTCGGTCCCTTTATAACGCGAACCATACACAGACTAATGGTAATTGCCAGAAAAATAATTGCGCCCATATAAAATCTATTCATTTAATTCACCTTCTATTTCATGAAGCAGCTTTTCCATATGCATCCCTTTAAGTCCCTCTGCATATCGTCTGTTAAGACAGTGTACCCGCAGTTGATTCCCCGTCATGGTAACGGTCATCGTTCCCGGCGTCAGGGTTATAGAATTAGCAAGTATTGTCAGCAGCCATGGGTCCTGCAGCACACTTTCAAAAGGAACGACCTCAGGTGCAACATCCATATTCTTAGAAAGCGCAATTGCCGCCACTTGAAAATTGGCTTTCACCACTTCGAAAAACAAGATGCCCAGATAAGCAATCCACTTCAAGGCCAACGATGGTGAAAGATAACGCGATACATTGCCGCGTCGATCCTTAAAGGCAATGATTGCAGTGGCGATGACGATCGCAGCAAGTATATTGACAATCGTCAGCTTCTCGCTTAATACGAGAAAAAAAGCTGACAACACAATGACTTCAATGATGATATTCTTCACCTTGCCACCTCCGTTAATTAATAACACACTCTATATAACTCGCAATATCGATGCCAATTTAAAGACACACATGTCTACATAATAGCTGAAAACCGTCTCAACAGTTGAAATACCTGTATCCAAAAAAACAAAAAAAGCCCTAAAGGGCCATTGAAAAGTATGTGATTTTCAATTTATTTTTCAGACAATTTAGCAATGTGTATCAAAACGATGCACATTTCGCTAATCTAAGGAAAGAATAATGCATCGAAACGATACACGTGTATCAAAACGATGCATTTCCGGATGTTTTTTTGCGTTTTTATAGCTTAATATCATATTTTTCGATTTTACGATAAAGCGTGCTTCGCCCTATTTCTAACAATTTTGCTGCCTTGGCAAGGTTGTTGTCCGCTGCATCAAGCGCTTTGAGAATCGCTTGTCGTTCAACAACGCTCAGCGGACTGACGCGCGTCAGCTCTCCTGAAATCTGCTGCGGAGGCTGTGATGATGCGCCCAACGCATCTTTTACATAGATTGGGAGATGTTTACTTGACAGATATTCGCCCTCACCGACAATATTCGTGACGAGCTGCATCACGTTTTGAAGTTCTCTGACATTGCCGGGCCAATCGTACTGCATCATTTGAAGGTAAAAACTCTCGTCAATGAGGATGCGCTTGTCATCACGATTAACAAATTGCGTATAAAAGCGATCGATTAATTTTTTTATATCTTCACGGCGTTCACGCAGCGACGGTGTCTTAATCGGCATGACATTGAGCCTGTAGAACAAGTCGCTTCTAAAGTTTCCCTTTTCTACTTCTGCTGCAAGGTCTTTATGGGTTGCCGCAATCACGCGAACGTCCACGGGGATCACTTCATTGCCGCCAACCCGCACAACTTCTTTGGTCTCGAGGACACGCAGCAGATTGGCCTGTGTGTCAAGCGGCATATCGCCAATCTCATCGAGAAAAAGCGTTCCGCCATCTGCGAGCTCAAATTTTCCGGGATTGCCGCCCTTACGCGCACTGGTAAAGGCACCTTCTACATAACCGAATAGTTCACTGGCAACCAGATCCCGCGGAATTGCACCACAGTTAATAAAGACAAATGAATGATTTTTACGCTGAGATGCATTGTGAATCCCCTGCGCGAACATTTCCTTGCCCGTACCACTCTCACCGTGTAGCAAAATCGTCGCATCTGTCGCTGAAACCAGTTTCGCCATGCGAATAGCATCCTGAATTTCCTTGCTTTCACCCAGTATATCGTCAAAAGTATAAATGGCTTTTGAACCAAACAGCTTATTTACCTGTGAATAAACGCGCTTTGTTTCCCTAAATATCAACAGATATTCCTTTAATGTCTTATCTTGTGCATAGATTGGCTTTGATGAAACCAAAAGTGTTTTCTTTCTGCCGTTGGCATAATACTGAACTTCGCGCTCTTCATTCGCAGATAATTGCGTAATGAGGTCGAAGACAGGATTCTTAATGACCTGATCCAGTGTTTTGCCGACCAATTCTCCCAAAGAGCGCCGCATGACTTTTCTGGCATGCAGGTTGGAATCCGTAATGATTCCTGCATCGTTAACCGTAATAATCCCTTCGGAAATCGATTGCATAATCGCATCCAAATGCTCGTTGGCAATGGTTAAATCATCATTTATCTGCTTGAGTCGTATCTCATGCTCAATCGCCAGCGCCGATGCAAGCACCATGCCAAGCGTATGCGGGTGAACGGTTTCACAGGTACCCGAAACGCTTAGAACACCGAGAATATTGCCGTCAACATCCTTGATCGGCGCCGCCGAAGTGGTTTTATTATGGAAAACAACATTAAAGTGCTCTGCGCCAACAACTTGCAGTGCCATGCCTTTTTTTAGCGCAAGCGCAATGGCATTGGTACCCATTCGCTCTTCTGATAGGTTCATGCCTCTAAAGCGCTGAAGCTCTGAAAAAACATTATCTGCGCCGATACGTTCCAGAATATAGCCATTGGCATCAGAGAAGCTGATAATCATCCCGCTTTCTCCGACGGCATTATAAATACTCTCCATAAAGGGCAGCGCAATATCCAATATCGGTTTAAAGGCTTCACGCCGTTGTTGAAAGCGTTCACCCGTCAGTTCTATTTCAAGGGATGTTGAATGCGGATCGACACCATAAGCCCTGCTGCGTCGCCAAGATGCGATAATGATCTTCCGCATCGTCGGATCAGAGACGAGACCCGTTGCCACATAGCTTTCCCATGCTTTTCGGTATTTTTCGGTTTCCTGATGTAATCTTTTAGATGGCAACGCGCACCTCCTGTGTATTCATCTATGCTTTTTACCTCTTTATGATACCGTATGCCGGCATCATCCGCAATGTCAATTATCACTGTTCGACAAGCGCCCTATTGACAAGCGCCCTATATTTTATGACGTGCTCTAAAATTTCGCGTCTTAATAAGGTTATTGCACTTTTTAGAGCAAAACTTTCGACTTTGATTCTTGCTGCTATCAAGAAAGTAATATCCGCACGCCTCATTTTGACATCGCTTGACTGACGGCAAATGTGCCTCTGTCATTAAATTTGCCAGTTCCAGCGCAACATCTGCAAATAGTTTCTCAATACCATCACCATCCGGTTTAAATGTGACGCGGTAACGGTCTTCCGTTGTCTCTACGACGGGGTAATACGGTGCGCTCGCCAGATACCCATTCAGCTTTACCATGGCATCGTCTGAAATATTCCCGTCAAATAACGCACGCGCAAATCGCCTAAGTTCTTTTAAAGCTGTTACCACTTCTTCTGAGATCGTGTCCAGCTGGTCTTCCGGTGGCAGCAAATACGTATTGAGCCATTGTAAATTATCAAGTTTTTCAATTTTTTCATATTCTAAATGCCAAAAGGTATTCACTAAATCAAAACTGCGTGTGCACATACCGTTTGTAACCTCCTAAAATCAATATTGATCGTTACGTCTAAATGTGATATCGTTTTCAGTGTAACATACTAAAATCTTTTTTACCAGATACAGGAGGTAAATATGAACATTATCCTCGCAGGTATTTCTTCCAATTATGGCGCACTCTTACCGGGAACAGAAAAGGCGCCGTCCTTACTGCGTCAGGCCGGTCTTGTTAAAACCTTAGGCGATACCTTCCACGTCAAAGATCTTGGTGATTTAAAGATGCCTGATAATCTATCACGTCACGATCAACCACCCATTCGCAATTGGCCCGCACCGCAAATGGTTTGGGATGCTACGCGATCACTTGCTTCCAAATGGTTTGAAAGCGATTCCTTCACGCTGATTCTCGGCGGCGGATGCAGCACCTTTACAGGCATTGGCGCTTACTGGCTGGATCGCTACTGCGACAATGCCCACATCCTATCAATTGATCATCACATTGACGCTTGGCAACCGAATGCCACCCTTTGCCGCGGTGCAACCTCCAATACCCTGTGGTTTTTAACACATGCCAATCCTTGGTTAAAAAGCGCCCTTGTTTATCCGATGTCGCATGTGGCAGTGATGGGGTATGATGAAGAAACAGTGACATCGGAACATGATATTAACGGTATGGACCTTTATACAAGACAAGCGCTTGTGCAGGCGGGTATACCAAACACTGCCCATCACTATTTAAAGGCGCTCCCTCAAAACGCAAAAGTGATCCTGCATTTAGATCTCGATGTCCTGGCGGAAACTTATATCGAGAGTGTTTACGCACCCTCTCCCGCTGGCTTGTCACCTGACGATCTCAAAAGTCTTCTGGTATCACTTTTAAAGGATCGCCGTATTGAGGGCTTGATGGTAACAGAATTTTCCGGCAATACAGCTGCCGCAGATCAGGATGCTGAAAACGTCGTGAATTGGCTGTGTGACAGTTTAAAAGCATCTTT
>JASUSA010000077.1 GCA_030446305.1 Clostridiales bacterium | reverse complement strand
TATAGCGACGGATTTAATGATAGACGGCGATGGCTTTTTTATGGTTACTGATGATGCCAATGCACAAAACGTCTATTATACCAGAGCGGGGAACTTCTCACTGGATGAACTTGGTTACTTGGTAACGTCAAGCGGGATGAAGGTGCTGGACAAGAACAACAAACCAATCCAAATCAATATGTCTGATACAAAGACGGCTACTGAAACGGATCAACTTACGATTAATGGGAACTTGAACTTCAATGAATCAGATTATACGACAACAGTTGACGTATACGATTCGCTGGGCGATGTCCACACGGTTAATTTTAACTTCGTTGGAGATCCTTTGACAACGGGGACAGAGCTAGATTTGACTGGCGGAGGTGTTGACCCGACATTTGACCCACTAAATGATCCGACGGTAGCAGCACATAACTACTCATATCGTCAAGTAACGATTACTGATCCTGAGACAGGGACGCAAATTGTGCCAGATTTGACAACTACGCCTCCTCAGGTACCACTTTTCGCCATGTTCAATGAGCAAGGTGAAATTGTTGATCTCGTTAATTTGGCAGACCCAACTAATGGCAGTTCTCTACCGACACATGCAACAGGCACATTAACAATGAATATACCAGGTGCTTCTGATCTGGTTTTAACCATTGATCGCAATATGTTTTTTGCGAATGGCGATTCAACTTCTAACGATGCTGTTCGTATCTTCACGCAGTATTCAAAAGAATCCGATGCAAAAGGTGTCCAGCTCAACGGGATCTCAGCTGGTACCATTAGTTCTTTCAATATTTCGACTACAGGTGAGGTCGTTGGAATTTATACCAACGGTGAGCAAAAAGTATTGCAGCAAATTGGCTTGGCATCTTTTGATAACCCGCCTGGCTTGATGAAACTTGGCGGCAATCTCTTCCAGGATACGCCAAATTCAGGTGTCGCAACTTATGGAACCGCAGGCGCAGGCAGCTTCGGCACCATTACACCGGGGGCGCTGGAAATGAGCAACGTCGATTTGTCGGAACAGTTTACAGCGATGATTACAACGCAAAGAGGTTTTCAGGCAAACTCACGTGTCATTACGACCAGTGATGAAATATTACAGGAACTCGTTAACCTGAAACGATAATGATGATTGACTACCCGTAGGCGACTACGGGTAGTTTCCGTGAAATAAATAAACTTACAAAAAAACTTATACCTGAAATACATTTGCCGTCTGAGGGGCGGCAATCAAGGATGGAGACGCAAGATCAAGATGCTGCTTGGGAGGGACCCTGATGATTAAGCTGACAAAATTCAATGGCGATACCATTTTTTTAAATGATGTGCTCATCGAATTTATTGAAGAGACGCCGGATACGGTTATAACCATGACAACGGGCAAAAAGATACTTGTCAAGGAAGATGTCGAAACAATTGTTTCGAGGATTATTGATTATAATAGAAAAATAAGTCAATAAATATGGATAAAGCGCTTTAACTTGTGTTAGTTATGTTATAATTCATTTTAAAAGAGGTGTAGAAATTTGGATATTACAACATTAATCGGCTTAGTTATGGGGATTTTGCTCGTAGGATGGGGGATTCTTTCGAATAGTGATCTTGGCAGTTATATTGACCCGCCTTCCATCATCATCGTTGTTGGCGGCGCCTTTTCCGGTTGGCTCGTTGCCTATCCGATGAAAGATGCCGCAAACCTCGGTAAAGTTATTTCGAAAACGATGCGAAACAGCGAATTTGACATTGATCAGATTATTACGAAAATCATAGAACTGGCCAACGTGGCCAGACGTGAAGGCCTTCTGGCGCTTGAAGAAGCGGTTTCTGAAATAAAGGATGATTTTTTACAAAAGGGGGTTATGCTCATCGTCGATGGGACAGACCCTGAACTCGTCAAAAATATTCTCGAAACGGAAATTGACAACTTAACTGAGCGCCATGCGAAAAATCGTTCGATGCTTGAGACGCTCGGTTCGCTGGCACCTGCGTTCGGGATGGTTGGTACGCTCATTGGTCTCGTTGCCATGCTGCAAAATCTTTCGGATCCAACTTCAATCGGTCCGTCAATGGCCGTTGCACTCCTAACAACGTTCTACGGTTCGCTTATTGCCAACCTCGTCTTTGTGCCTATGGCTGTAAAACTCAATGTCAAGAGCAATGAGGAGGTACTGATACGAAGTGTCATGATAGAAGGCCTTTTGTCAATACAGGCTGGTGAAAACCCCAGAATCATCGAAGAAAAACTAAAGGTTTTCCTGCCGCCGTCTGTCAGAAAAAAAGTAGGAACGCAGGAGGCGAATACAGACAATGGCTAAGGATAAATGCCCGGAATGTAAATGTTCCGTTCCCGAGTACATGGCGACTTACGGTGACCTCGTAACACTTCTAATGTGTTTTTTCGTCTTGCTGTTTGCATTTTCATCCATTGATGCACAGAAATTCGAAGCGGTCATGGAATCGTTTCAAGGTTCAGCGGGCGTATTGGAAGGTGGCAAGAGTTTATCGGAAGCGCCTTTCGTATTTGATGCCATGCCTGAAAGCACCGAATCAAGCAAAGAGACCGTTGTCGACCAAAATAAACTTGAAGAATTAAAAAAGCAAGTAGAGCAGTATATCAGCGAAAACCAAATGCAGGCGGAAGTCGATGTACAACTTGAAGCAAAGGGACTGGTCATTCGTTTTAAAGACAATGTGCTCTTTGATTCAGGTAGTGCGGATATCAAAGTCGCATCCTATGATATATTGGACTTTTTAGGTGAACTCTTGAATTCAGATGAATTTATCAACGAACAGATTCGCGTAGAAGGCCATACGGACAACGTACCGATTAGAACATCGTTGTATCCAACCAACTGGGAACTCTCTACACACAGGGCTTCAAATGTCGTAAAATTCTTTATTGAACGCGCTAAAATGCTGCCGGATCGATTGTCGGCATCGGGGTATAGCGAATATCATCCGATCGCCACAAATGAGACTGCAGAAGGCAGAGCATCAAACAGGCGCGTAGACATTGTCGTCATCAAATCCGTAGAGGATAGTACCACAAATTCAGGGGGTCAATAATATGAATAAAAAACTCATTATCATTATTGCAGCAGTCGTATTGTTGCTCGTCATCGTCGGTGTTGTCGTCGTCGTATTTGTACTGGGCGGTGAACCCAAAGAACCCGTCATTGTCTACAGCGAATACCAATTGGATGAAGCATACTCCAATCTCGCCGATGAGGGTGGGACAAAGATTATCAAATACCAAGTGGTTATCGAATATACAGATGATGCGATCTTAACAGAACTCGATTCAAATAAAACAAAAATCGTTAACAACATTGATGAACTCATGCGTGCATCACTTAGTGAAGACCTAATGAAGCCCAATGGCAAAGAGAGAATACGGCAAAAAATAAGAGATATGGTAATTGAAGTGCTCGAGTCTGACGAAGAGGTTATTTCGAATATTTATATTGCGCCATTTATTATTCAAGGGTAATAATCGTGGTTAAGGTGTGAACGTATTGGAATTTTGCCATTAAACCACAATTTATGGAAAGATGATTAAGGTTTTAACACAATATGACCGATATTAATTAAAAGAGTTGAAGGGGGGTGGCGTCATGTCGGATGTATTGTCCCAAAATGAGATAGACGAGCTGCTAGCCGCGCTAAGTACCGGTGAGGTAGACGTTAAAGACATTGAAGAAGACAAAAAAGAACGTAAAATACGAAAATATGATTTTAGCCGCCCGGATAAATTTGCAAAAGATCAGCTGAGAACGCTGGAGATTATTCATGAAAACTTTTCAAGACTGCTTAACAACTTCTTATCTGGCTATCTTAGGACTTATATTGAAGTTGAAGTTATATCCGTACAGAGCTTGATTTATACAGAGTTTAGCAACTCTATTTCCAATCCGGCAATTTTAGGCATTGTTGATTTTGCGCCATTCAGCGGTCAAATTATCATTGACGTCTCTTCTGATATTGCCTATGCAATGATTGAGCGCGTATTGGGCGGTTCAGGAAAACACAACCAGCCGACAAAAGAAACACGCACCTTGACTGAAATAGAGATGATATTGCTCCGGAATATTCTGATAAAATTTATCAATTTACTAAAAGAACCATGGGGCAATATTGTTGAGCTTAGACCAAAACTGGAAAACATTGAAACGAACTCGCAGTTTGCACAGATTGTATCGCCTGCAGAATCCATTGCGCTGGTTACCTTTAACCTGCATATTGGCGATACAGAGGGGATGGTTAACATTTGTATCCCTCACTTTGTCATCGAGCCTATTTTGCCAAGTCTCAGTTCGCGCCTGTGGTTTGCCACAAGCAATAAGAAGGATGTTACAGACGAAGAGCGAGGTGCGCTGGAAACGGGGATCAGCAAATCCAAAATCAATCTCAGTGCAACAGTTGGCGGGTCATCCATTACCGTTTCGGAACTGTTAAATCTCCAAAAGGGAGATGTGATCTTATTGAATAAGAAAGTCGACGAGAGTCTTGAAATCTTCGTTGAAAATAAATTGAAGTTTTATGGCAAACCGGGCATTAAGAAAAAGAATGTCGCGATTATGATTACAGACGTTATAGAGGAAGGAGATGATTTAGATGACTGATATGCTTTCGCAAGAAGAAATTGATGCTTTGCTAGGGGGAGGATCCGCCGGCATTTCTGAATCAACTGCATCTTTGTTAACGGATGAAGAAGCGGATGCCATTGGTGAAATCGGCAACATCAGTATGGGAACCGCAGCGACAACACTGTTTACGCTACTGAATAAAAAAGTGACCATTACAACGCCGAAAGTCTCAGAAACGACAATGGATGTGCTCTCAAAAGAATTTGAGGACCCTTCCGTTCTCATTAATATTGTATATAAAGTGGGTATCGAAGGTGTAAACTTCTTGATTTTACACGAAAAAGATGTCAAAATAATTACGGACCTCATGATGGGTGGCGACGGCACGAATGTGTCCAGTGAGCTCAATGATCTTCACTTGAGTGCCATCAGCGAGGCGATGAACCAAATGATTGGTTCTTCTTCGACATCGCTTTCCGAGATGTTGGGCAAAAAAATTGACATATCTCCACCGGAAGCATACCATGATAAAATTTCTGAGTTAGATTACACACAATTTGGGGTATCTAAATCAGACAAAGTGGTAAAAATTGCTTTTAGGATGACAGTCGGCGATTTGATCGATAGCGAAATCATGCAAGTATTGCCTGTTGACGTTGCTAAACAAATGGTCGCAACCATTATCAAAGGAAAGTCTGAACCTGAACCAGCGCCAGCGCCGGTCGTTGAGAAAGCGCCGCCGAAGGCAGAAGCACCGAAACAGCAAGAGGCGCCTGCACCTCAGTATTACTATGAAGAAGAACGGCCAAAATCAAACTTCTCAGCAGAGAAGGTTAATGCCGTGCCATTACAATTTGAAAATTTTGATGGCAATTCTTCTCAAATGTATTATAATAATGATATAGAGTTAATTAGAGACGTACCCCTTGAAATTACTGTTGAGCTGGGTCGTACGAGTAAAAAAATTAACGAAATTCTAGATTTTGGTGTAGGGACAGTTATTGAATTAGATCGCCTTGTAGGGGAACCGCTTATCGTATTAGCAAATGGCAAGCGGATTGCAAAGGGCGAGGTTGTCGTTGTAGATGAGAATTACGGGATCAGAATAACTGACATAATCATACCTAAGAGGATCACTGAATAATATTTAAGGAGGACAAGCATGGCTAATACAATATTAGTTGTCGACGATGCAGCATTTATGAGGATGATGATTAAGGATGTCTTAACGAAAAACGGTTATGATGTCGTTGGTGAAGCTGAAAACGGTCAAAAAGCAATTGAAAAGTATAAAGAGTTGAAACCCGAACTGGTTATTATGGATATTACAATGCCGGAAGTTGATGGGATTCAAGCCGTTAAGGAAATTAAAGCTTTCGATCCAAATGCAAAAGTAGTCATGTGTTCCGCCATGGGACAACAGGCAATGGTTATCGAATCAATTCAAGCCGGTGCAAGAGATTTTATTGTTAAGCCGTTTCAAGCGGATCGCGTTATAGAAGCCGTCAAGAAAGTATTGGGATAGGTGACGGCGATGGCACGTTCTATTTTCATGCCATTAATATTAGATGCTTCGAATGCCAGTAACGTTTCAAATTACTGGTTTTCTATTAAGTACGTCGCGATGGTCGTCATCTTTATATATTTATTATGGATATTCTCTAAATGGCTCACGAATAAGAACTATATTTCATTAAAGGATAGAAATATCAAAGTGTTGGATCGTACGGCGCTTTCTAATGATAAATATATTGTCTTGGTTGAGTTAGAGAATATTTTTTATTTGTTGGGAGTGGATAAAAACGGCATTACACTCATTGACAAACGCGATGATTTATCAACGGAGATGTTTCTTAAAAACAATCATCGGGAAAACAGTGATTTTGCCGCAATATTAAAATCATCTATCGGTAAAAGGAAGCAAAAAGACAATGATGCAGATAATTAGTAAGGTGCCGAAAAGGCGTACCGTGGCTGTTATTGTGGCGGTAATTGCAGTTTGGGCTATTTTTTCTGGACTCAGTTTCGGAGAAACCAGCATTAGCTTGCCGGATATTAACGTCAGCATAAACAATGGTGATGGCGATGTCCAAATTGCCAACAGCATACAACTTATGATCCTTTTGACGATTTTGTCATTGGCACCGTCGATTCTCATTATGATGACGTGCTTTACACGCTATATAATTGTTTTAGGATTTGTTAGAAGAGCGCTATCACTTCAGTCGACACCGCCAAATCAGGTGCTGATCGGTTTAGCACTCTTTTTGACGTTCTTTACAATGTCGAGTGTTTTTACAGAAGTCTATGAAGATGCCTATTTACCTTTTCAAGAGGGAACGGTAACCATACAGGAAGCCGCGGATTTGGCCTCTGAGCCTGTTAAGGAATTTATGCTTAGACAAGTTAGAACGCCGGATCTGTCGCTTTTCATGGGCATTGCCGGTATTACGGAAATTGAGACAAATGATGATATTCCTTTACGCGTCGTTATTCCGGCGTTTATTATCAGTGAGCTAAAGATCGCATTTGAAATTGGATTCCTTATTTTTATACCGTTTATTGTGGTGGATATGATTGTCGCGTCAACTTTGATGGCGCTCGGGATGATGATGTTGCCGCCGGTTATGATTTCACTGCCGATAAAAGTATTGCTGTTTTTAATGGTAGACGGCTGGCATTTAATTGTTGAAAAACTCATTATGAGTATTCGATAAAGAGGAGTGGATGAGATGACGGAAAGCATGATTATCGATGTATTTTCTGAATCGATTAAGACCATATTGCTATTATCGGCACCAATGCTGTTGAGTGGCTTGCTCGTGGGCCTTATCATTGCAATTTTTCAGGCAACGACGCAGATTCAAGAGGCGACGCTCGCTTTTGTGCCAAAGATTATCGCCGTCTTTCTCGTACTGATGTTTGCGGGTTCTTGGATATTGAACACGCTGGTTAATTTTACGAATGAAGTCTTCAATATCATTGACCTGATCATTTACTAGGTGATGACGATGACGTATAGCATACCACTCTTAAACATGATTTTAATCGCCGGGCGGATGGCGGGCATGATTTTTGCATCACCTGTATTTGGCAGTCGCAACTATCCCGTACACTACAAAATAGGTCTAATGTTCTTTTTAACGATGCTTATTTACCCCATGGTGCCCATCGACATCAGTTATCAAGTGGATACCTTTTGGGGTTTTGGCTGGTTTTTGGCCAATGAAATCGTCATAGGCATTACCTTTGGACTCATCCTAACCATCTATTTTAACTTTATCTATTTCGCCGGTGATCTTATTGACCGTGATTTAGGTTTTGCAATGGTTAACGTTGTGAATCCGCTTGATGAATCGCAAATAGCGGTTACATCCAATTTTTTCTATGTATTTTCAACCCTGATTTTCTTGCACCTGAATCTTCACCATGAACTCATTATGGCGATGATAACATCTTACGAACGCATTAAAGTCGGCACGGCGCTGCTGCTGGCACCGACTTATGATGTCTTTATTGATGTGGTTGCGGCGTCTATGATTTTGGGGTTTCAGATAGCGGCGCCATTTGTAATCACCGTTCTAATTGCCAATATTATATTAGCGCTTTTATCAAAGGCCATGCCGGGCATGAATATTTTCATTCTCGGGATGCCATTTAAAATATTCTTCGGATTTTTGCTCTTTATCATACTCATGCCATACTTATACGATATTTTCGGTCGTATCCTGTTGGATGGCTTTTACTATATACAGCGATTTTTCAGTCTTTTTTCACCTTGATGAGCATTTCGGGGGGCGCTTATGATACGTCAGTTTGACTTACAACTGTTTACAGAAGAAAAAACAGAACGTGCTACCCCGAAAAAAATGCGTGATGCCAGGGAAAAGGGGCAAGTTGTACAATCTAAAGAACTCAGTACGGCAGTGGCATTTCTGTCAGTT
Organism: Clostridiales bacterium; assembly: GCA_030446305.1. GTDB lineage: Bacteria > Bacillota > Clostridia > Peptostreptococcales > Acidaminobacteraceae > Fusibacter. Next base: position 4,712 of record JASUSA010000077.1, on the reverse strand, counting down.
TTCCTTGCAATGGGCGCGTTGAGCGATTATCTGATCAGCGGCATGGTGGGATACTTTACCATGACCATGAATCTGATCCCCGACGTGGGACAGTTATTTGAGAGTGAAGACTACAAGCTCTACATGGCCGATATGCTGATGACAATCCTTAAATATTCTCTGCCGCTATTGGCTGTTGCGCTTGTGGTGGGCGTTTTAATGAGCTATATACAGGTTGGCTTTCTTTTTACAACAGAGACGCTGATGCCAAAGCTGGAAAAGATTAACCCGATGAAAGGGTTTAAAAATATATTTTCGATGCGATCGCTGGTGGAACTCGTTAAATCAATTGCAAAGGCGAGTGCACTGCTTTACATCGCGATTTCCTATGTGCTGGATCATTTACCGGAACTGCTGATAACCTTTGAAATAGAGCCCATCCAAACCATGGGCATTATGTGGGATATTATCTTGGGCGTGGTCTTGCGCTGTGCGCTCTTTTTGTTTATTGTCGCGGTATTTGACTACGCTTACAAAAGGTGGAAAAACAACAAAGACCTCATGATGTCCAAGCAGGAAATTAAAGATGAATACAAGCAAAGTGAGGGCGATCCAAAGCTTAAGGCAAAGATTAAAGAGAAACAGCGAGCCTTTGCCATGAGCAGAATGATGCAGAGTGTGCCAAATGCCGATGTCGTCATTACGAATCCAACGCATTTTGCCATTGCCATTAAGTATGATTCAGATAAGAGCGATGCGCCGGTTGTGACGGCGAAAGGACAGGATCTGGTCGCCATGAATATCAAGCGCATTGCAACTGAAAATGCAGTTCCCATTGTAGAGAACAAGCCCCTTGCTCAAACGCTGTTTAGGACAGTAGAAATTGGTCAGGCAATACCGCCGGACCTCTATGAAGCCGTAGCAGAAGTCTTAGCATATGTCTATAAACTCAATCGCGCATAGGAGGAAAACATGCGTTTTAACGACGTCATTATGGCGGTGCTCGTCATTGTCATTATTCTCTTAATTATTATACCGGTGCCACTTGGCTGGCTTGATTTTTTTCTGGCGCTTAATATATCGCTGGCACTCATGATTCTCGTTATTTCGATGTTTGTGCGAGAGACGCTGGAGTTTTCTGTCTTTCCGTCTATATTGCTCATTACGACTTTGTTTCGTCTGGCGCTTAATATTTCAACAACGCGTTATATTTTATCCGAAGGTCAAGCGGGAGAAGTCATCGATACCTTTGGCAGTTTTGTTATTGGCGGTAATGCCATTGTCGGTTTCATTATCTTTATGATTATTGTCATCATTCAGTTCTTGGTTATTACCAAAGGTTCTGAGCGGGTTTCGGAAGTTGCGGCAAGGTTTACACTGGATGCAATGCCAGGGAAACAGATGGCGATAGACGCCGATCTCAATTCAGGGCTTATCAATGAAAATGAAGCGAAGGAGCGCCGAAAAAAAATTCAGCGCGAATCTGATTTTTACGGCTCGATGGATGGTGCCAGCAAGTTCGTTAAAGGGGATGCTATTGCCGGTATTATCATTACGATAATCAACATTGTGGCAGGTTTTTTGATCGGTGCTTTTACCATGAATCTGACGCTGATGGAATCGATTTCAAAATTTACGCTATTAACTGTCGGCGATGGTTTGGTAAGCCAGATTCCCGCACTGATGATTTCTGTTGCCACCGGTATTATCGTAACGCGGGCTGCATCAGAGTCGAATCTGGGGACTGATGTCATCGGACAGCTCTTTGCACAAAGCCGTGTTTTATTTATCGTGGGCGGCGTTCTCATTTTACTGGCATTTGGCACACCGCTGCCAAATATTCCGTTTATTCTGATTGGTTCGCTCATTATTTTTATGGGAACGCGTGTTATGGCGAAGGATAAGAAAGAAGCCGCAGTACAAGTAGAGCATGAGCCGAAGGCAGAACGACCGGAAGAAGACATTCGAAGACCCGAGAATATTGTGCCGCTTTTGCAGGTGGATCCGATTGAACTCGAATTCGGTTATGGCATCATACCGCTTGCCGACCCTAATCAAGGCGGCGACCTCTATGACCGACTCGTCATGATCAGACGGCAAATTGCGCTTGAACTTGGAATCGTCGTACCAATTATTCGCTTAAGAGATAATATTCAGCTCGATTCAAATGAATACTTGATTAAAATAAAAGGCAATGATGTGGCCGGCGGCAATATCGTCTTTGATCATTACATTGCCATGAGTCCGGGCAGTGTTGAAGGTGAAATTCAGGGGATTGATACCATTGAACCGGCATTTGGACTTCCAGCTAAATGGATAAAAGCGGAACTGCGTGAAAAAGCGGAATTACTCGGCTATACAGTGGTGGATCCTTCATCGGTCATTTCAACGCATTTGACGGAAGTGATTAAAAAGAATGCACACGATCTGCTCAGCCGTGAAGATGTCAAACAGCTCATCGATAATGTTAGGGAAAATAATGCGGCGCTGCTGGATGAATTGATGCCAAGTCTTATGGGGTACGGGGATATCCAAAAAGTGCTTGTCAATCTACTGCGAGAGGGCGTATCCGTTCGAAATTTGGTGACCATTTTAGAGACGCTGGCCGATTTTGCCAAATCAACGCGCGATGTGAATATTCTTACAGAATATGTTAGACAGCGGCTGTCTAGGCAGCTTTCCAAAATGTACTTTCCGTTTGGAAAGGCACAGGTCGTAACACTGGAACAAAGCCTCGAAAACATGCTGATGGAGGCGATTGATCAGAATGAAGCAGGGACGTATTTGTCACTGGACCCGATGACGACGCAAAAGATTATTGCAAGTCTCTCCAATGAAATCAGGAAGCTCATGCAGATGGGTGAACAGCCAATTGTCGTTACGGCGCCAATTGTAAGACTTTATTTTAAAAGATTATCGGAACAATCGATTCCAGATTTGATCGTTTTATCGTATAATGAAATAGAATCAAGTATTGATGTTCAATCTGCTGGGATGGTGAGTATCTAAATGAAAGTAAAACGTTATCTCGTTCATGACATGAACGAAGCGATGATAAAAATAAAAAGTGAACTTGGCATGGATGCGGTGATACTCAATACCCGTAAAATTAAAAAAGGCGGTCTTTTTAAATTTTTCAGCAAACCGCTTTTGGAAGTTGTCGCGGCAATTGATGAGCAGCCAATCAGCACGACGAAGCAAATACCGGTTCCCGTGCGATCAGAACCAATTCCCGTGATTCGAGAAGTGCCTGTTCCCAGTAAAGCTGAACTGGAAATGAGTGAGCTCAAGGATATGGTGGCCGCACTGATTAAAAAGGTAGAATCCATTGAAAACAAGACCGAGCCGATTGGTGAAACTGCGAAACCTGCAGATCGGTATATCGACATTTTAAAAGAACTTGAGATACAGGAGCCGATTGCCAAAAAAATTATTGAAATCGTTCAGCGTCAGATTAACTTATCTGAAAAAAATCATGATACGGTGATGAATGCCATCAAAGTCATTGCCCGCGAATACTTAGGCGATATAAAAACCATTGATACCGATCTGCCTGGGAAGCCGTCAGTATACATGTTTTTAGGGCCGACAGGCGTCGGAAAAACGACGACGCTTGCCAAGATTGCCGCGAGGTTGGCGCTTGTTGACAACAAGCAAGTGGGGCTGATTACGGCAGATACGTACCGAATTGCCGCCGTAGAACAGCTTAAAACGTACAGTGAAATACTGGGAATTCCGCTTGAAGTGATTTATGAAGCGGATGAGCTCGACACAGCTGTGAAACACTTTAAAGACAAGGATTATATTCTGATTGACACCGCGGGACGCAGCCATAAGAGCAAAGAATTAAAAAGCGATTATGATGAACTCGTAAATTATTTGGACGATGTCAATATATTTCTCGTCCTCAGCATGACGACAGCGTATAAGGATCTTAAGAGCATTATCGATTCCTATCAGTTTTTAGAGCAATACCGGTTACTGTTTACAAAACTTGATGAAGCCAATTCATTTGGCAATATTTTAAATACAAGGGTCTTGACAGGGCAACCGCTTTCATACTTTACCATAGGACAAAGTGTTCCAGATGATATTGAAGTCGCGGATAAGGAGCGGATTATCAAGTACATTTTCGAAACTGAGTCTTAATTCATATTGCGTTTGGGGGATACTATGGATCAAGCACAAAAATTAAGAGAGATTATCAATCAATCTGATCCAAATGAAGCGGGCGATGCGCGGATCATTACGGTCTCAAGCGGTAAGGGCGGCGTTGGCAAGACGAATTTTACCGTTAACATCGGCATCGCACTTGGCAAATTGGGCAAAAAAGTAACGATCATTGATGCTGACCTAGGACTAGCAAATGTCGACGTGCTATTGGGGATTGTACCGAAATATAATTTGTCACATGTTCTGAAGGGCGAAGCGACCGTACAGGACATTATTGTGAATGGCCCCTATGACATCAATGTCATCTCTGGCGGTTCAGGCATTATGGATCTTATCGACCTCGATCAAAATCAGCTTGAAAAACTAATTCATTCATTGAAATACTGCAATGAAATTTCGGATTATATTTTAATTGATACAGGCGCCGGCCTTAGTAAATCCGTTTTGTCATTTGTGGATGCCGCTTCGGATATCGTCATCGTCATTACGCCTGATCCGACATCCATTACAGATGCCTATGCGCTGATCAAGAATATTATTAAAGACGAAGATAAAAAAAT
>JASUSA010000076.1 GCA_030446305.1 Clostridiales bacterium | reverse complement strand
ACCTACTCACTCCTCTCTTTTTCTTTTATCTCTCTAATTTGTACATCAATTAATCTAATGAGTTCACAGATTTTCGTCTCTGTTGACGAAATGTCTTCGCTCATTATGCGATCACACTGCATGATTATATCACGCTGTTCACTCGGAACATGCGCTTCCATGCACACCGCAAGTACTGCCAGCCAATGAGAGCATTCTTTAAAGAAGCTGTCTTCGCCTAAATGATTCAATACGAGATTCTGCATATAGTGAACCATCTTTAACAGATCGTCAATCAGTGCTTGGTAGTGTCCTTTTAAACTTTCATGTCCTCTCAGCTTTAAATCCTGCAACATGCGATCCAAAACCGAAAGATCTTCTGAAATACTTGTAAATGCTTTAAATGTGCTGATGGTTTCATTTGCCGCAACATCGCCACACACCTTTGCGATCTGTTCGAGATTGAACACGAGCCGCTTTGTCATCATTCGCCGATAAAAAAGATGCGAAAAAACAGCATTGACAATAACCGCTACGAGAATACCTGAAAAGAGCGCCGACAGTCTGAGGGCCAGCGTTAGCGGCATACTCGGCATGCCCAGTGAATCATACTGAATGTACTGCGTCATGTAGATCGCTGTGAAAATGGCCACAGCCGGTACAGTCCGCCACTGAATGCGAAGTGCCATGTATAGTGTTAAACTCACAGCAAGTGGCACCGTCAGCGCGTTAACCCCGCCTATCCATACAACTGCAAAACCGATCACGCCGCCGAGCACAGTGCTTTTCAGCTGGTCGATGCCCGAGCGGACACCAGCCATACTCACGGGTTCAAGTGTCAGCATCATCCCAAAGAGAACAGAAATCATATCACGCCCAATAAACGGCTGCCGGCTAAAAATCACGTATGCCAGCAGAACGCCTGAAAAGGCCTTTAAAATGTAGAGCGGCGAATCAAACAGCATCGCTTCTCTGCTCAGTTTAAGCGGATTATATTTCAACCATCCCATATCTTTAAACTCCATTTTCATTTTATATGATGACGCTATAAAAATCATTGAGGTAAATCTACCTATTCATCAATTACTTTTTTATCCATGTGCTTATTTTATGAAAGACGCCGCGATTATGCATCATGAAAGATTTCAATTTATTATCTCAATCTATTATAAATAAGGATACATCTTACTATCTATGCCATCAGGTAGATTATTCGTGGCAGCATGAAGAGATAACCTTAAGTGATAACCTTAAGTGATAATCTTAAGCGATGACCTTAAATGATGACATATTTTATACCCATTTTAAATGCGTATTATAACTTACAGCTATTTTTTCGATCGCTTCGCTAATTTTTTCTGGATTCCGAGCACCCATCCGACCACACGCATCGCGGGTTTCATCAATACGGATTCCATATCCGCCGTTACTTCTTTTAAGCGATTGGGAATATCAATCTGCTGCGGACAGTGTGTTAGGCACTTGCCGCATTCTCTGCAAAGCGATGCATAACTGGGCTTCCCATTCATGCCGGCCATTTGCAGCCAGTAAAAGCCGCGCATGTTCTTTTGATTGAGCAGGTATTTTGAATTGTAAAGGTCAAAACACCGTGGAATGTCGACACCAAACGGACATGGCATGCAGTACTGACATCCCGTACAGGGAACGCGCTGCTTTGAAAGGTAAATCTGCCGTACGTCACTGACCGTTTTCTTCTCCGCATCGCTTAGGCAGTTCGGTGTCGAATCCAGTGCGATTGATAAGTTTTCCTCTAAATGTGCCATTTCAGTCATTCCCGAGAGCACCATGGTGACTTCCGGCTGATCCCAAAGCCATTTGAGTGCCCAAGATGCCGGCGTACGCCCCGGCGCAGCCTGTTCATATGCCGCCAAAACCTCCGCCGGCATTTTTTTAATCAAACTGCCGCCGCGAAGCGGTTCCATGACAAACACTGCCATTTTCTTTGACGCTGCATACTGCAAACCCTCTTTGCCCGCCTGATTAAATTCATCTAATATATTGTATTGGATTTGGCAAAAGTCCCAATCGTAAGCATCGACAATACGTTTGAACGTAAGCCGGTCACCGTGAAATGAAAAGCCTACATTTCTAATTTTACCTTCACGTCTGATGCGATCTAAAAATGCCAATGTATCATATTTCAGAAATTTTTCCCAGCTCTCGTCATTAAGGGCATGCAGCAAATAGTAATCAATGACGTCCACGCCGAGTTTTCGCCGCTGGTCTTCAAAAATTTTATCCAAATCCTCTTTTGTATTGACAGACCATGGCGGCATTTTTGTCGCAATGAATACCTTGTCGCGATACCCCATGGCCAAAAACTTTCCAATAAATCCCTCGCTGGTTCCCGCATGATAGAAATAGGCAGTATCAATATAATTAACACCTGATTCAACTGCTTTTTTCAAAAGTTCAATTGCCCTAGGCTCGTCGATAAAGCCCGCTCTCGTTGGAAAGCGCATGCCGCCATAGCCTAGAATTGAAATGTTGTCCCCATTCTTTTGATTAATACGATATTGCATCGTCTCCTCCACTGAATCTATTGTATCACCACTTAAATTACAATGTCATGTTAAGCCTTCATAAATTTTTGAATGTATTGGCAGATAACAATTGCCACCATATAGTCAACACCTGCCAAGAGGTTATTCATCAAATAGATTTTGCCAAACGTCGGCAGGGTCGCCCCTTGTCCGTCCATAGTAATCCAGAAGAGCAACAGCAGAAAGACGACCAATTGAATTTGATTGCGCAGCCGTTTGCTGTCAATGTTTTTCACCCATAACAACAGTGGTAAAAGGATAAAGGCTGCAACAACAAAAAACAGCAGCGTCATGCCTTGGATCGCCACATCAAAAGGTGACTGTTTGAGTAGAATGCCGCCTATGAGCTTTAATATGACGACATAGCCCACAGTGAGCTGGAGACCATTGAGTCCATTTTGCAGACTGAAAATTTTTTTCACCAGTTCGCGGTAAGCGCCGGAAACGTCGCCTGCCATCTCTGATGCATTCGCATCTTGCGCCGTAAGTGCTTCAAACACTTCGTTTGATTGAATGATTTTGGCTTTTGACAATATGATTCTCACAATCAATACCATTTGAAGAATCAGTACAATTACCGTGTCAATGTTCCCTTCGTTTCGAAAGGTCAAATCAAAGAAGAACGCCGTCACAATCAGCATCAGCAGGTTGTATTGCATCATTTTTACCCCGTTTTGCCCCTTTTCATTTATCATAAATGCCCCCATTCTCAGAACCATACAGCCCTAGAAATTTATCTTTCTATAACCAGTATACTGGATTCGTTTCTATCTTGAAAACCTATTTTTGTAAATACGCGGTTAAAATGGCTGGTTTCGGATATATTTAAAATGTATGCGTTAAGGTATTGATAAGGATCATTTTATCAATATGCACAGGGTTCTGCCGCTGTGTCTGCTATCATAATGCATTTATTCAAAAAATACTGCAAAATCTAACATCAAGGGGGAGGTATTATTTGAAATATTTCATGAAACAAGCATTGATGCGCAAAGTTATTTTCGCACTCATACCTCTGCAAGCGCTCGGCATTCTTTTTTTTGGGTGGCGAACCTTCTTTTTGCTCATCATCAACACCGTTATCGCTGCAATCATCGAATGGGGCTTCGTTCGGAAGACCACTGGCAAGATTTCTGAGGCCGTCGTTGTCACTGCAATGCTCTTCACGCTGACACTTCCACCGAGCCTGCCTTACTGGATTTCAGGTATCGGCATCGCATTTGGCGTCCTGTTCGGAAAAATGGTGTTTGGCGGATTTGGGAAAAATCCATTTAACCCGGCATTGGTGGGACGTGCCTTTATTTACGTCAACTTTCCGTCCTTTATGACGGGCCAGTGGCAATTGCCGCAAGGACTCAACGGCGCACTAGCCTACAGTGTTGATACGGTCTCACAGGCGACGCCAATGTCTCTCTTCCGGCAAACCGGTGAAATGACCGCACTGCCTCAGATGCTGATCGGTAATATCTCCGGATCAATCGGCGAAACCAGTGCCGCAGCCATTATCGTTATCGTCATTGTTTTACTGGTGAAAAAAGTCATTGCCAAAGACACATTCTGGAGTGTCATCATCAGTTTTATCGTCTTTGACACAGCTTTTTATCTTTTGGGATCGACCGCCGTTCCCAACCCGTTATACGGTCTATTATCCGGCGGCATACTCTTTGGCGCCACATTTATGGCCACTGATCCCATCTCCTCGCCGAAGACGGTCTGGGGCAAACGGCTCTATGGCATTATCATCGGCGGTGTTACGGTAATCATCAGAGGATACGCCCTGTTTTCAGGCGGGGTCATGTTTGCCATCCTCATCGGCAATACCTTCGCCCCAATCCTCGACGAACTGGTAACTGCGCTTAAAAAATCAAAGACACCTGTTAAAGTCGGAAAGGAGGCCTCTCATGGCTAAACCGAAACGAATCCTTTATCCCGTCTTTTTTATGGTGCTCATCACAGCGGTTTATACACTGATTCTCGCTTCTCTTAATGCCGTCTCGGCAGAACGCGTTGCAGAACAAGAATCGCTCAGACTGGAACGTGCCATCCTCTATGCCAATGCCATTGATGCAGCAGACGATACCGCACTGCATCAAATCTTTGTCGATAATTTTGAACAAGTCAAGGCGGACGACCTCAGCTATTATCGGTATGCCACCGATGGCCAAGTGACTGCCTACACGTTTCCCTTCACAGGCAAGGGCTTATGGGGAACCGTCAATGGCTACATTGCCATTTCATCGGATTTTAAAACCATCCTAGGCGTTGATTTTATTTCGCACTCAGAGACGCCGGGTCTAGGCGGTCGTATTGATGAAGCTTGGTTTAAAGAGCAGTTTAGGGGTATTCCGCTGGAAACCGCCCCTTATATTCGTTATCGCTCTGAGGCCAACGGCAATGTTGATGCCATTACCGGCGCGACGTTGACATCCAATGCGATCAAAGGCATGCTGAACACTTTTTTAGAAACATTAATGTCGACTGAAAGGGCGGTGATTGTCAATGAGTGAATTCAAAAAAGTATTTAAAGAAGGCATTTATAAGGACAATCCTGTTTTTCGCCAAATTCTCGGCATCTGCTCAACGCTTGCCGTCACTAACCTCATGATGAATTCCTTTGTCATGGGCGTAGGCCTTATGTTTGTCACCGCTTTTTCAAGTTTAACAGTCTCTGTCCTCAGACTTTATACGCCAAAACATATTCGTATGATGGTTCAGACCTTAATCATATCCGCTTACGTCATTGCACTGGATATCTTTTTGAAAGCTTACTGGCCTTCGATGTCCAAGGCACTCGGCCCTTATGTCGGTCTTATTATCACCAACTGCATTATCATGGGGCGGGCAGAAGCCTTTGCACAAAAGAACAAGCCGCTCATCTCGTTCTTTGACGGTCTGATTATGGGACTCGGTTATACCATCGTTCTCCTGGCCATTGCATTTGTTCGCGAATTGCTGGGTTTTGGCTCTATTTTCGGCATTCAGGTGCTCGGCGAACAATGGGTTAACTGGACACTGATGATTATGCCGCCGGGGGCCTTCTTTATGCTCGGCATCGTCATTTGGGTGACACACCGCTTCTTTGATGACAATACGGATAAAGGGGGTGCAAAATCATGATCGATATCCATCCAATGATTATTTTCTTTGCCGCAATCTTTACCAACAACATGATCCTGTCAAACTTTCTGGGGATGTGTTCCTTTATTGCCGTCTCAGGGGAAATCAAAACCTCTCTGAGCCTAGGACAGGCCGTTACCTTTGTACTCGCCTGCACATCAGTCATCAACTATTTCGTCTATTACAGCATTTTAGTGCCGTTAAAGCTGGAATATCTGCGCTTTATCGTTTTTATCATCGTCATTGCCGCTTTTGTACAGCTTGTGGAGATGATTATTGAGCGCTATTTTGAAACGCTTTATTATTCACTTGGGATCTTTTTGCCGCTGATTACTGTGAATTGCGCTATCTTAGGGGTTTCGCTCTTTATGATTATTCGAGAGTATAACTTGTTTCAGTCCTTTGCTTTCGGCGTCGGTTCCGGTCTTGGCTGGACACTTGCCATCGTTTCAATGGCAGGCATTCGAAAGCGCATTAAAAATGCCCCCATTCCAAAGGGATTGGAAGGCCCGGGCATTACCCTCATCATCACCGGCATTATGGCCCTTGCATTTTTAGGTTTTTCCGGCATAGTTCAAATACAATAGGAGGTGCACATGACAACCATTGGCATTACAGTCGCCGCCATGTGCGGCATTTCGGGACTGCTCGCCCTCCTCTTGTCAATTGCCAATAAAACCATTGCCAATTACGGAGAAAAAGAGATTACCATCAATTCAGAAAAGAAATTAACGGTTGACGGCGGCGATACACTGCTATCAGCGCTTGTCGAACAAAAAATTTTCATTCCTTCCGCGTGCGGCGGCAAAGGGAGCTGCGGCTACTGCAAGGTTAAAGTCATCGAAGGCGGCGGTCAAATTCTGCCGACAGAATTTGGCTATGTGACGCCTGACGAAAGAAAGGAAGGCATTCGTCTGGCGTGTCAGTTAAAAGTCCGCGAAAATATGGCCATTGAAATCCCCGAGGAGCTCTTTAGCGTTCAGCAAATGCTCTATCGTGTCGAGGCGCTTATCGACGTCACTCCGACGATTAAACATTTGAAACTGCACTTGCCTGAGGGAACGCATTTAAACTTTAAAGCCGGTCAGTACGTTCAGATACTGGCACCCAAATACAAGGGCAATGAAGAGGAGGTTTACCGCGCCTATTCCATTGCGTCTTCACCGCTGGACGATGCTCACTTAGAGCTCTATATCGGCTTTGTGAAAGGCGGCATCGCCACGACATTCGTCCACGAACATTTAAAAGCAGGCGAAGACCTCATCGTGGTCGGCCCCTACGGTCACTTTTTCTACCAGCATACGGATCGGCCAATGGTGCTCGTCGCCATCGGTACCGGCATGGCGCCAATTGTCTCTATTCTCAAATACATGCGCGATGAAAAAATCAATCGCAAAGCAACTTTTTACTTTGGCGCGCGTACACGGGATGACCTCTTCGAACTCGATACACTGGAAGCCTTAAAAGCAGACTTACCGCAACTGGAAGTCATTACATGCCTGTCCAGACCGACAGAACAGTGTCACTGGGATGGCGAAGTCGGCCGCGTCACAGACCTGCTCAAAAAATACCTCGTCGATGCTGAGCAGTCAGAAGCCTATCTCTGCGGCAGCCCTGTAATGATCGATTCAGTTATGCCGATTCTAATGGAAAAGGGGATGCCCGAAGCGCAAATATACTATGATAAATTTGAATAATATCTAGACCTTGTAACGTTAAAGCCTATCCATTCACTGCCTCATGCAGTTTTAGGATAGGCTTTTACAATTCTAGCGGCCAAACAGGTGACTTGAAATGTTCATCAAAATCAATCACTTTAATTTCACCATAGAGATAGTGTTCCTGATAAAACAGACTTTGAAGCACCATACCGTGCGCCATGACAATCGCTGACTGATAAGTTTGCGCATAGGCCAGCAGTGCTGTTCTGACCCGCTCTTTAACAGATGCTAAGGGTTCCCATCTCGTATATTCAGCATACTGGGACACTTCTTCCGGCAATACCCCTTTATGTTGCTTAAAGTCCTCAAAGAGCAATTTTAGTTCTTTATAAGAGCCGTACTGAAATGTCGTATCGGGAATCCATTCGTGCAAGTCGTGAACGACAACGGTGGTCAGCCCTGTCTCTTTTGCCACAATGGCCGATGATTGCAGTGCCCGCGTGTATGGCGACGATAAGATTACCTCAGCATCTGTTTCGCTAAGCCGCTTCCCCGCTTCAATCATTTCAGCGATGCCAATGTCATTCAGCGCCGCCAAATCTCGCCCCTGTCCAATTAACCCCCTTCGCGTACACGGTGTATAACTCGGCTCACCGTGCCTGACCAAATACAGTTTCATGATGCCCCCCTTTTGGCACTTCTCTCCAAAATCATATCCGTTTCGTTGTTCGTCGTTTCTTTTTTCGTTGTTTCGTTAATGCATACCCATTATCCGATTTAAAACACAAAAAACCGACTTCATCGAGATGAAGTCGGTTATCAGTCCGTTAAAACTTATTGATACAGCGGGAAACGATCACACAGCGCTTTAACGCGTTTTTTAGCATCGGTGAGATCACCGTCTTTGTTATCAATGACAAAGCTGATGATATCGGCAATTTCAATCATTTCTGCTTTGCCAAATCCTCTTGTCGTCGATGCCGGCGTTCCAATACGGATACCGCTTGTCACAAAAGGACTTGCCGTTTCATTTGGCACTGTATTCTTGTTGGTTGTAATGCCAACAGAATCCAGCAATTTTTCAGCCTCTTTCCCCGTAATGTTTTTACTGCGGAGGTCAATGAGCATGAGATGATTGTCTGTACCGCCGGAGACGATTTTAAAACCGCGTTCAATTAGTGCTTCCGACAGTGTTGCCGCATTGTCAATGACTTGTTTTTGATAAACTTTGAAATCATCTGACATCGCTTCTTTAAAACAAACTGCCTTCGCCGCAATAATGTGCATCAGCGGGCCGCCTTGAATGCCAGGGAAAATCGCCTTGTCAACTGCTTTTGCATAGGCTTCTTTACAGAGAATGGCACCGCCTCTTGGCCCTCGAAGCGTTTTATGCGTCGTCGTTGTCACAAAATCTGCAAAAGGCACTGGATTTGGATGATAACCTGCTGCGACCAGTCCGGCGATGTGTGCCATATCCACCATCATGTATGCGCCAATTTCATCGCAGATCGCTCGGATCTTTTCAAAATCAATAATTCTGGAATAAGCACTGGCACCTGCGACGATCATCTTTGGTTTTTCTTCAATGGCTTTTGCACGAAGTGCATCGTAATCGATCCATCCGTCTTCATTAACGCCATAAGACACAAAATCGTAAAGGATACCTGAAAAGTTAACGGGAGAACCATGGGTTAAATGGCCGCCGTCTGCTAAGTTCATGCCTAGAATCTTATCGCCGGGCTGAAGTACGGACATATAAACGCCCATATTCGCCTGTGACCCTGAATGCGGCTGCACATTGGCGTGATCGGCTCCAAAGAGCTTTTTCATGCGGTCTCTTGCCAAGTCTTCGCTGATGTCTACATACTCACAGCCACCATAATAGCGCTTGCCGGGATAACCTTCTGCGTATTTGTTTGTTAAATGTGTCCCCATTGCCGCCATTACGGTCGGACTTGTAAAGTTTTCCGATGCGATCAGCTCGATATTGTTCGTTTGTCTCTCAAGCTCAAGTCGCATGCTTTCATAAAGCTCTGGGTCATTTTCCTTAATCAATGTAAGATTCATGCATCAAACTCCTTTCAAAGATCTCTATTTTTTCAAAGGCGCCAAGTGAATGGCTTCCCCCTTTAATCCCAAAACAGCCTCGTGGAATGCTTCGGATAAAGTCGGGTGTGCGTGGATCATTCCTTTTATGGCGTTTACGTCAAGTGCCTGATGCAGTGCCAGTGTTGCCTCGTGGATGAGATCAGAAGCATGCGGTCCCATTATATGTACGCCCAACAGGACGCCATCTTTATCGGAGAGCACTTTGAGAATGCCTTCACCTTCACCCATTGTGAGCGCTTTGCCATTTGCACCAAACATAAATTTGCTTTTAAGATAATCAATGCCACGATCCTTGAGTACTTCTTCAGTCAGTCCGACTGAGGCAATCTCCGGATTGACAAATACACAGCTTGGAATAGGCGTTGCCGAATGTTCATGCGATATCCCCATAAAGTGGTCAACCGCTTCAATCGCTTGATGCGACGCAGCATGTGCCAACATGGTTTTACCGTTGCAATCACCAATGGCATATATTCCCGCTTGGTTTGTCTCGAAATGTTCAGTTACTTCAATACCTTTTAAGCTATATTTTATCTCAGCTTCGTCAAGATTTAAAGCCCTAATCCGCGGAATTCTTCCAACAGAGACTAAAATTTGATCGGATTCAATGTCAAAATCGCCTTTTTTGCCTTCACAAGTACAGACGAGCGCTTGATTTTCCAATTTTCTGATCTGTTTTGCCTTTGTTTGCTTATGAATGGCAATGCCTTGCTTTTTCGCCTGAACAGCATAGCGTTTTACAATTTCTGCGTCAAGCTGCCCTAAAATCTGATCGGCAAATTCAACAACGGTAACCTCACTGCCAAAGGCATTAAAAATGCCGGCAAACTCCATACCGATCACACCGCCGCCAATAATGGTCAGTTTCTTCGGAACAAAATCAAACTTCAAAATCTGCTCACTGGTAACGACGCCCTCGAGGTCAATGCCTTCAATCGGCGGCATCATCGGTTCAGAACCTGTTGCAATGACAATGCCGTCAGCTGATAAAACTGTCGTCTCTCCTTCAGGTGTAATCACAGCTACCTGCCTGTTTGACATAAGATGTGCTTTGCCGCTGATAACGTCAATGCGGTTGGCTTTTAACAATGCCGCAACGCCATCGACCAATGTACCCACCACTTGCTGTTTATGGCCTTGTACACCCGCCATATCCAGTCGAAATCCATCGACATGAATGCCGAATTGTGCCGTTTCGGTCATGGCGTGATAAAGCGAAGCGCTCTTATAGAGCGCTTTTGTGGGAATGCACCCGTCGTTCAGACAGGTGCCCCCGATTTTATTTGATTCGATAACCGTTACTGACGCGCCTAACTGGGCACCTCTAATGGCTGCAACATACCCGCCGGGACCGCCGCCGATCACGATCATTTTTTTTGCCGTCATGATAAATGGCCTCCTGTTTATGCTTCTTCGGATGTTGCAGGCGTCGGTTCCCACTTGAGAATAGGCGTTCTCGCCGCCCTAATCTCATCGACGCGTCGAATTGGCGTCGTCGTTGGCGCCTGTTTCAGCGCTTCGGGATTTGTATCTGCCTCTTCACTGATTTTAATCATAATGTCAATAAAATCATCCAGTGTTTCGAGGCTTTCCGATTCTGTCGGTTCAATCATAATCGCATTCGGCACGATGAGCGGGAAATAGATCGTCGGCGGATGATAACCATAATCCAGCAGTCGTTTTGCGACGTCCAGCGTTGAACATTGCGTCAGTTCACCTTTTAACCCCGCCAGTACGAATTCATGCTTACACTTTGTATTGGCAAAGACTTGATAATGGTCTTTCAGTTTTTCCTGAATATAGCTGGCGTTTAAAACCGCCATTTCACTGGCGCGCTTGAGGCCTTCGGCACCCATCGAAAGAATAAACGTATAGGCTCTGACGAGTATGCCAAAGTTACCGTAAAAACTTTTTACCTTGCCAATGCTGAGTGGTCTGTCATATGACAAATCGTAGCCGCTTTCGCTTTTTATGACAACCGGCGTCGGCAGAAACGGTTCGAGAAATGCTTTAACGCCCACCGGGCCTGATCCCGGACCACCGCCGCCATGCGGGGTGGAAAAAGTCTTATGCAGGTTGTAATGCACAACGTCAAATCCCATGTCGCCCGGTCTCGTCTGACCTAAAATGGCATTGAGGTTGGCGCCGTCATAATAGAGCAACCCGCCTGCTTCGTGCACCAGTCGCGCGATTTCGACGATATTGCGGTCAAAGAGCCCAAGTGTATTGGGATTCGTCAGCATCAGCCCGGCAATGTCATCACCGAGTGCCGCCTTGAGGCTTTCCAGATCGATTTCGCCCATGCGCGTCGACTTGATTTCGACAATATCAAAACCGGCGACATTGGCACTGGCAGGGTTGGTGCCGTGAGCTGAATCGGGAACAATAATTTTGGTTCGCTTTTGGTCGCCTCTGCTCTCATGATAAGCTTTCATTATCATAAGGCCTGTCAGCTCGCCATGTGCCCCGGCAGCCGGTTGGAGTGTAAAAGCATCCATCCCGCCAATTTCTGACAACATGGCCGAGAGGTCATACATCAGTTCAAGCGCACCCTGCGTCTGCTGTGTCTTTTGCTGAGGATGCAATGCGGCAAAGCCTGAAAATCCAGCCATATCTTCATTGAGTTTCGGGTTGTATTTCATTGTACAGGAACCGAGCGGATAAAAGCCCGTATCGACGCCAAAGTTTTTCTGACTCAGCAGCGTGTAGTGACGCACGAGCTGGGGTTCAGAGACTTCCGGCAGTTCAAGTGAGGTTTCTCTCAATAAGCCTGCAGGGATAATGGATTCAATCGGTTTATCACAGACATCCGCCTTTGCAACGCGATATGCTGATCTGCCCGGTTTGGATATTTCAAAAATCAATTGATCGTAATTTACCATGGATATGCCTCCAATACTTCGACCAATCGGTCAATTTCTTCGACAGTTCGTTTTTCTGTGATGCAGAAAAGGATACGCTGTGCGTTATCATCACTGATATTCAGGCCTCCCAATATGCCGTTTTCAAAAAGGTGCGCATTGATGGAATCAACATCGGCACCACCATTGACTTCCAGTGCGAATTCTCTGAAAAACGGCTGTGCATAAGCCGGCTTGAAGTGCCCGGTTGCCAACAGTTTTTCATAACCGTAATAGGCGCGTCTCGCCGTTTCCGCCGCCATTTGATAGAGGCCTTCACGACCTGTGACACTCATAAAAATCGTCGCCGTCAATGCATTGAGCGCTTGGTTGGAGCAGATATTGGAGGTCGCTTTTTCTCGGCGAATGTGTTGTTCACGCGCCTGAAGTGTCAGTGTAAAAGCGCGTTTGCCGTCGAGGTCTACCGTTTGCCCGACGATGCGTCCGGGCAGTTTTCGCATTTGCTTTTTCGTCGACGCCATAAACCCAAGGTACGGGCCACCGTAATTGAGGCCATTGCCAAGCGGCTGTCCTTCGCCTACGGCTAGATCTGCGTCATATTCACCCGGCGTCTTTAGAAGTGCCGCGCCGATTGGATCGACATTCATGATGAACAGCGCTTTTGCTTCGTGTACAGCCTCTGCGACACCCGTATAATCTTCTACGATGCCGTAAAAATTCGGTTGCTGAACAACGACGCCTACAACATCGGCATTTAATTTCGCTGTAAGCGCATCACGATCCATCACGCCGTCTTTTGCTTCAATTTGAACAACTTTGATGCCCTTGAAGCGCATATAGGTTTCAACGACTGCAATCGTCTCCGGATGTACCGTCGAAGCGATGAGTACCGTATCGCCCTTTTGGTTTGCAGCTGCAAGCACTGCCGCTTCGGCGGTCGCCGATGCACCGTCGTACATGGAGGCATTGGCGACATCCATCCCCGTGAGGTTGGCAATCATCGTCTGGTATTCAAAGATCGCCTGAAGTGTTCCCTGGCTGATTTCAGGCTGATAAGGTGTATAAGCTGTATTAAACTCCGAACGTCCGATCAAATGCTTGATAACGGATGGTACAGCATGGTCATAGGCACCAGCGCCTAAAAAGCAAACCAGTGAATCCGTTGAGACATTTTGGTCGGCAAGTGCTTTTATCTGTTTGGTTACTTCCGTTTCCGAAAGCGGTGCACAT
>JASUSA010000018.1 GCA_030446305.1 Clostridiales bacterium | reverse complement strand
CAGCATGTCTAAGATTCATCTGAACAATAAAGTTTAAGTTATCAAAGAACATTCGGGTGGGTTTTGAAACCCTAACCCTATATTTATCTTACAAGGAGGGGAAATAAATGTTAGTATTGAACCTTATTGAAGCGCTGACAAACGCGCTGGATGTTTCGATGGCTGCAGATTCCAGTATTATCGTCTATGGCGAGGATGTCGGTTTTGAAGGCGGCGTCTTCAGGGCAACAAAGGGACTGCAGGCAAAATACGGCGTCGACAGGTGCTTTGACAGTATTCTTGCAGAATCGTCAATTGTCGGTTCAGGTATCGGCATGGCGATCAACGGTTTAAAACCCGTTGTTGAAATTCAATTTTCAGGTTTTGTATTTCCCGCCATTAATCAAATTGTGACACATGCGGCACGCATGCGCAACCGTTCCAGGGGACTATACACGGTGCCAATGGTCATTCGAATGCCATATGGCGGTGGCGTGCGGGCATTGGAACACCATTCGGAATCACTTGAAGCGATTTTTGCGCATACGGCAGGTCTAAAAGTGGTGATTCCATCGACGCCTTATGATGCAAAAGGGCTGATGATTGCAGCGATTAATGATCCCGATCCCGTGATATTTATGGAGCCAAAGCGTATTTACAGGGCATTTAAGCAAGAAGTGCCTGAAGGTATTTATGAAATTCCAATTGGAAAGGCAAAAATTGTCAAACCGGGTGATAACTTGACGGTCGTCGCATGGGGCTCAATGCTCAGGGACGTGCAGAAAGCTGTTGAAATATTGGAAAAAGAAGGCCATAGCATTGAATTGATTGATTTGAGGACGATATCGCCTATTGACCGTGAAACGATCATCACATCGGTTCAGAAGACGGGACGATTTGCCGTGGTTCATGAAGCGGCGCGTTCGTTTGGACCGGGTGCGGAGCTCATTTCCATTGTCAATGAGGGCGCATTTCTGCATTTGGAAGCACCGCCAACGCGCATTACCAGTGTTGACACCATTGTACCGCTGCCTAAGGGAGAACATCACTATGTACCGTCTGTCGAGGGCATCGTCGCGGAACTCAGAGCTGTACTCACATTTTAGGAGGTGATGTCGTGTTTAATGTTAAATTTGCAGATATAGGCGAGGGCATTCATGAAGGTGTTCTGCTCAAACTATTTGTTGATATTGGTCAAACCGTTGAAGAAGGTGAGAATCTTTTTACACTTGAGACGGATAAAGTGAATGCCGAAATACCGTCGCCGGTATCAGGTACGGTAAAATCTGTTCAATACGCCGTTGGCGATCGCGTCAACGTCGGTGATACCATTGTCGTTATCGATGACGGCCAGCCTGGTGTGCGTTCGAATATGGCGATGAATGAATCAGAAATGGAATCGACTGATACAAACGTTGACAAATCTGAAACGGGCGGCGAAAAAACGCCAAAAAGCACAGAGCCGCGGTTTGATACTGGCGATTCGGTTGTTGAAACCGTTGAAGAGGCGAAGGGTGCCAGTGTCGTCGGTGAAATTGAGGTATCTTCTCAGTTGATTCCAGCCAGTGAGGAAGGTGCTGCGCATGCAGCTGAAACTGGCGTGAAGCGAAAAGTGTTAGCAACACCAGTGGCGCGGTCGCTGGCAAAAGATCTCGGCGTTGATATACAGCGCGTGAAGGGGACTGGGCCAAATGGCCGCGTTATGAAAGCGGATATTCGTGCGTTTGCTGACGCACAGCAGCGTGCAGCAGCGGAAGTGCCTTTGTCGCAAAGTGCAGTGAATACGCCTGTGGCAAATACATCAAAACCGCTTCCGTCAAGTGATGTGCCGGTCAAACGCGTCCAAATGTCGATGCTGCGAAAGACTGTTGCAGAAAATATGGTTCAGTCGCGCTTTACAATTCCGCATACGACCATGATGGATGAAGTGGATGTCCATGAACTGGTGGCGCTTAAGCGAGAGGTTGCGGAACTGGCGACGGAAGAAGGCGTTAAGTTGACTTATCTGGCGTTTTTTATCAAGGCAATTGTCTTAGGTCTTAAAGCATTTCCGTTTATGAATGCCAGTGTAGATATGGCAAACAGCGAAGTGCTCTTAAAGCAGGCATATCACATTGGCATTGCCGTGGATACACCGGATGGCTTAATGGTTCCCGTTATTAAAAATGCCGACCAATTGAGCATTTTCGAAATCGCGCGCGAGATTGAACGCCTTAGCCAGGGGGCACGGGCAA
Source organism: Clostridiales bacterium (assembly GCA_030446305.1). Lineage (GTDB taxonomy): Bacteria > Bacillota > Clostridia > Peptostreptococcales > Acidaminobacteraceae > Fusibacter. Next base: position 48,033 of record JASUSA010000018.1, on the reverse strand, counting down.
GAACACTTCAAATTGCCGAACTGAAAGACAGTACATTCAGCATTACCAATTATGGCTCAGTTGGTTCCAGCTTTGGCGTGCCGATCATTCGCTATCCTGAAGCTGGTATTATGGGTGTCGGCAGCATACAGAAAAAACCTGTGGTGATTGAAGATGAAATTGTGATTAGAGAAATACTGCCGCTTTCATTGTCATTTGACCACCGCATTATTGACGGTGCCGACGCGGGGCGGTTTGTCAACGAAGTGAAAAGACTTCTGTCAAATCCAAAAAAATTGATACTGATGTAAAAACAAATGATTTCTTGTAACGGATGGTAAGGAAATTCAATCATGCATCATTGAATCCTTAACGGTAATAGGGCTCATGATCACAAGGTAAAATTCAACAGATTGCCGTGAAGGATTAACGATCAACGATTAAGGATTAACGATTAACGATTAACGAGAAAAGCAGGGATACAATTTCCTTATTTAAATAGGATTAATAAAACGAGGAGGCCACATGAAAACATATGACATTGTCGTCATCGGTGGCGGTCCAGGTGGCTATGTTGCGGCGATCAAAGCAGCGCAAATGAACGCAAGTGTTGCATTGATTGAAGCAGACCGCATCGGCGGCGTTTGTTTAAACGACGGATGCATTCCGACGAAAACGCTTCTGAGGAGCGCAAAACTCTATCAGGATATGCTGCGTGCAGCATCTTTTGGGATATCCCTAGAAAATGGGAATGCCATACGCGTTGACTGGCAGCAGCTCATGGCGCGCAAGACGTCCGTGGTCAATAAGATTGTCGGCGGCGTTGAACAGCTTTTAAAATTCAATAAAGTGGATGTGTACAAAGGTTATGCGACCATTGCAGATGAAAGAACGGTTAAAGTCGGCGCTGAAACACTTCAGCACAAACACTTGATTATTGCGACGGGATCTTCGCCGCAATACCCGGCAATAGAAGGCCTGCAAAGTGCACTGAATGACGGCATCGTCATTGACAGCACGCGTGCCATCAATTTGGAACAGCATCCCAAACGCATGATTATATTAGGCGGCGGTGTCATTGCCGTGGAATTTGCAACGCTCTTCAACAGCTTGGGAACTGAGGTGACGCTTTTACAGCGCTCTGAACAGATTCTTAAAAATCAAGATGAAGATGTCAAGGTGTTGATCCAGCGTCACCTTTCAGAAAGCGGTGTTGCCATTAAGACAGGTGTTGCGATAACGCGTATTGACGGGCACCGCGTCTACTATAAAGATGCACAGGGCGATCATGAAACGACTGGCGATTATATTCTGGCGAGTCTTGGCAGATCGCCAAATACCAAAGGCCTAGAAGTGCTGCAACTGAAAATGTCAAAACAGGGCATTGCCGTTGATGAACATATGAAGACGAACGTACCAAATGTCTATGCCGTAGGCGATGTCTGTGGTGGGATGATGCTGGCGCACGTCGCATCTGCTCAGGGCATTGTCGCTGTCGAAAACATTATGGGCAAGGATTCGACGATCAATTACCGACAGATTCCATCCTGTATATATAGTTTTCCGGAGGTCGGTGCTATTGGTTATACGGAAGATGAGGCACGGGCTGCGGGATTTGATGTCGGAACGAGCAGTTTTCCACTCAGTGCCAATGGCAAAGCGGTGGCAGAGGGAGAGACGGTGGGATTCGTTAAAATTATTCACGACAAGCAGTATGGTGAAGTGATTGGCGTTCACATCGTCGCATCGCATGCGACGGACATGATTGCCGAAGCCGCGGCGACGATGGCGCTTGAGGGAACCGTTTATGATTTGGCCAAAACAGTCCATCCACATCCAACGCTTTCTGAAATTGTGATGGAAGCGGCACATGGTGCGGTTGATAAACCCATTCACTTAATTAAACGTTGATTTCCAAAATACTGGCTGCTGTCTGTGGTGTGATTTAACAGACCAGTTGACATTGGGTCAATGCGAGTGTTATGATGACCGCATAACGTATGAAGGAGTGTTGACATGCCCATTAAAACAAAGCTCGTCATTTCTGAATCAACAAACCCTTGGTTTAATCTGGCTTATGAAGAGCAATTGGTGAACACTGTTAAACCAGATGAAGTTGTCTTGTATTTATGGCAAAATGCGCATACAGTCGTGATTGGCAAGCATCAAAATCCTTGGCGTGAAGTTCTCGTCAAAGCACTGGAAGGCGATCAGGGGAAATTGGCACGGCGCCTATCAGGCGGCGGTGCCGTTTATCACGATCTTGGCAATCTGAACTTTACATTTGCCATGAACAGACAGCATGAAGACCTTGAGCGCCAGCTCAGCGTCCTGTTGAAGGCTGTTAAAGAACTTGGCATTGAGGCTTCATTTTCCGGGCGCAATGACATTTTAGCGGGTGACCGTAAATTTTCAGGCAATGCTTTTTACAATGGCAAAGAAAATTATTATCATCATGGCACACTGCTTGTTGATGTCAATATGGAGCGTTTAGGTAAGTACCTTAACGCATCGGTTAAAAAACTGTCGGCGAAAGGTGTCAAATCAGTCAAGTCCAGAGTTGTCAATCTCAAGTCGATTAATCCTGAGATTACCATTGACGGGCTCAAGATGGCGCTTGAGACCGCTTTTTCGGAAATATATGGGATGCCTGAATCTAAAATCTTTATTAATGAAGAAAACATTACGGGAACGGCGCTTGATCGTTATCATCACTATGCTTCGTGGGAATGGCGATTTGGAAAAACACCTGCGTTTGACGCGACATTCGACGAGCGTTTTGAATGGGGTGAATTTATCCTCAACATTCAATCCAAGCAAGGTGTGATCGATCATGCAGAAGTGAATTCCGATGCGATGTCGACGGCATTTATTGATGCTTTTGAAGGTGTTTTTGATGGGATTCCGTTTAAGCGTGAAGCACTTTTAGAGGCAGCACGCCGCGTTGAAGTAGCGGAAGCGCTAACAACAATGAAAAAGGATGTTTTGGACTGGCTTGAAACACTGCCGATTTAAGGTGTATTTGCATTTAAATAAGCGATTGTGAATACAAAATTGATGAATAAGGGAATGTTTAAATCCTCTCGAATGAAAAAGCCGAGAATAACGACGAAGGCAATCCAATAAAAATAAGCCGTTATCAGACGACAGCACAGACGAAAGGCATTTTAATTGCCTGTTTGAAAGTGCTGCCAATGATAACGGCTTTTCTTGATTTTAAATTTTAAAAGGTTAATGCCTGACAGATGGCATCGCCGACTTCTGCTGTTTTAGCAGTTCCACCGAGATCTGGGGTAAGCGCTTTTCCGTCAACCAAGGTCTTTTCAATGGCATCGACAATGCTGTCGTGTTTGTGTGCCGGCAGCAGATGATCGAGGAGCAGTTTTATTGTCCAGATCATTGCCATCGGATTTGCGATTTGTTTGCCTGCAATTTCAGGTGCGCTGCCATGCACGGGTTCGAACATGGAAGGGTAGGTGCCTTCGATATTGAGATTGGCACTTGCAGCAAAGCCAAGGCCGCCTTGGAGTGCTGCGCCGAGGTCGGTAATGATGTCGCCAAAGAGATTGGATGTGACAACGACGTCGAAGCTCTCAGGACGCTGAATGAAGTACATGCTAATGGCATCCACGTGATTGCTTTCTGTTTTAACGTTGGGATAATCTGCTGCAATCGCTTTAAAGCGTTCATCCCAAAAGACCATGCTGTAGTTGAGTGCGTTTGATTTCGTAACGCTGGTGAGTTTTTTGCCCTTTTCGCTTTTTTGCGCGAGATCAAAAGCATAGCGCATGATGCGGTCTGTATTTTTTCTTGTAAAGACGCCTGTTTGATAGGCAATTTCAGCATCGGTACCGCGGTTTTCAAAGTAGCCGTCACCGGCGTATTCGCCTTCGACATTTTCACGAATAACGACAAAGTCAATCATTTCAGGGGTTTTAAACTTTAACGGGCACGGTGCACCGTTTAAGAGCTTGATAGGCCTTAAGTTGACCGCTTGGTCAAATCCCTGTCTGATCTTTAAAAGCAGGTCTCTCAATGAAATATGATCCGGAACGCCGGGATACCCAACGGCACCGAGCAAAATGCTGTCATAGCCCTTTAAAATTTCAAGACCGTTTTCCGGCATCATTTCGCCGGTATTATGATAGTATTCACATCCCCATGGGAAGTAGTCAAATGAGACGGTGGCGTAACCGGTTTTTTCAAGGTAATATTTTAAGACTTTAATCCCTTCGTCCATAACTTCTGTGCCGATGCCGTCTCCGGCGATAACGGCGAGTTTAAAATGTTTCATGGCTTGCCTCCTCTACATTTTTAGTGCCCATGCATTTTTGATGCCGTCTGTATGGCGGATGACTTCTAGTGATTCAGCGCTGACAGGCGCATCGACTGTTAAAAACATCAGTGCATTTGCACTCGTCTTCGAGAGGCTGACGTTCATTGTTGAAATATTGATGCATTCATTGCCAAGTGTTAGGCCGATTTTGCCGATCATACCCGGCTGGTCAATGTTTTCGATGAGCAGCATATTGCCTTTTGGCGATACATCAAAGGCATAGCCGTTCATATCGACAATACGCGGTTCATCTTTGCCGAAGAGTGCGCCTTCCAGTGTGAAGATGCCGTTGGCAGTATGAATTTTGACTGCAATTGAGCTCGTGTAGTTGCCGGTAATGGTATCGGTGCCTTCGACGATGGTAACGCCTCTGCTCTCCGCAATATAACGTGCATTGACATAGTTGACGGAGTCTTCGAGGATGATTTCGTAAAGACCTTTCAGGTAAGCCAATGTCAAAGTGGTCTTATCCATTTTGCCGACTTCACCTTTATAGATGAGTTCGATTTTTTGAACGGCGTCTTTGCGAATTTGATGGTAGAGTTTGCCGATGTATTCTGCAAGTTTTAAGTAAGGATGCAATGCTTCAAGTTCTTGAGATTTCAGTGAAGGCAGATTGACGGCATTGGCGACGAGTTTGCCCTGAAGCGCTTCAAAAACTTCCAGTGCAACGGCTTCGCCGACATTTTTCTGTGCTTCATAGGTATCGGCGCCGAGATGCGGTGTGATGACGGTTTGATCGAGATCGAGCAGCGGTGAAATTGGGTGCGGCTCATCTTTTAAAACATCAATGGCGGCGCCTGCGACGGTACCGTTTTCCAGTGCTTCATAAAGTGCTGCTTCATCAATTATGCCGCCTCTGGCACAGTTGACGACGCGGACGCCCTTTTTACAGAGCTTGAATTCATCAGCACCGATGATCCCCAGTGTTTCTTTCGTCTTTGGTGTATGCACGGTAATGATATCTGATTGGCGCATTAATTCGCCTAGTTCGTCAATTCGCGTTACTTTCAATTGATCGAAACGCTCTCTGCGAATGTATGGGTCATAGGCGATTACATTCATGCCAAAAGACTGCATCCGCGTTGCTACCATGGAACCGATGCGGCCGAGTCCGACGATCCCTAACGTTTTATCCATGAGCTCGATACCTCTGAAAAGTGTACGGTCCCATTGTTTTGATTTGATATGGGCATTGGCACGCGGAATGTTGCGGCACATGGAGAGCATTAAGCCAATGGTGTGCTCAGCTGCGGAAACCGTGTTGGCATCAGGTGTATTGACGACGATAATGCCCCGTTTTGTCGCACCGCCCATTTCGATATTGTCAACGCCGTTGCCGGCACGTCCAACGACTTTTAAATTTGTCGCATGTTCGTAGAATTCTTCATTGATTTTGGTAACGCTGCGAACGATGATGGCATCGTAGGCGCCGATACAGTCCAAAAGCTCTTGACGCGAAAGCTTTAACTTAATGTCCACATCAAATCCTGTTTGTTTCAAAAAATGGATACCTTCATCTGCAATATGCTCTGCAATTAGAATTTTCATACCTGCCTCCTTGTTTTTACACTTTCTATATGGGTGGTGACGCGCGCCCTTCTTGGAATATTTCAGTAACGTTTAATGCTTTCATGTGCAAAAAAGACACTAAAAAAGCCCGTCCTCTGCAAAATGCAAAGGACGAGCTCGTATTCCCGCGGTACCACCTTTTTTCATGGACTTGGTCCATGTATCTCTCGGTCATTATCGAAACCACCCGGTTCAAGTTTTCTTGACTGCTCGAAAGTAGATTCACAGGTGCTTCCGTCGTCTTCCACCAAATAACGACTCTCTAGCGGTTAAGCATTCCCGTTATAGTCTTTCTCATCGCGTTTAACTGTTTAGCTTTATTTGTTACAATTTATTCATAGAAGTTATTAATGGTAAGTATACATAACCGAAAACAGCATGTCAAGATGAAATGCAAGAAAACTTTTAAAAATAATTTTGGATGCATCTTCATGCGTCATTTGGGTATCAAGCGGCTAGGAGGTGGCTGTATGGCAACAAAAATTAAAAAACAATTCTCGTTATCTTTTCACTGGGAAGCCCAAGATCCTTTTCTTTTTTTGGCACATCATCATGATCTCTACCCTGCAGGCAATGCACAGATGGGACCGGTGGCGAATCTAGGCGACCGCAATATGGGAAATGATTTCGACTTAAACAATGATTTTAAAATGTATCACGGCTACACGGTGCCGGGATTTCCGGCACATCCTCACAGGGGATTTGAGACCGTGACCATTGTATTAGAAGGTTATGTGGATCACTTTGATTCATCTGGTGCGTCGGGGCGCTATGGTGACGGTGATGTCCAGTGGATGACTGCCGGTCGAGGGATGCAGCACTGTGAAATGTTTCCGTGTCTGCACGATACGGCGCCCAATCCGCTCGAACTCTTTCAAATATGGCTGAATTTACCAAAGGCGCGGAAATTTGTCAAGCCCTACTACAAAATGCTGTGGTCGGAAACGGTTCCTTTTCAGCCAATTGCAGAAAACGACCGAGAAGTCGCAAAAGTAAAAGTCATCGCAGGTGAGATTTTTGAAAATCAAACAAAATGTCCTGCGCCGGATTCGGTTGCATCAGATGATGATGCTGAAGTGGTGATTGCGCTGATTGATATTAAAGCAAATGAGACGCTGACACTGGCGGCAGTGCCAAGCGGCGTCGAACGAACGCTCTACTTTTATCAAGGTGAACAGATTGTTGTTGACGGTGAGCCGGTGAATGCTAAAACGGGCATGATGTTAACAGCAGATGCGTTGACACTTAAAAATGGCGCGCAAACTGCAAAGTGTTTGCTTTTGCAAGGGCGCCCCATTGGGGAACCAGTGGCAGCCTACGGGCCATTTGTTATGAATACAAGGGCTGAAATTACAGAAGCGTATGAAGATTACCAGAAAACGCGTTTTGGCGGATGGCCATGGGAAAAAGCGGATCCGGTGCACCCAAGAAATGAAGGGCGTATTGCCAAATATGCTGACGGAACGTCAGAACGTCCCAAAGAATGACATTTGTGGTTGTAATGGACAGGGTTCTCAAAAACATTACAGCGATAGCGATCATCATGAAATTTAAATGATACAAAATTAAATGATGTAATTTTTTCAAATAAAAATCCCACATGATCCATACAAACAGTTCGGTTCATGCGGGATTTTTTATATTGTCATGGAAGAACAGCGCCTGGGAGGGAGAACGTCCGTTTAACCATCTACTTGAAAATCTTTTATGAGGTTGTTCAGTGTTTCTACAAGTGCCTTGAGGTCATCGGCGGCATAGGATAGTTCATTTACGGTGGCAAGGACTTGTTCCGTAGAAGCGGATGTTTCTTCAGTGCTTGCCGCATTTGCCTGTGCGATTCCGGACAGGCTTTCAATTGCACTGGTGACATTGTTACGACTTTGAGACATATTATCAGTGTAATCCTTGAGTGTTGTAATACGTACTTTCATCTCGGAAACAATATCCACGATTTCATGATATTTCGCTTCTGTACTATCCACGGTTTTCCGCTGGTTGTCAATGGCGTGTTTAACAGTATCGCTCTTGGTTTGAGCATTTTGAACGTTTTTGATGAGTTCGTTCAGCATATTGTCGATTAAGCCTGTCGAATCGGAAGTTTGTTCGGCAAGTTTTCGAATTTCATCTGCGACCACGGCAAAACCTTTGCCAGCTTCGCCGGCACGTGCTGCTTCAATGGCTGCGTTGAGTGCGAGCAAATTGGTTTGCTCAGAGATATCTGATATGATTTTACTGGCTTCGCCAATTTTTGATGTACTGTTATTGGTTTGTGTAATAACATCAAATATTTCGTCAAACATGATGACATTCTTTTTCGTGTCGTCCATTAGCTGATTAACCAAATTGAGTCCATCTTGAGTGATCTGCTCAATATTGTTGCTGAGATCATAGATCTGTACGGTATTTTCACTATTGGCAACGATCATTTCGCCAAGGCCATTGACATCGTCAGTGGCATTTTGTGTTTCAAGTGCTTGTGATGTTGCGCTTTTGGCAATATCCATAATGGCTTCAGCAACTTCGTTCATGGCGATATTGATTTCGCTGGAACTGGCTCGCATTGTTTCAGAGGTGTTGTTTAAGTTTTCAATGCCGGACTTGAGCTGATGAATAATTTCGCGAAGTGTCCGCATCATTTTTTCGCCTGATCGTGCCAGTGTGCCGAGTTCATCTCTTGATTCGATGACGTGGTTGTCAATTGTGACGGCAAGATTCTTGTTTGCCATTTGTTCTAAATTATCGGTAACGCTGAGAATAGACGTTCTGAGGACTTTGACAATTCGGTACATGATCAGTGAAACGATGAGGATGATGGCAATGACAATGATCGTTGCCGAAAACGCCATTTGTTTTGATGAAGATAGAAGCGCTTCGGACTCGCGTTGGCCATAGCTTTCAAGAATTTCTGTCATAATATTGATCTGTTCACGTGCATTTTCAAAGTGTAGGCTATTGGCCTTAAAATCGCCTGTAATGGTGTTGGGGTCGAAAGACGCATACCATGCGTTAAATTCGGAAATAAAGACACTTTCCAAATCAGACAGTGTTGCGCCGGAACTGTGTTTGAACTGAGTGTAGAGCATTTCATTGGATTTCAAGCCGTTTAGCGCATCTGTGACACGGGTGTATGCCTGATCGGCATTTTCTTCATAGGATGTGATGAGATCTGATTTAAGAGTACTGTCCAACCGATCGTCGAGAATAAGTTCTGTTGCAGCAATTGCGGCTTGGTATAAGTCGCGGTCTGCATTGAGAATCATTGCGGTACTAAGGTATGCTTCTTCGTAGAGTGCCTGATCTGCCATTGTACTAATGCTAAGCATTTGAGATATGGCAAATGCGGAGAATACTACCAGTGCCAGCATAGGTGGAAAGATAAGTAACATCAATTTTTTCGTGATGCTTAAGTGTTTGATCATAAGCGCCTCCCCAATTAAAAAGATCATTTTTATTTTATTTACCCGCTAAAACCAAATAGTTAACACAATGTTTACAATACCCTGTATAAAATAATGGGTAAATGTTTGGAAATAGACGGGGTAAATGCTGTTATTGGAAGTCATTTGACAATTATTTCGGAATTTTAAAGAAATGTGATGCGTAGAAGTTCCAAAATGTGGTATAATTTATGCAAATAATTCGCATTTGCATAAAAGGAGATTGATATGAAACGGAAGGTATTATTGATTTTGTTGTCAATTTTAGTTCTTGGAGGCTGCACGGCCAAAACGGCGGAAGTTGCACAAGATAATCAAATAGAAAATGATAAAATAACAGTTGTAGCAACACTTTTTCCGCAATACGATTTTACAAGAGCGATTGGCGGCGAATACGTTGATGTGAAGCTTTTGTTGCCGCCGGGTGTTGAGGCACACAGTTTTGAGCCGACACCGAAGGATATTGTCGATATTGGCAATGCCGATTTATTGCTATATACTGGAGAGAGCATGGAGCCTTGGGTTGCAGATATTGCTGCGACAATTGAAGGCGATAAACTGGATGTCGTTGATTTAAGCGAAGGCATTACACTGCTGAAAAGCAGCGATGAACATGATGCCGATGAACATGATGCCGATGAACATGATGCAGATGAGCATGATGCAGATGAGCATGATGCAGATGAACATGATGCCGATGAGCATGATGTAGATGAACATGACGAAGAAGAACACGACCACGGCGAATATGATCCCCATTTTTGGCTTGATCCAACCAATGCGATTATAATGGCAACGCATATTAAGGATGAGCTCATACGCGTGGATCCTGATCATGCAGAGACCTATGAGGCCAATGCGGTTGCTTATATCGAATCGCTAAAGGAACTTGATGACGATTTGAAAGCTTTTTTTGATGTGACACCTCAGAAGACCATTATCTATGGTGGCCATTTTGCATTTGCGTATTTTGCCGAACGCTATGGTCTCGACTATATATCGCCATACAATGGCTTTTCGCCTGACGCGGAGCCGACGCCGCAGCGTATTGCCTCTCTAATCGATGCAATTGAAGCAACGCATACAAAGGCTATTTATTATGAAGAATTGATTTCACCCAAAGTAGCAGAGGTCATCTCTGAAGAAACGGGTGCCAAGATGCTGTTACTGCACGGCGCTCACAATGTTACGAAAGAAGAGCTAGATGCAGGTGTTACTTATATCAGCATTATGTATGATAATTTAGAAAGGCTCAAGGTAGGGTTAGCGAATGAGTAAACTCATTGAACTGAAAGATGTTCAAATTAATTATGGTAAAAATGTCATTTTGGAGCATGTCAATTTTAAGGTGTGCTCCAATGATTACATCGGGGTCGTCGGGCCAAACGGCGCTGGAAAGACAACGCTGATTAAAGCGTTATTGGGGTTGATGCCGGTGACAAGAGGGTCAATCGCCTACGAAGGACAGGTTAAAATAGGTTACCTGCCTCAGGTAATTTTGAGCAATGACCATCTGTTTCCTGCAAAAGTCAGTGAAATCGTAGGCATCGGCCTTTTGGGTGAAAAACGATATCCGAAGCGCATTACGATGGATGACCATAAGCGCATTGATGAAATGCTTGAACGGCTTGATATAGGCTCGTTTAAAAATAGGCGTATCGGCGACCTTTCAGGTGGACAGCAACAGCGCGTTTATTTGGCAAGGGCACTTGTCAACAAACCGCAGCTTTTAATACTGGATGAGCCAACCAGTGCATTAGATCCTAAAATACGCTCCGATTTCTTCAGGCTGATTGAAGAATTTCATCAGACAGATGAAACGGCGATTATACTCATTTCACACGATATGCACGCCATTGAGGAACATGCAAAGACGACAATGGTGATTGAGCGTAACACGGTGACAATGCAAAGGAGCGGCGAAGCGATATGATGGCATTAATAGGCGAAGTATTTCAATATGAATTTATGCAGAAGGCATTGCTTGTGGGCGTACTCATTGCACTGTCAAGTGCGGTTTTAGGCATCTTTCTGGTGCTCCGAAAAATGTCGATGATCGGTGATGGTCTGGCACATGTGAGTTTTGCAACGGTAGCCGTGGCGCTTTTGCTGAATCAGTCACCGCTGTTTATATCGATTCCCGTCGTTATGGTGGCATCATTTTTTATTTTGAAGCTCAATGATGCTGCGCGAGTGCACGGCGATGCGGCAATAGGGCTTGTTTCATCATTTTCTGTCGCTGTGGGCGTTCTGATTTCATCTGTGTCCACAGGGTTTAACATTGATCTTTTTAGTTACCTTTTCGGGAGTATTCTCGTCATCAGAAATTCTGAAGTCTATCTGTCCGTTTTTTTGGCGGCAGTGGTCATTGGGACAGTGATTTTCTTTTACCATGATTTGTTTGCGATTACTCAAGATGAGGCTTTTTCCAGAGTGATTGGCATTAAGACGAAGCGCATGAACTATTTGATTTCTGCATTGACGGCAATTACAATATCGCTTGGCATCCGGGTTGTCGGAACGATGCTGATCTCCAGCATGATTATTTTTCCAACAGTTACGGCGCTTCAAGTGGCGAGAAGTTTTAAAGAAACGATCTTTCTGTCGGCATTTGTCTCTGTCATCGCCGTCGTTTTAGGCGTTATCGGATCATATGTCTTTAATTTGCCGTCTGGTGCCACAATTGTGATGATCAATGCATTGTTATTTGGCGTATTCTTTTTAATCAGGAAATGGAGGCGATGACATGGGTAGTTTTCAGCAGGCGATGCAACGAAGCGGTTTGAAACGTACGAAACAGCGTGAATGCGTTTACGCTGTCCTTGAAGAGGCGGATGCGCCAATTAATGCGGAGCAGATTTACAAAGAACTGCTGTCTGAATCCATTAATCTTTCAACAGTCTATCGTATTCTCGAGAGCTTTGTCGAAAAAAATATTGTCATTAAAACAACACTCGGACAGTCTGTGACGGCTATTTATGAATTAAACAGACAAGAACACAAACATCATTTGATTTGTGCGGAGTGCCATTCTATTGTGGCTATTTCAGGTTGCCCGCTAGCGCATTATGTTGAAGAATTAAGTAAGTCGAGTCACTATCAAATTCTTGAGCACAAACTCGAAATCACGGGTATTTGTCCAAATTGCCAAGCGAAGCACGGAAAACAGCCTTCATAAATTTCATTTAGCAAAATGCATGCCACAAAACTTAAAATTGCATAATATTCACAGTTTGTTCATTAAATTTTAACATAATTCGCCGTTTCACACCTTGTAAATTATTTTAATCGGCGTATACTGAGTTTTGAATTTATGTGAAAGGTGTGGGTATTATGCAAGGAAATGCTGGGAATTTGGATGCAACTATTTTAGCGCTGCCGGCGCTAATTTTATTTTTGGGTGTTATGGCGGCGAAAATCAGCAAGTGGCTACAAGTGCCGGATATTGTCGTTTACTTATTGGCAGGGGTCATTATTGGACCTGCTGTTTTAAATATCGCGAACCTTGAGACGACGTCTGCGGCGAATCAGTTTATTTTAACATTCGGTTCGGCGTTTATTCTCTATGACGGTGGGCGCGAAATTAAGCTTAAAGTGCTTAACAAGGTAAAAATCACCGTTGCCTTGCTGGCAACAGCGGGCGTTTTTTTATCGGCAGTTATCGTTGGGGCTGTTTCGACATTTGTTTTTCATATTGAACCAATTTACGGCCTTTTGATTGGTGCGGTTATCGCATCGACTGACCCGGCGGCGCTGGTGCCAATTTTTCAGAAGATCAGCATTGTGGATCGCGTGAAGCAAACGGTCATTAGCGAATCTGCGTTTAATGATGCTGCGGGGGCTATTCTGGTGCTCTCTATTATTGCGATTATACAGTCGGGACAATTTTCACTGATGCTCAATCTGGAATCGCTGGTGCGAATGATTTTATTCGGTGTCCTCAGCGGTGCGGTTGTCGGTCTGCTGTTTTCATTTTCCGTATCGGAAGGAAAATACGGCTTGTTTACAGAATTTGCACCTGTCGTTTCTATTCTGGCCGTGCTGATCTCATATTCACTTGCAGAGGTTCTGGGCGGCAGCGGTTATATGTCGGCCTTTGTAACAGGTTTAATCTGCGGGAATAAGAAACAGTTTAAACTTTGGGTTCCAACGGTAGACTTTGAAATTCAAAAACATGTGCGTGAAACGGTTACGACAATTATGAAAATTTCAATTTTTATTTTACTGGGTATTCATGTCGATTTCAGTGCGCTTCAAATGTACTGGAAAGAGGCGCTCGTCATCGTGGCCGTTTTAATTTTCGTGGCAAGACCATTGACGGTGCTTATTTGTACAAAACTGGACAGGCGCATGGGATGGCAGAAAAATGAAATTTTATTTATGATGTGGGTGCGTGAAACAGGTGTCATTCCCGCTGCGTTGACAGGGGTAATTGTCAGTGAAAAAATTCCGAATGCAAGTATTGTTTCGGCTGTTGTCTTTATGACGATTTTACTGACACTACTGTTTCAGGCGACGACGACAAAGGTTGTGGCAACGAAACTCGGCCTCATTGAGAAAACATCCAAACAGGGGAAAAATACATCGCTTGACCCTTTAAACAATTGAATCTATAATGGATTTGTAACCTTTTTAATGTGAAAGTTTCCTCAATAAAGGAAGTTGATGACGGTGCGAAATAATCCATTTACAAAATTGGAACTGAGACATTTGGAAATGCTTTTTGATGCTTCGAAAGAGGGGCTTTGGGATATGCAGCCAGATGGTTCTGTTAAGTTTTTCAATCATAATTTTTATAAAGACTTTGAAGTGAATATCAATGCCTCAACTTTAAAAGAGTGGCAGGCATTGATTCATCCTGATGACCGCGCCAGCTTTTCGAATAATGTCTCAAATCAGACGCTTAACGGTATTGAAAATTTTGTCAGTGAATACCGTGTCCGAAATCGGCGCGGCGATTTTGTTTGGATAGAAGCAAAAGGCGTTGCGAAATTTGACCGGCAGGGGAAATTTCAATACATGGTCGGATCGCATTCAAATATAACAAATCGGAAAAATGCCGAGGCACAAATTTATCATTTGGCGTATCACGATCAGTTAACGGGTCTATACAACCGAGCCATGCTTGTAAAGCAATTAATCTATGAAAAGCACGATCAAATGCTCTATTTAAATTTATCGAAATTTAGAACCATAAACGACACCTATGGCTATGAGCGTGCCAATGAGGTGCTCAGGGCATTTGCAAGTATTTTAAAAGTTTACTTTAGTGAAATTGGCAATGTTTTTCGCGTTGATGCAGATGAGTTTGCCATACTGTTGCCGGCGGTTGTCGAAGATGCAAAACTCAAGAGTCAATTGGGATTGGTGAAAGAACAGTTCCGATTGGCACTCTATGACCTCGGCACAGGCATGGAAATTGACATCAATATCGGACGCGCTAAATATTCAGAGTTGCATGAAACCACAGAAGGGTCTCTCCGAATGCTGGATGAGGCGAAATGGGCCATGCTTTATGGCAAAAAACGCGGTTACGACTATTGTATTAATTATAACGAAGAGATTAGGCAGCATACAAAACGTGTTCTTTTTATGGAGACGGGTATTTTAAATGCACTGCAGTATAATGAGTTCTATATGACCTATCAGCCGATTGTCTCACTTGGAAGTGAACGGGTGGCCATGATGGAATCGCTAATGCGATGGGAGAATGCGCAATACGGCATGATCGCGCCCGATGAATTTATTCCAGTCGCTGAAAAGACGCGTACCATTATTAAACTAGGTGAATTTGCCATTGACAGTGTTTGTCAGACGATTAGAGAAATGCTTGACAATACAGATATCAATATACCCATCTCAATTAATATCTCCGCCATACAGCTCTTTGATTCAAGTTTTTATCATTATGTCCTTGAGGCGCTTTCGAAATATTCGCTGTCTGGCGATCACATTATTTTTGAGATAACGGAATCGGTTGCCCTTGACATGACGGCGAGGACGATAGAAGTGATTAAGCGGTTTAGGGCATTAGGCATTAAAATCGCACTTGATGACTTTGGCTCCGGTTATTCTTCCCTCGCTTCAATTCTCAATATTCCATTTGACTTTATTAAAATTGACAAAGCCATTATCCATAAGATGGTTCTCGATTCAGAAATTAAAATTTTTATGGGTGCATTAATGTACTTATGTCACTCGAAGGGGTTAATGGTAATAAGCGAAGGCATTGAAACAGCTGTTATGTGCGATCAAGTCGCGGAACTGCAAACAGACTACTTGCAGGGCTTCTATTATGCGAGACCAATGAAGGCTGCTGAAGCAAAGCGTTATTTAATAGAAAATAGCGCAAATGAAACAAGTGTATAGATAGCCAATAATAACGACAGTTGTCTACTTTGTATACGACTGTCGTTTGACAATTAAGGCGGGATTCGCTAGAATAAAATAATAATCATTATCGAAAAGCACAGCTTACGGCTGTGCCATTTTTTGTACGCTTGAATCCAGCCCTGTCGGGTATACTGACATTTGTGCCTGTGGACATTTACCCGATCTATGAACGTTTAGGAGCGCCAAAATGAATCGAGTTGTTAAGACGATCTATGTGACCATTATTGCCTTGCTGGCCGTATCGCTGTTTATACTCAATATCAATTATTATAAAGCAGATGCCTATATTGATGAAGAAATTTCCATGAGAATTTCTCAGGCTTCCGATCGTATCAATAGTGAAATTGATCATTGGGCGGTTACACATCGTATTATTTTGGAAGGCCTTAAAGATGTTATTCAAACGGCTGGTCCTTCAAAAGCGGCGGCGATAAAAACACTGTTCGTCGATACGGTTGCTGAGAATCCTACGTTTACTTCAATTTATTTTGGCATGCCGGATCAAACGCTCTGGTTTTCTCATGACTGGACGCCGACACCTGGTTTTGACTTGACGGTTAGGCCATGGTATGCTGAGGCAGTTAAGGCGGGACACAGTATTTTAACAGAGCCGTTTCAAGATGCCTACACCGGTGAACCCGTTGTCTGTATCGCCATGCCGATCTATTATGAGGATGGACAACTGATGGGCGTTTTGAGCGGTGATATTCTAATCGGTACGATTGAAACCGCACTTGAGGATTTTACGTCAGAAATTGGCGGCGTTTCATATCTTGTAGATTCAAAGGGCAATACCATTGTGGCGTTTGGCGAGCGCACAGAAGGTGTCGGCCTTTCACAGCTTATGCAGTTTTATGAACAGTTGGATGAATCCGATCGTCAAAACACGAGTCTCAATGCCGCCATTGATGGAATGGACGGTTTTTTTCTAAACTATGCGATTAGGGGGACAGACTGGCATTTACTTAGTTTTTCACCAATAACCGCTCATAATGTACACGCCAAGAATTTGGGATATGCTGCAAGTATTCTCATCGTCTTGCTCATTGGCACTTTTCTGGCCTTTCTGGCTTTGCAGCGCAAATATGTGGTGCACCCCCTTGTAAATTTAGAAAATCAAATCGCGGCGATTGATGTTGAAGCGCTGTCGGCATCTTATAAGATAGAACTCGGCGACAACGGTCTCTTTGACCGTGTTCAAAATCAAATTAATGCGCTTTTATATAAAATTCAAGTGCACGTTACACAAATCAATTCGGATAAAGAGGAACTGCATGCACTCAACGAGGAACTCGAAGCTTCATTTAGCCAAATGGTAGCAGTTGAGCAGGAAGTTTCCATGCAAAAGCTCAATTTTGAAGCGTTGTTTAAAAATTCGCCTAATGCAGTTGCGATGTTTGATCAGAACCATCGTATTGTCGATATCAATAAAGGATTTGAAACACTCTTTGGCTATACGCTAAATGAGGTATACGGTGTGGATTTAGATGAAATTGTCGCACAGTCAAAAGATCCCGAAGCGTTTATTCGGACGGAAGATGTCTTTTGCGGAAACTTAGTGGACTTCGAATCCGTTCGTTACAATAAGAAGCGTGAGCCAATTGATGTTAGAATTACGGGTGTGTCCATACAGTTTGACGGCAATGTCATTGGCGGTTACGGGATCTATACCGACATTTCTGCCAGTATTGATCGTGAAAAGCATCTAGACTTTGTGAGTAAACACGACTATTTGACCGATGTTTTCAATCGCAGGCATTTTGAAGCGGTTATTGCCGCATGTGATACAGAAACGGCGTTACCGGTGTCATTGATTATGGTGGATGTCAATGGATTGAAGCTCATCAATGATGCATTTGGCAATGAGACGGGCGACCGCATGCTGAAAATGACAGCTGATTTTTTAAAGACACAGGCAGCGGTTGTCGAAGCACCTGTATTTCGAATTGGCGGCGATGAATTTGCCATTGTTTTAGAACGAACAGAGGGTTATCTGACAGAGCGATTGACGAAGAATATTCGTAAACTCTGTAAAACACAGAAGTTAGGGGAACTTCAGCTTTCACTTGCCATTGGATGGGCAGAACGGCTTTCGATGGAAATGCCAATGCAGCAGGTGCTGAAAGAAGCGGAAGATTTCATGTTTAAGCATAAATTAAATGAAAATCCGAGTATTCGTGGCAAGACAATTAATACGATCATGAATACACTGCATGAGAAGAGTAAGCGAGAGGAACAGCATTCGAAGCGCGTGAGTGAGATCAGTTACACACTGGGGAAAGCTTTAGGATTAAAACAGAGAGACTTGGATGCGCTTCGCATGATGGGGCTCTTGCATGATGTGGGTAAGATTGCAATCGATGATAAGATTCTCAACAAGGCGGGCAAGTTGACGCCGGAAGAATATGAGATTATGAAACGGCATCCGGAGATCGGCTACCGTATCTTGAGCTCAGTGAATGATCTTTCTGAAATTGCGAGTCATGTATTGGCACATCATGAGCGTTGGGATGGGAAAGGCTATCCTAAAGGGCTCCAAGGAGAAGCAATTCCCTATTTGGCACGTGTTATCTCTGTTGCCGATGCCTACGATGCGATGACGAGCAACCGAAGTTATCGGCAAGGATTGTCCGTTATGGAAGCGATTGATGAATTAAAGCGCTTTTCAGGTATTCAATTTGATCCCGAAATCGTCGATGTCTTTGTTCAGCTGATTTCGGAATGGGAAGAGGTCTGAAACGAATTCATATGTCGTAAAAGTGCGAGGCAAGCGACAAAGCAAGATTAAGATGAGAAAAAGGGTACAATCGCCGAGATACTTGACATCCTGAGCGAGGTACCCTTTTTATATGGTATTATATAGCACAAAACGGTGCTGGTTTAAGGTTGTATAGCTTATTTAATGATGTTCCTTTAAAAGTAACCATACATTTTATCAATGCATAGCTGCTAGAAAAGTGATGTTTCATGCAGGATGATTCCCTTATTGCGATCAATGAGCTGGTTGATAGACCATTCGTTCTGGAAGAGCAGAACCGGCTGTTCAAGATCGTTTTGAACCAGCAGCGTATCCATTGTAATGGAGAATTTATCTGGATTAAACGATTTTGGATCAATCCAGCGAATATACCGATAGGAGAGTGACTGTATGAGCATATCGACATTGTATTCGTGCTTTAATCGGTATTCGAGAACTTCAAACTGGAGAACGCCGACAACGCCGACAATGAGTTCCTCCACCCCAATATTTGGGCGTTTATAGACCTGAATGGTGCCTTCTTCGGAAAGTTGCTGAATGCCCTTTAAAAACTGTTTTCGCTTAAGCGAATTTTTGATGGTAACTTTGGCAAAGTGTTCCGGTGCAAAAGAAGGAATTCCCTGAAAAGCCATTGTCATACTTTTTTCGCTCAGGGTGTCGCCAATATTGAAAATGCCCGGGTCGTGCAGACCGATAATATCCCCCGGGTACGCCGTATCGACGATGATGCGGTCTTGCGCAAGAAATTGCTGTGGCTGTGCGAGTTTGATTTTTTTGCCGGAGCGGATATGGTTGACAGCCATGCCCTTTTCGAATTTGCCGGAACAAATTCTAAGAAAGGCAATGCGGTCGCGGTGTGCAGGATTCATATTTGCCTGAATTTTAAAGATAAAGCCTGTAAAATCTTCAGATGTCGGCATAATTTCGCCTTCGTTGCTCTCACGCGGCCGTGGCGGCAAAGACATTTTTAAAAAATCCTGCAGAAACGGTTCAACACCAAAGTTTGTCAGTGCACTGCCAAAGAATACAGGCGTCAAGTTACCGGCGTGTATGCGCTCCAGATCATAGGCGTCGCCAGCGACATCAAGCAGTTCAATATCGCCAAGCAGCTGCTGATGCAAGGAGGCGCCGAGTAGGTCTTCAAATTTAGGATCATCTAAGTCGCCGACAATCGTCTTTGTTTTACTCTGGCCGTGATTACCTTCGCCAAAGAGTTCAATTTGTCCCTTTTGGCGGTTGTAAACACCTTTAAAGTGTTTGCCGGCGCCAATTGGCCAGTTGATGGGACATGACCGAATATCAAGAACTTTTTCGATGTCTTCAATGAGTTCAAAGGGATCGAGACCTTGACGATCCATTTTATTGATAAAGGTAAAGATGGGAATGCCGCGCATTTTACAGACGTGGAAAAGTTTCTTGGTTTGTGCTTCAACACCCTTTGCACTGTCAATGACCATGACGGCACAGTCGGCCGCCATCAGTGTACGGTAGGTGTCTTCACTAAAGTCCTGATGCCCGGGTGTATCTAATATATTAATACAGCAATTATCGTATTCGAACTGAAGAACACTTGATGTAACGGAAATACCCCGTTGTTTTTCAATTTCCATCCAGTCTGAGACAGCGTATTTTTGAGCACGTCTGGATTTCACAGATCCCGCTTCGCGAATGGCGCCGCCAAAGAGCAGAAATTTTTCTGTAAGGGTTGTCTTACCGGCATCGGGGTGGGATATAATCGCGAAAGTCCTTCTGCGTTTGACTTCATTTGCGATTTGTTTTAACTTTTCAGACATAGTAACCTCAGATTTCTAATAAAGTGTAAGTGCAACCTTATAAAGGGTATCGCGTTATACTGAGCCTGTCAATATAATTTTTGTTTATTTTTAGAGAATAAACGTAGCATATGTAGGCGTTCTGGTGCTATAATCTCTTTGATTACTATTAATAAGGCAATTGCATCATTACCTTTCGGGGATCTTTCACGACAATGGATTGAATTTTTGTACAATGAAAATAGGATAGATGGTCGTGAAAGCATTAAAATTTAAAGGATGCTATTTCCTCAAATAAAAGCATGTTAAAAATAAAATCATAGAGGGTACAGAGGTGACGCAGATGGCCTATAGATTTTCATTGCTCAATATTCAGCAAGTAAGGGTGATTTCACGGTGGCTGATGTCAAAACAAGAAGGCAAAATTGATATGAGTGCCTATGTGAAAAGCTATGAGCGCGGGGATAAAGTGCTCAAAGGTCCCGGAAATTGTCGGGGATATGCGGTATTGGATGAGGTATCTCAATTAATTGGTCTATTTGAGTATTATGGTCGCGGCAATGATTTTGAAATCGGATTGGCTTTGTCGCCGAATCAGCGTGGAAAGGGAAGGGGCTATGCTTTTATTGAAGCGGGTATTGCATTTGGAAATACACTTTTTCCAGAGGCGAGTGCTGTGATGCTTGAAGTAAAAAAGAGCAACCGCGTTGCAATAAAACTTTATCAAAAACTAGGTTTTTTTGAAATTAAGGACCTAAAGAGTGATATTCGCATGAAGAAAGCACTAAAAAAAGATTAGAAGGCACAAAAAGGGATATGACTATCTTGAAAGGGGGATGGTCTATGCTGAAATCTATACAGAGCCGACTCATTTTTTCGGGTATTCTGTTTATTGCCCTATTTTACGCAAGTATCTTATTTACATTCAGCATTTTAGAAGCGCAGGAACAGGATGCACTGCTCGTTAATATTTCGGGACGGCAGCGCATGCTCAGCCAGCGGATCAGTAAAAATCTTTTGCTTTTGCACAGTGAATTTTTAGATGAAGATGCAAAAGAAACGGTTCAGGCAGAAGTAATCGGTGCCATGGCGCTCTTCGATGAGACGCTGAAAGGGTTTGAAGAAGGCGGTGACGTAACCGATACAGATGGTACGCGTTCGACGATCAAACCATTGACGGGATTTGAAAATTATTTAGAGGAAATTGAAAACATCTGGACACCGTTTAGGGCATCGGCTGTTCAACTTATTGAAGCGAATGATTCGGCGGCACTTCATTACATATACGAAAACAATAATGCATTGCTTGCAAAATCCAATAGCCTTGTCACCGCGCTTCAAAGTAGTGCGCAGGTAAAAGTGGCGCACCTCAAACGATTTCAGTTGACATTTGGCATATTGTCTCTGATTTTATTCGTCATCGTGATCAGTATTTTAAAAAAATTTGTTATTCGACCGATTTCGAAAATTGATTCAGCACTAAAAGAAGTTGCCAAAGGCAATTATACGATTCATATTGAACACGGTAGCGATGATGAAATTGGCAGGTTGGTGGATTCGCTCAATCAGGTGCTGACACATATTAATCACAGTGCGGCAAAGCTTTTGGCACTTTCTCAGGGAGAAGCAGTGACCAAAGAAACAGAGGTGTTGGGCACGGATACGCTTAGTCTGGCACAAAATGCGCTGATTGACAACGTCGATGCGCTGTTTTCAGAAATAAGCACTGTATCGGGTTCAGTTGCCAAAGGTGCACTTAGTGCAAGAACGGATATTGATAAGTTCGAAGGCAGATGGCAGGCGCTGCTGGGGCAGGTTAATCAAATTTTAGACCAGTATGAAATGCCGATTAAAGAGATTATTCGTATTGGTGAAGCACTGTCGGTGGGACAGCTGGACGTGTCGGTACAGGCTACATACGAAGGTGATTTTAGCGTGCTGATGCAAAGTTTGCTCCAGATAAAGGAGTCCGTAGAAAGCCTTATCCAGGAAATTAAGCTGCTTATCAATGCAGCAGAAATGGGCGATTTAAAAGCGCGAAGTGATAATCGCATGATGCGTGGCGAGTATCGAATGGCACTGGATAATATCAATTGCCTGCTTGATCTCATTATTAAACCGATCAATGAATCCGCTGCTGTACTTGGTAATATTGCTACAGGGCAATTTGATCGACGCGTAGAAGGTGAGTACAAGGGGGATCATGCGATTATAAAAGATGCGCTGAATGATACCGTAAACAGCATGAAGCTCGTCTTGAATGATTTAACGTCGCAAATGAGCTATATGGCAAAAGGCGATTACTCGAAACGCATTGCTTCTAATTATCTCGGCGAATGGGCAGATCTTAAATCAGCGTATAATCAGACTGTTGGCAGCGTTCGGTATGTTCTGAATCAAACGCGAGATTCTTCGCGGGCGGTTGATCGTGCCGCAGAAAGTTTAGGCGTGTTGAGTCATGAACTGTCTCAGGCTTCTACAGAGCAAAGCGCTTCGATTCGTGACATTATGCAGTCGGTTGACGGCTTTGCCAACCAGATCCACAATAATGCGACCAACACGGCCAAAGCAAATGAACTGATCAAACAAGTGGATTCCAAAACGGAAATTTGTAATCAGAGTATGCTTGGCTTAGAACAGTCGATGCAGAAACTATCCGAATCGTCGGCGGCTATTTTAAAACTCGGTTCCGTCATCAACGAAATTTCACTTCAAACGAATTTGTTGGCGCTTAACGCCGCGGTTGAAGCGGCAAGGGCTGGAGAACATGGCAAGGGATTTGCCGTCGTTGCGGAAGAAGTAAGAAATCTCGCCGTTCGCAGTGCAAAATCCGTTGAAGAGACGACGGCACTGGTGGAACAGTCGATCGTCGATATTAAAACGAGCAAACTTAAGACAGGTGAAACTGCCGAAGATTTACGTGCCATTCAAGAAGATATGCAGCGCGTAACCAGCCTGATTGAAGAGATTAAACATACATCTCAAATGCAGTCTGATACAAGTCAGCAAATTCTTTCCGGCATTGAGCAGATTTCCATTGCGACGGATATTAGCTCTAAGACGGCTGAAAAAACGGCAAACGCTTCGGAATCGCTTATTCATCAGTCAGAGAAAATGATTGAATTGATGGGACAATTTATACTTGATTCCTAATTCACTTTGGCGATAAGATCGTTTGTTATAAAAAACCCGGCATTGTCTAAATGCCGGGTTTAATCGTTAGGCAACCGCATCGAAAAAGGGCGTGCCAGTTGAAGCGCTTGTTTAGATAGATGAATGTTTAACCTCTGTATGCAGCAATGCCGCCGCGGAGGTTAATGACGTCGGTCATACCGACTTTGCTCAGCACTTTGCAGGCTTTAATGCTTCGACTGCCTGAGGCGCACATGACGACAACCGGTTTGTCAGATGTGATTTCCTTTAAGCGACTGCGAATCTGATCTAGCGGAATATTTTTAAAGCCTTTTACATGATGTTGACTATACTCTTCCGGTGTACGGACATCAATCAGTTGAAAGCCCTTTTTATTCTTTGAGAGCATCGATTCGAGCTCCGTGCCGGTTACCATTTTGATATTTCGAGTCGACCATTTTTGATAGAGCATATAGAGAACAAT
This sequence comes from Clostridiales bacterium, assembly GCA_030446305.1. Lineage (GTDB taxonomy): Bacteria > Bacillota > Clostridia > Peptostreptococcales > Acidaminobacteraceae > Fusibacter. The sequence continues at coordinate 24,170 of JASUSA010000018.1, read as the reverse complement.
GGTGACAACGACGGCAATAATATTGTACATAGCGTGAGCCTCCCAATTTAATATACCCCCCTGCACAGGGGGATAAATTCATCATAACACTTTTTAATTCGTTTGAAAAGGATAACGTTGAAATTTGATGTCAAAAAAAACGACCTTTAATGGAATTAAAGGCCGTTTTGAATGAAAGCAGCAAAATTGTGTTTACGCTTGAGGCAATTGCACCATTCAGATTTTAATGCTTTCGATACCCTACACATATCGACAGGTATTCAACCGATGCTTCTAAAAGGCTCATAAAAGGCGATGATGCAATTCCCTTGGTTGTTAATTTTCGAGATCTTCCAGTTTAAAACCATGACACTCGACGACTGGTACGACGAAAATGAAGCCAATGCCGCCTTTGTTGAGTTCATCCATGCGAAGCTCTTTTTTGATGAGTGCAATCGCTTTGTTTAGCTTTTGTTCGTCGCGAATAACACTGATAATCGTTTTGTTGTATGGCTTGTCGCCGTCAACCAGTTTTCGGATGCCGGCAAAGACTGGGATATTGATGTTGTTTTCTAAAAGCACTTTACCCATGCCAATACTGTCAAGTGTTGTGGCGCCGCAGCCAACTTCAAAAAAAATATTGTGTATAGCCTCCAGCTTGGAAAGATCGTTTAGAATTAGAAACAATGCGTAATTCATGGGAACCTCCATCCTAAATATTTGTTTCATGGGCCTTTGTAATGGCATATTTCGTCATCATTGGGCCAATAATTTCTGTCGCAATTGTCGTGGCAAGCAGTATGGTAACAACCAGCGTGCCCAAGTCTGTTCCGGGGAATTCGCGACCGACGGTAATGGCGAGACCGACGGCGACACCCACTTGGGAGAGTAGGCCGAAGCCAATGTATTGCTTAACAACTTTTGGCGCTTTGGAAATTGTTGCACCAAGAGAAGCGCCGGAGACTTTCCCGATAATTCTGAAGAGGAAATAGGCAATGCCCAGCAGCCCGATTTGCGGAATGTAAAAAATGTTTAAGCGTGCCCCTGCCAGAATAAAAAATGCGGCGATGATTGGCGGCGAAAAATTTTCAATCAGCGAAAAGGCCTTGTGCTTTTTCGAAGAAAGATTGGCGACGACAATACCGAGCGACATAGCGGAGAGCAGAGGCGACAATTGGAAAGTGGTTGCCATACCATCCATTAAAAGCAATGCACCAATGATGAACGGCAGCATCTCCATATCTTTTTTGGATAACCTGAGCAGATATGTCAATGCGGCACCCATTAAACTGCCGACGAGGATGGAAACGACGATTTCCTCCAGTGGTAAAAACAGTACTTTGTTGAGGGTGATGACATCATGGTTGACAAAGACTTTGGCAACAGATGCAGCCATCGCATAGATGATAAGACATATTGCATCATCTACGGCAACAACGCCCATCAATGTGCTGGCAAGCGGCCCCTTAGCACCGTATTCTCTTAAAACCATAACAGTGGCAGCAGGCGCTGTTGCAGCGGAGACAGATCCTAAAATCAGTGCAACTTCGGGCTTTTGTGTAAGGGCATAAGAAATCAGTGTTACAAAGATGAAGGCGCCCATGGCCTCACAAAGTGCAATAATGAAAATCGATTTGCCGAGCTTTTTTACAATAGAGAGTTCAAGTTCACTACCGATATTAAAAGCGATGATACACAGTGCGAAATCACTGATTGAGGAAAATTGACTGATGGCATCAGCATTTAAAAGATCAAATCCTGAAACGCCTAAAACGAGGCCGGCGATGATATAGCCTGCCACAGAGGGAACCTTGAGCTTGTTCATGGCTTTGCCGCACAAGACCCCAAAAATAATTGCGATACCGATACGTATGAACGGATTCATGAAAAACACTCCTTTAACACGATAAAATCATACATTCCATTTTATGCTTTTCAAAAAAAAATGCAACACCTGAGTTGGATATTTAAAATAAATCTTACAAGGACAATGGGGGAAAGCGCCCCATGATGATGGAAATGCAAATGGATTTTCCATATTAATGTAAAAATTTATTCTGAGGCTGGTATTATAGTCTTTAAATGTGTAGAATACTACTATATAGTGGTCATACAAAAGTCCTGTTTAATAAAGGTGGAACAATTGAAAAGATTTTTTGAATATATCAAACGGCAGATGAAGCTGTTTAATCTGGAAGATAAACTCTTTGCGATCTTATTGGTCTTTGGGATGGTAATATCGGTGATTAACGTTATTATCAACAATGCTATCGGTTTCCGATTTGACGCTAATTACAAGTGGTTTATTTTTTTCATATCAACAGCGCTCGCATTGGCTTATCAAATTAGGGGCGGCAGTGCAAATCGTGTACGCAATGTGATTTTTTTTGAAATCGTCTATTTGTTTTTACCCAATGGCTGGCTGTTAACGCGTGGAAATTCATATTCCACCATGTCGTATCTGTTTCTAATTACCGTATTGATCTGCTTGGTGCTGGAAGGCAAAAGCCGTCTGTTCTTTATTGCTTCCGAACTAGCCATTGTCATTGGTTTGCTTTATTATGAATATGTGGAAACGATTTCGCAGACAAATGCAGAGGATATTGTCTTTAGGATTGATTCACTGTTCCAAGTGCCAGTCGCGATGATAACGACAATTGCAATCCTTGTGCTGTTTTCCAATGCGCATCGCAAGGAAGAGCAGCAGCTTCAGGAATACAGTAGCCTAATGGAAGAAAAAAACCGAATTTTAACAGATATAACGGTTACGGACGAATTAACGGGCGTTTATAACCGAAGATATGTTTTTCAGAAACTAGAAGAAATAAAAAATCATTTAGATTTAATGACATATCAAGTCCATATTGCCATTATTGATATTGATAATTTTAAGACAATCAATGATGCGTTTGGGCATGTAACCGGCGATCAAGTTTTAAAAAAAGTTAGTGGCATTATGCGTGAAATCGTTGCGCAAAACGGCTATGTCGGACGTTATGGTGGCGATGAATTTGTGATTATTCTCAATGATATTTCACATGCGGAAAGCAAACTCATAATAGAGTGTCTGCGGCAAGAAATACAGGCAATTACTGATTTTAAAGACTTCACAGTGACAGTGAGCGGCGGCATGAGCCGTTTCTATCCGTATGATGAAATCGATGATGTTCTAAACAGAGCGGATTCTATGCTGTATAAAGCGAAAAGTGAATCGAAGAACAGAATGATGTTGGAGAGTCAGGAAAATATTTAAAAAGGATGCAAAATGTATTCTTTTTTTTGCACAAACATGTTAAAATATTAACGAACAACTCAATCGCTTTTGTGTTCGTTTGAAAATCCGGTTTGAATCTTAAATGCATATATTACAAAAGCGTAATATATGATGAAGCGATTGGCAAATCCTCTTGTGTTTTTGGGGTGGATTGTCGCTAAAGCATGACATATAGAGGGTTAAAATATTACCAAAATGTAATATTTTAATAATGGATTTGATTTGAAAATGAATTTACAAACGATTAATATTGTGATAATATTAACGATGTAATCAATGTATAATGTATACAATACAACAGAGGAGATTTCATGATGGAAATCAAAGTGTGTATCGGAAGTGCCTGTCATCTTAAAGGCTCTTATGATGTGATCAAGACGCTTCAAGCGTATATCACCAAACACGGTTTGGAGGATCAAATCAACTTAAAGTCATCCTTCTGCTTAGGGAAATGCGCAGAGGCCGTCTCTGTGCAAATCGATGAGGAGGATATTATTTCGGCGACACCTGAAACAATTGAAGGAATCATAAACCAACGCATGAAGGGGTAATCTTTATGAAATTCATTGAATTCGACGTGGAAAAATGTGATGAATGTTTTAAATGTTTGAGAGTTTGTCCGACAAAGGCCATCGCCTTTACAAAAAATCGTCGGCATATTATTGACGATCTGTGCATCAAATGTGGTCTTTGCCAATTACAGTGCCCACATGGTGCATTGACAATCAAGCTCGATCTTCAATATGTCAAAAATGCCATTTTGGCAGGAAAACGCGTTGTTGCATCTATTGCACCATCATTTGCCGGCGCTTTTACGATGTACGAAACGGGTCAGATGGCGAGTGCCCTTAGAACACTTGGCTTCTTTAAAGTTGAAGAAACAGCAAGAGGGGCCGAAATCATTTCGGAACTTTATGAGGCGCGTATAAATGAAAGCAAACTTGACAACATTATTACCAGTTGCTGCCCGTCGAGCAATGATCTCATTCAGCGGTATTATCCAGAAGTACTGCCTTATGTGATTCCGGTTGTTTCACCAATGCTTGCACATGGCTATGATTTAAAAACGCGTTATGGCGATGATATTGTCGTCGTGTTTATTGGACCATGTCTTGCAAAAAAAGCTGAAGCTTTAGAAATTGAGAACAGCATTGATGCCGTTATTACCTTCAAAGAACTTGAACACTGGTTCTCTGAAACACATATAACGCTGGATGCCTGTGAGCCGATCCCCTTTGACACGCCAACGACGCGTCGAGGAAAATCCTACCCACTCGGCGGCAGCTTGTGGAAAAAGGATTTAAAAACGCGAATTAATCCACAGTATCAATACATGCATGTGGATGGCATTGAAAACTGCCGCAGTTTTTTAGATTCCCTTTCAAAAGGCGAACTAAAGGGTTACTGTGCGGAACTCAATATTTGCGCCAACAGTTGTATCAATGGACCTGATATGCCGACAGAATCCGGCAATGTCTACAAACGGCGAGACAGACTGGAGCATTATGTTGTGCATAGTCCAGAAACAGCTGCATATTTGCCGGTAACAACAGACAGCCAATGCTTTAACAGAACTTTCAAAGCAAAGGATGTCCCCAATTTGGCTGTAAATGAGCATCAAATTGCCGAAGTGCTTTTGGAAATGGGCAAATACACGGAGAAAGATCAGCTCAATTGCGGCGCATGCGGTTACGCTTCCTGTTATGAAAAAGCCGTTGCCATCGTAAAAGGTCATTCGAGCATTGACATGTGCTTAGACCGTTTGAGGCATAAGGCAGAAAGCCTGCAAGCCATTATTTTTGACAACAGCCCAAATGCGATTTGCATATTGGACAGCGAAAGGCGCATTCAGGAAGTCAATCCCGCATTTAACGAAATATTCAATGCTTCAAAAATCAAATTAACGTATTGGCCGATAGCGGCCTTCATTGACGATCCGATCTTTGATGAGATTTCGGAAAACCATCATTACCGAATGAGTAAAAAAGTCTATGTCCCAGAGGTAGAGCGTACCTTTTTTTCAAATGTCGTCAGCATTCAAGAAGGCAACATCCTCGTGGGCATATTTACAGATATTACAGATGCAGAACACAGCAAAGAAGAGCTTGAACGCGTCAAACGCGAAACGATGATCACCTGTCAGGCCGTCATCGAAAAGCAGATGCGCGTCGCTCAGGAAATTGCCAGCCTGCTCGGCGAGACCACTGCTGAAACAAAAGTCGGTCTCAACAAGCTTAAGCAGCTGGTATTAATTAACGGAGGCGAGTAATGCGCCATTTCATTGATGTCGCCCATCATTCGCTCAACAAACACGGCGAGGAATTATGCGGTGACAAAGTTGAGATTTTAAAGACAGAAGACAGGACGATTATTGTCCTTGCAGACGGTTTGGGCAGTGGTGTCAAAGCGAATATACTGGCCACACTGACGACCAAGATCGTAATGACGATGCTGCGAAGCGGGGCAGAACTCGATGATACCATTGATACGATTATCAATACATTGCCGGTTTGTTCCGTCAGAAAAATCGGCTATGCCACTTTTAGTATTATTGAAATTGACAGCAAGCTTAACTGTCGAATGATCGAATTTGACAATCCCCCAATTTTCTTTATGCGCAAGCAGCAATTGGTTGCACTTGAAAAAACAGAGATTATCTTATCGGGGAAAAAACTTAAGCGATCACAGATGAAGCTTGAAGTGGGCGATACGCTGGTGCTTTGCAGTGACGGCGTCATTCACGCCGGTGTCGGCGTCCTTTTAAACCACGGTTGGGAGTGGTCCCACGTAGCAGCATATTTGGAAGAACAGCTGCACCATTCGTCGGAATATCTCAACCGAAGACTGATTGATACCTGCAATAAGCTGTATGACCAGTCACCGGGGGACGATACGACGGCCGTGACCGTGATGATTAGAGAACCGCAGTATGTCAATGTCCTTGCGGGACCGCCTATTGCACCGAGGGAAGACAAAGCGATCGTCGACCGATTTATGTGCAGCATGGGCAAACATGTCGTTTGCGGTGGCACCGCCGCCAACATTGTCGCAAGAGAACTTCATACGACAGTTGAAACGACGCTGGAATACTGTGATCCGAATATTCCGCCAATTGGCTTTATAAAGGGTGTAGACCTCGTTACAGAGGGCGTTTTGACGTTAAAAATGTTACTGAGTAAATTGAAAATGATCAATCGAACCTGTGAAGAGCCGGATCTCAGCAAAAAAGACGGTGTGACCAGACTGTTAAAGCTCTTTATCGAGGACGCAACCCATATTGAATTTTGGGTAGGTCATGCCATTAACCCGGCACATCAAAATCCCGACTTTCCAAAGGACTTAGGCATCAAAATCAATGTTGTCAAGGAACTGATTGAAGAACTTTCTACAATGGGGAAACAAGCAAGAATGCTCTTTATAGACGGTGATTTTAGCAATCAAAGAGAGGCATAATAAAAGGCGATGGCCTTAAGTGCATATATTTAGAGGAAAAACATGAGAAAATATGAAAACCAAGTTCAAATGGTAAAAAGTGAAGTATTAAAAATGGTAGCGCGTTACGCGTTTGAAGGCACACTTGAATCAAAGCTTTCTGAAATACCCGTACTGGTAAATCCCGGCCCTGAAGCGCGTTTCAGATGCTGTGTATATCATGAGCGCGCCGTGACTGCCGAACGTGTCAAGCTGGCAATCGGCGGGAATCCCTATGTGCCGAATGTTATTGAAGTGATAGAACCCGCTTGTGATAAATGCCCGGTAGATCGCTATTATGTAACGGAAGCGTGCCGCGGCTGTCTCGCGCACCGTTGCCAGGGCAGCTGCCCTGTGGGTGCCATTAGCATTGAAAATGGCAAAGCACATATTGATCAGGAAAAATGTGTAGAGTGCGGAAGGTGCAAAGAAAGCTGTCCCTATAATGCAATTGCCGATGTGATGAGACCGTGCAGGCGGGATTGTCCAACAGATGCCATTATGATTGACCATCGTAAAAAAGCGGTGATTGATCACGACAAGTGCATTTCTTGCGGTTCATGTGTCTATCAATGCCCATTTGGCGCGATACAGGACAAGTCAGAGATTACAGAAGTTATTCGATGCCTAAATGATCAACATACCAATGTTTATGCAATGCTGGCGCCTGCTGTGTCAACGCAGTTTGAGTATGCCAGCCTTGGCCAAGTGGTTCAAGGACTGAAGTGCTTGGGATTTAAGGATGTCGTTGAGGTTGCATTGGGTGCAGATATTGTAACGCTTCATGAGGCGGAAGAATTACTGGAGATGAAGAATCTCGGCAAGACAATGACCAGTTCCTGCTGCCCTAGTTTCGTAATGTATGTTGAGCAGCAGTATCCGGAATTGTTGCCGCATGTTTCAAAGACTGTATCACCAATGATCGCCACGGCACGCCTGATTAAAGCGACGGACCCAATGGCTAAAGTGGTTTTCGTCGGACCGTGCATTGCAAAGAAAAAGGAAAAAAACAAAACGACCGATACAGATTTTGTCCTGACATTTGAGGAACTGGCTGCGCTTATTGATTCCCGTGATATTGATCTTGAGACATTGGAAGGCGCGCCGCTTGACAATGCTTCTTATTACGGCAGAAAATTTGCGGCGAGCGGCGGCGTAAGTGGTGCAGTCGTTGGGCACTTGAATGAAAAGGGTATTTCAGATGTTGTCGTGGAAGCCTGTGATGGCATTGCAGCCTGTGACAAAGCGTTGAAACTTTTAAAATTTGGCAGGCTAAAAGCTGATTTCATCGAAGGCATGGCTTGTAAAGGCGGCTGTATCAAGGGACCTGTTACCATGCATCATGGTCCAAAGGATTTAAAAGCACTTGACCGCTATGCAAGTGAAGCTAAAGAGAAGACATCCGGCAGTGCGGTTCAAGTTTTTGAGAATTTAAAGATCGAAATGATCTAAGCGCGCAGAGCAGAATCAAATGGATAGAGCGTACGGCGTCATTCCCCCAACGATTGACGCAGTGTACGCTTTTTTATTGCATGAGGGGAAACGCAGGGCTTCGGCATATTGATTATTTTGACGAAGAACAGTAAAATAGAAGTAACCGATGATAACAGCATTCGGTAACAGAGTAGGTAGCAGAAAGCCGGTATTCACAGGCGAGATATATTGTGAAACCGGTTTCTTTTAGGCGCAGTCGCAGCAGCGTATGGCGATGCGCGATATAGAGAATGAGGGATACATGAAAGAAAAGCACTTAACACTTTTTTCTGATGCAGCGCTGTTGCTGGTAGCGGCGCTTTGGGGCGGGGGTTTTATTGCCGTTAAGGATGGTCTCAATGCATTGACGCCAATGGTATTGGCAGCGCTTCGATTTATCATTGCTACGATTATTTTTTCAATATTTTTTCATCGCAAAATTGGCAGTATTACACGTTCTGAATGGCTAAAGGGAGGCATTGTCGGTTTTTTTCTCTTTCTTGGATTTGCCTTTCAAACGGTTGGATTGCAGTATACGACGGCTTCAAAACAAGGCTTTTTAACGGCGACGTATGTCATAATGGTGCCACTGATTCATTGGGGAATCAGCCGGAAAATGCCAAAGAAAAAAGTTTTTTTAGGAAGTGCATTAACCTTTGTTGGCATAGGCCTGGTCAGTTATCAAGGGGCGCTCTCTTTGAATGCAGGTGATACGCTGACACTGATTTGTGCCGTGTTTTTTGCCCTTCACATTATTGCCATTGATGCTTTTGGCAAAGGGATGTCCTCGTTAAAGCTGTCCTATTTACAAATGCTCGTTGCTTCTGTGCTCTTTGTGATTGCTGCACTGTTTATGGAACCCCTGCCTCGGGAACTCTCATGGCAGGCATGGCGTGCAGTGTTCTATTTAGGTGCTTTTTCAACTTGTCTGTGTTTTACACTTCAAACGGTTGCTCAGCGTCATACGCCGCCATCACATGCGTCCATGCTGCTGTCGCTTGAATCCATCTTTGCAGCTATTTTTGGGATTCTGATGCTTGACGAAGTGATGACATCACATATGATTTTTGGCTGTGCATTAATTTTTGCTGCAATTTTGATCATTGAACTCCAGTTTCCAAAGCGAAAATCCAGAGCCCGCTGAAGCAGAGACACAATGATACACAGAATGGATAGGGTGATTTTAGACAGATTGTAATGTTTACAAATCATTCACAATGAGACTGCATGAAATAGCGTTCAGCAGGTATACATATAAAGGCGTGTTATTAGATAAAGGGGAATGCGTATGTATATTGCAAGGCAACCAATTTTTAAAACTAATTTGGACGTATACGGCTATGAGCTGCTCTATCGATCAGATGAAACAACGCGAGTGTTTGACGGTACAGATGCGACAAGGGCAACAGCTGGTGTGTTGGCAAGTCTCTATGAAGCTGGCATAGAGGAAATCACCAACAGAAAAAAGGCGTTTATTAATTTTGATGCACACTTTTTGCATGAAGACCTTCCGGATTTCATTGCCACAGATGAGATGGTCATTGAAGTGCTTGAAGATGTCATTGTAGATGAAGCGCTGATTGAGCGGATTAAATTCTTGAAATCAAAGGGATATCGTATTGCACTGGATGACTTTGTCGAGGATTTTGCAACGTATCCACTCGTCCCCTATGCGGACATTATCAAATTTGATTTGCTTTTAACGCCGCTGGATACGATTCGCACCCAAGTCGTGGCAGCGCTTATGCAAAAAAAAATTTTACTGGCAGAAAAAATCGAAACGGAAGAAGTCTTTGATAAAGCGAAGGCGATGGGGTTTACCCTGTTTCAGGGATATTTTTTCAGTAAACCCGTGGTTATGAAAAAATCGGCTTCAAAGCTCAATTCAAAGTCACAGTATTTAAATATACTCAATGAACTTAAACAGGAAGAACCCTCGTATCAGGTAATGGCTGAGATTATTGAGAAAGATGTAAACTTGGCATATCGGCTGATGCGCGTTATTAAATCGCGCTCGGGCGATGATCTCGTGTATTCGATTAAACGCGCATTGACTTACATGGGACTTCGTGAAATCGAACGCTGGGTCAGTATCTTAATGGTGCAGGATCTTGGTTCAGACAAACCGAAAGAACTGACAACCCTTTCACTTGTTCGTTCCAAATTTGCAGAATCTATTGGCGTACATTCAAATCTTAAACGCGTTAAACACGAAATTTCAATGATGGGACTTTTTAGTACAATAGATGCAATGCTCAACCAACCGATGGCAGATGCGCTTGTCGACATCGCACTTCCGAAAAACATTAAGCTGGCACTGTGCGATCATTCAGGGCCGCTATACCCGATTTATGCATTGATGCTTGCCTATGAACAAGCTGACTTTGATACAGCAGCGACAGAGGCAAAAAAAATAAATATCCCCACTTATGCACTGATGACGGATTACCTTGAGGCGGTTAAATGGGCCAATGAAATGACGTCGATGATTACGTGACATAAAGATTAACCGGAAAGTATTCAGAAAATTCATAAAGTTTTGCCTCAATTGTGCCGATAAATAGTTTGTACATATTATTGGGCAATTGTCTCAAATAGCAAGGAAGCTATGCATTGACACAAGGAGGTAAAAAATGAAAATCAGTGGTTATGCGATTCAGCAGGAGGTTCAAACGAGCCTTACGCGAAGCGCAAGCGAAAAGCTGACGGTTCAGGTGGAAGAAATGCTGGAAGATCCAGTCATTAACCTGAGCCCTATTGGGCTTGCCAAAAGTGAAAACGTTGAAGACGACAAAAGTTTTGAACTCTCAGAAGAAGATCAGGTTAAGATCAAACTTTTGGAACACGTCCTTTCCGTTATAACCGGCAAGCCTTTTAAATTTAGGATGGTCGTCAAGATTCCGAAAAAAAGAGGTGTGAGCTTTGGGCCGGATAATGTACTTGCAGCCTCTACATTTGCCACTGGCGGTAAAATTCGGAAACAGAATGTTTCGATTTCTTTTGACAGATCCTACGCTGAGGAAGAGACATTTCAATACCGTTCAAACGGTATCGTTCGAACTGAGGACGGAAAGGAAATCTCATTCGATTATCAGCTAAACATGAGCAGGGCCTTTTATGAATCAAATTCGGCAAGGCTTGATTTTACACAGGAAGTGAAAGATCCGCTCGTCATCAATTTTGACGGAAAGGGGATCGCGTTTAATCATTTTGACGTCGAAATGGATATTGATCTCGACGGGCAAAAAGATACCATTAAAGGACTGGCGTCAGGGAGCGGTTTTCTCGCGCTTGATAAGAATGCCAATGGCCGTATTGATGACGGCAGTGAATTGTTTGGGCCAAAATCAGGCAGTGGTTTTTCAGAGCTCTCGGCCTATGACATGGATCATAACGGCTGGATCGACGAAGGGGATTACATCTATAAAAATTTAAAAGTTTTGCAGTATAACGAAGACGGCAGCTCTGAAATGTTGGCTTTAAGCGAGACGGGTGTAGGCGCTATCTATTTGGGCGCAGTAGACGGCAATTATCAGGTTAAGGAAGCGTGGGAATTGACAGGTGCCATTAAGCGAAGCAGTATTTATTTAAGCGAAGATGGCAAAGCGGGCGTTATCCACGAAGTGGATCTAAAAATTTAAATGCCGCAACATACGAAAGTTTGACCTGTTGTCGTGAAAAATCAATGAAAGGTAATGATGTGATTTCCTGAAATGTTTTATGAGACAACTAAAAATAGACAATAAAAATGGCTGTTTCACCGCAAAGGAACTAAATGCGTTGAAACAGCCTTTTTTCATTAAATACGCTACCAATCGTCATTTAATGTTATTGCTGTTGCGATGATGACAATTACAAGGGCAATCGACTTGCTGTGTAATTGTTTCCATTTAATGATTTAAGTGCTGAGCGATTAGATTTCTGTTGTCCAAAGTGATGCCATAGATGGACCGCCGCCAACGCAAAGCGATGCGCCGCCGACTTTTGCACCGGTTCGTTCCATTTCATAATAGAGTGAAACGATAATGCGAAGGCCTGTACAGCCCACTGGGTGACCAAGAGAAATACCAGAGCCATTGTGATTGATTTTATCAAAATCGAGTTCGATTCCCGCGTCTTCCTTGATGGCTTTTTCAACGCCGAGGACTTGTGCGGCGAAGGCTTCATTGATTTCCCAGTAATCGACGTCTTCAAATTTCATATCTGCTTGTTTTAAGCATTTAGGAATGGCATAGGCAGGGCCGATTCCCATGTATTTTGGATCAACGCCTTCACCACAGATGTTGATGAGTTTCATAAGCGGCTTGATGCCAAGTGATTCAGCTTTTTCTTTTGACATGATAATAACAGCAGCTGCGCCGTCATTGATCCCAGAAGCGTTTGCCGCTGTAACGACACCGTCTTTTTTAAAGATTGTCTTAAGTGCGCCGACACTTTCCATTGTAGCGTCAGTGATGACGTGCTCGTCGGTATCAAATAGTTTGATGCCTTTTCGCGATTTTAATTCTACCGGAACAATTTCACGTTTGAAACGGCCTTCTTCAATTGCCTGTGTCGCGCGTTTGTGGCTTAAAACGGCGAGTTCATCACAGGCTTCTCTAGAAATATTATATTTTTCTGCGACATTTTCTGCTGTCATTGCCATGTGGCCTTCAGAAAGTTCGTCATATAGACCATCGTGAAGCATTGAATCTTCAATTGAGCCGGGGCCCATACGATAGCCTGAACGTCCTTTTGGCAATAAATAAGGTGCGTTAGTCATGCTTTCAACACCGACGACGAGACCGATCTCAGTCTTGCCGAGCATGATGTTGTGACATGCGATTTCAAGTGCACGCATGCCGGAAGTACAGTTTTGGTTAACGCTGACGGCATTACTTCGATGCGGCATGCCAATGCGCATCGCAACCTGTCTTGCAGGCAGTGATCCCTGCATGCCCGTATAGAGTTGCCCCATGCAGATTTCATCAACCATATCGGCTTCAATACCCGCGCGTGTAATCGCTTCTTTGCCGACTGTCATTGCGAGTTGTCTGGCAGAAACATCTTTTAAGCTTCCCATAAACTTGCCAATAGCTGTACGACAGGCGCTTACCACTACTACCTCATGAGTTTTCATAAAACCTCCCTCTGTTTTACGTAAAAATTTATCTCAACACATCATTTCACAATGGAAATGATGCGTTTTGAGCACTGTGTACGGTCACAGTTTGAAGAAAAACAACCAATGCCACAAAAGTGCCGTGGGTATGTCTTCATTTGACCGATGATCTATAGCAATTCGTTGATTAAAATCGTACTGCGGCGCTTAAATTTCAGATTAAGCGGTTTTGTTGGATCAGTTATATATTCGTACATTTGTTTTGCGGCATAATAGACTTCAATATCCGGTGTTTGGCAGACGAGGGCATCAATGGTATTGGTCGCCATAAGATGACGGGTATCCTCCGTTGTCTCGTGTCCGATAATTGCCAGCTTATCTTGAAAGCCTAGGGAAAGTGCTGCTCTGCCGACGTAATTGGTCAAACTGTTGGTAACGTAAATGCCTTGAAGATCTTCGTATTCCAATAAAAGCCGCTCTGTTAAGTGCTGGACATCGTCCTGATAGTTTTCATAATCGTAAAGATGATTGCCGCCGCTGACGTCGTAGACATTCATGACTTCGATTTCAGGGAACTCTGTATGGAGTTTGTGAAGAAAACCCTTGATGCGTTCGTCGATACAGAGAACCTCACGATGAATGGCAAAAATAAGTATTTTTCCTTTGCCCTTAAGATATAGTCCCATGAGCTTTGCGGCAGTTTCACCGCTTTTCACGTCGTCTACGCCCATATAGGCGAGGCGATGACTCTCAGGGCTATCACTGATAAATGTAATAATTGGAATGCCTGCTGCTTCATATGCGTTAATGGTGCTGTCGAGTTTTTGAAAGTGATGCGGTACCATGCAAATACCGTGTACACCTTGATTTTTAAGGGATTCGAGTGCATGAACCTGTTCGTCAATATTATAACTGGAAGTGGTGTGTACGATGAATTCGACACCCAGCGGCTGTAGCTCTTTTTCAGCACGGTCAATGCCATCTTTCACTTTATCCCAAAAATAGCGCTCAACATCTGGAAAGGTAATACCGATTTTAACTTTTCGCCTCTGTTTGGCCAATGATTGTGCTACGCGGTTAGGCTCATACTGCAGTTTTATAACGGCTTCTTTGACGGCCTTTTCTTTCTCAAGACTCACATTGCCGCGATTGTTCAGCACGCGGTCTACGGTTCCAATTGAAACATTTGCAAAACGCGCTACTTCGCGGATCGTCGTTTTTTTGTCGGTAGACATTCTAATGACCTTCTTTATTTTGATTTTAGTTAAATTGTTAAGGATATTAGGTTGTGACCGTTAACAGTCAAAGCATTATTAAGACTGTGACCGTTAACAGTGTTTATTTTATTATATGCCATTTTTGTTTGTGCTGTCTTCGAATCTTAAAAAATAAATAAATTTTTTTGTAAGAAGCATTAAAAAGCGGCATAAAAAAATGTTTTCAATTGAGAACACTTTATGTTAATAGTTTTGTAACAAATCATTCAAAGAATGTTAGTAGATATTCGTTCTCAATTATGATAGTTTGTTAGTATGAAACTAACTAAATTGAGGAGGCAGTTGTGGAGGAAGCATTGAGAGAAGCATTAGAACGTTTGTTAACGCTAAAAGGAGAGTGCACCTTTCAGATTTTCAACGACTTGGATGCTGGCCAAATTACAATGACGCAACTCAACTATTTGAAATATGTCGATCAGATGCACGAAACGACAATCAGTGAACTTTCAGAATCCTTAAATCTTAGTAAGCCCACTGTTACGGAAAGTATTAAAAAACTACAAAAATGTGACTTGGTACACAAACGTCAATGTCAGACCGATGGCAGGAAATATTATATAGAGCTTACGGATAAAGGTGAACAGCTGGCGCATATGGAACAGCTTAGCGTCATGCGCTTAGCAGAAAAGATCACTTTGGTGCTGGATGAAGAGGCAGTCCAAAAACTCATTGAAGCACTTGAGGGTCTTAAAAAAAAGTAATGCATGCCGTTAAATAAAGTCATCATACAGAAAAGTAATCATACAGAGATAAGGCAGTTGAAGCATTCTACTGGAGAAATTGTATCATTCAAATTTTGATCCTTTACAATAATGTGTGTGTTCTTTGCAAGATGGGAATTCAGTATATTAAGTGAAGGATTAGACCTAAGGATCGTATGCAATTTCCTTAGATAATAAATGAGGAGGTATGGACCATGAATGGCGATCAGGAAAAACGTATTTTAAATGTACTTGGCATTTCAGACATTGTACTTTTTAAAGGCAATGAAATTACCATTAAAATTAAACGCGAGGCTGGGCACAATTTGGAGCAGCGCCTCGTGGAAGACCAGATGATGGCACTTGGCATTTCGGTCAAAACTGCAAAGGAATCACAATCCTATGAAATAAAAGATTTTTATAAATCAGGCGTTTTAATGGAAGTTAAAAACATTCGGTATGAAAATGATTTTTATGTACTCAATATTAAGGCACTTGAAAAAGTTCGCGTCGATCGTTTTTATGAAGAAGCGGGAGAACTTTTCGCAGAATACAGTATTTCGCCAGATGCAAATGATTTAGAGGGAGCACCACTAGCCGAACTGCTGAAACACATTAAAGGCTTGGTAAAAGATATAAGCATTTATTTCAAAGGATCTGAGCCGTTCCTTCAGTACATTGAAGAAATCAATGACATCGAATTGCTTGCAGGCGTTCTGCTGCAGTATATGAATTTGACAATGGATGAAAAGTATCAAATTTTTGATACGCATTCTCATAGCGAAAAAGGGTTGAAACTCATTGACGCGCTGATGAAACAGAAAGAGTTATTTGCATTCCAAAAAGAAATGGCAGACAAATTCTCAACAGAAGCCAATAAAAATTATCGCAAGGCATTTTTGAGAGAACAATTGCGTGCGATTCAGGAAGAACTTAATGAGGATGCACCGAGCAGCAATAAAAAAGATTATCGAGAGATGATTGAAAATAGCACCATGCCGGAAGACGTTCAGAAAATTGCACTGGATGAAGTGGCAAAACTGGATGGTCTCTCACCGCAAAGCGCCGAGCGCAATGTCGTGATTAATTATCTCGACCTTTTGGTCAATTTGCCTTGGGGTAAATTCAAAGCACCGGAGATCGACATAGAAAATGCACGTGAATTATTGGAATCCCAGCATTATGGCCTTAAAGAAGTTAAGGATCGCATTATTCAGCATTTGGCTGTGCTGAAACTGAAAAAAGAAAAACAAGGCAGCATTTTACTGCTCGTCGGACCTCCGGGAACCGGCAAAACGAGTCTCGGCAAGAGTATTGCCGAAGCGCTTGGCAGGCCTTATGTAAGAATGAGCCTTGGCGGTGTTCGCGATGAAGCCGAAGTAAGAGGGCATCGTCGTACCTATGTAGCGGCGCTTCCCGGACGCATAATTCAAGGTATGAAAAAAGCAAAACAGACAAACCCGATATTCGTCTTAGACGAAATTGACAAGCTGCAAGTGGCAAACAGCGGTGATCCCGCCAGTGCACTGCTGGAAGTGCTGGATCCAGAGCAAAACAGCACGTTCCAAGATCACTACCTTGAAGTGCCGTACGATCTCTCAGATGTTTTCTTTATTGCGACGGCTAACTCGCTTAGAGGGATTCCGGGGCCGCTCCTCGATAGGATGGAAGTCATCGAGGTTTCGAGCTATACGAATAATGAAAAGTTTCACATTGCCAAAAATCACCTTATTCCAGAGGTTTTGGAAGATCATGGCTTAACTCGACATGAACTTGAGATTACAGATGAGGCGTTGAAACAAGTCATCGATGTCTATACGCGTGAAGCAGGTGTGCGGAATTTGAAGCGTCAGATTGCAAGTCTTGCACGTGCGGCATCTGAAAAAATTGTTTTGCATGCCGTTGAACTTCCTTACCAAGTGCAGGCAGCGGATTTGGAAACACTCTTAGGGCATCCAATTGCCAGACATGATGTGATTGGCAAGGAAAATGTGCCGGGTGTTGTCACCGGTCTTGCATGGACACCGGTAGGTGGCGAAATTCTCTTTATCGAAGGTTCGTTTATGCCGGGCGGCGGTCAGCTGATCTTAACAGGTAAACTTGGCGACGTCATGAAGGAATCGGCGAGAATTTCGCTTAGTCTTGTCAAATCCAGACTGGCTGTTCAAACCGCAGGATTTGAATTTGGCAAACGTGACTTGCACATTCACGTCCCTTCAGGCGCAGTGCCTAAAGATGGTCCTTCTGCGGGTGTTGCACTATTTACGGCCATTTCATCATTGGTACTCGGCAGAAAAGTTCCTTCTGACTTTGCCATGACAGGTGAAGTCACACTGAGAGGTTCGGTAATGCCGGTGGGCGGGATCAAAGAAAAAATTATCGCAGCGCATCGTGCAGGTGTTAAGCGTGTTATTATACCGAAAGAAAACGAAAAAGACCTAACCGATGTGCCAAAAGAAGTGGTTGAAGCGCTGACGTTTTATCCGGTTGAGAATATCGAAGCCGTTGTCAAATTAATCTTTGACATCGATTTGCCGGATGTGAATTTTGTTGAACAGCAGCTTTGGCAAACCGCTGAGGGTGGCATGCACATGCCCTCATAAAAGCAACGCTTTGATGATCCGTGAGTCAGCGTTCTACAAAGTGGTGAAAAGCGTTTTAATAAATGACAGTGTATCAAAGACATGAGGCTAAGCCGGTATGCCAAGCGCCGTTTATGGGTTTGGCATACCGGTTTTTCGTTTTAAAAAGAACAAAAAAAATCTCAAAACAAGAACGGCATTCTCGTTTTGAGAAACATGTCACAGGGACACGATGAGGTGGAGGTAAGAAATATTACCTGCTCATATTAAGAAAATTATAGAAAGCTGCTGATTGGGATACCCCCTGCATAGGGGGTTTATATGAGTATATCACGCGCTTTTAAAACATGCAAGTATATTCATATGAAACTGTATGAGATTGTGGTAGAATAAAAGCAAGAATAGAGACAGCTTGAACGTTAGGAGATTGGAATATGGAACAAAAACATGTAGCTTTAAATTTCAGCCAAACATTTTCAGGAACTTTAACAGCACCGAATACAACGGCGGCAATTGGCGCTGTTGAAGGAACACTCGCACCGTATGACATGTTGCTCGGTGCACTGGGTGCATGTCTTTATGCCACTTTTTTAGATATCGTCAACAAAAAGCGGCTGACATTTGAAGAAGCGGCCATCAGTATTGACGGCGTTAAACGGTCAACCGTGCCAACAACCCTCGAAACGGTCAATGTCGCAGTAACGATTACCGGTGCAAGTAAAGAAAAGGGATTCGATCAAGCTTTACAGTTGGCAACCGAATACTGCAGTGTTTATCAAACAATTTCAAAAGTGGCAGAAATGTCATATACGCTGAATTTTCAGTAGATTTTACCGAAAAGGTGTGATGAAATGAGTTTTAAGATTAATTTTAATACGTCTGCAAAGGCGCCAGCGCCCAGCCAGTCCTATTATGATACAAAGGCGCGATTTCAGTCAATCCTCCAGGACAAATTAAATGTAAGCCAGCCGTCGGCGGCCGCAGTAAACAGCCAAAGCATTTCATCATCTGCAGCGACGGTGGATTTCAATGATCTTACGAAAGTGAGTGGCGCCTCGGCGGCAATGATTAATCAAGCGCTTGAGGGAACCGATATGGCCGGGTTAGGTCAGGCTTTTGTGGATGCAGAAACAAAATATGGTGTAAACGCTTTGTTTTTAACGGGATTGGCTGCACATGAATCTGCCTTTGGCAGCAGCCGTATTGCACAGTCAAAACAAAATCTCTTTGGTTTTCAGGCGTATGACGCATCGCCGTTCAGCAGTGCCAAAACTTTTGGCACGTTTGAAGACGGCATTGATTCTGTGGCACAGTATTTAAAAACAGCTTATTTGACACCAGGCGGGAAATATTACAACGGTGCATCAATTGATGCAGTGAATAAAAGGTATGCAACGGATCAGAACTGGGCGAATGCCATTAAAAATCTCGTTCAAAACATGGCGGGGATATGATTCGATAAAAACGGTGCTGATTCAGCACCGTTTTATAGTTGATCCTCTCGTTCATAGGCATTTTTGTGATTGTCGGTTTGGCATGAAGCTGCAAAGTTGAGCGACTATTCAGCGCTTTCTTGACCATCTTGCATTTGCGACATAAACTGCATGGCCATTTCAATGCCTTTGGTGAGCTCTTCCTGAATGCGTGCCTTGCATACTTCTGACTGGCCTTCACGCACGGTGACACGTGCAGAAACTTTGGACATTTCGAGTTTGATAAAATCGTCGCCCAACGTCTTTACGGCCATGTCTTTCAGCATCTTCTTTGAATCTTCTTTAACAAAATATTCTGAGAGGTGATCTTGAATGACGATGACGATTCTACCGGCATCGTCCAATTTAATGGATTTAATAAACATTTCTAACATTGTGAGGCGCCTCCTTTAAGTGTTCACTTTATATTCTAGCACTAAAGGCGCAGGGGTCAAGTATATGGTGAGGAGGGCATAAATGTCAAAGATCAGACAATGGTTTCATTTCTTTAAAGCTAACTTGGCGAAAGGGTATAAACGTTTTCCCATGACAATTGGTTTTGCAGTTGCTTTTGTGGTTGTCGCCATTTATTTTAGCCATGCTTCAGAAAAAGCACCATACATAGACAAAGTAATGATGGCGCTGGCCATTGGCGTTCCGCTCTCAGGCGTTATGAAAATGCTCGAAGAGCAATTTGCTTTTCACAAGTGGCTTGATGTCGCTGTCGCGGTTTTTTTTGTGGCGGTTTATGGTTACCTAATACCGCTAAATCCAGATGATGTCTTTATGCGGCAATACACAGCACTATCGGCAGCTTTGTACGGCATGTTTTTCATTGTGCCCTACCTGAAACGGTCTGAGTCATTTTCGCAGTATTTGTTTTACAATATCTCTAAATTTTTTTTGACGCTGCTATATGCGTTGATTTTATTTGCCGGGTCGAGTGCAGTTTATTTTACAGTGAACGTTTTATTCGAACTTCAGCTGCCTGAAGTTATCTATATGGATTTGATGATGATCTCTTTTGGGATCTTTGGACCGATGCACTTTCTGGGAAATTTACCAAGACGCGAACAGCGTGAATTGCCTTATGCGATGTTGTTTGAACGGCTGTTTACATGGATTGTCCTACCGCTGTTAATGATCTATACGGTTATTCTTCACGCCTATTTTGTCAAAATGCTTTTAACGCAGACATTTCCCGAAGGGATGATTGGCAACCTTGTGGTCTGGTATGGTCTTATTAGCGTTGTGACGCTTTTTTTCCTCAACGAGAGTCGGTCAGAGCAGCAGTGGCTGGCAAAAGTAACGAAATATTATCCAATTGGTATGATCGCACCACTTGGCATGCTGTTTGTAGCGGCATGGATGCGTATTGACCTTTATGGTTTAACACTTTCCAGGTATTTGTTGGTGGTTGCCGGTCTGTTTGAAGTCATTGCAGTCCTATTGATTTTTTTAAGACGAGAACGCGCCAATGTGCCGCTTGGCATTATAGCAGTTCTGATGACGCTGCTGGCATTTATGGGGCCAATTTCCGGTGATTCTCTGGCAAGGCGACTGCAAAATGAAAGACTTAAAATTAAAATTGAGGTGTTGGATGCACTGGATACAAATGGCGATGTAAATGTGAAGAATCTCGATGCCGCGTCACAAAATGAGATTAGCTTAACGGCGACCTATCTGGCAGATGCCTATGGTGTCGACAGTATTTATTTTGCTGCAGAAGATGAGACGGCTGAGGCGCTTGAGGAGAGAACGGGAATAGAACTGAAAACATATCGCTATCGGGTTCCGGATAAGGAAATGTATTTTAGCCATTATAATGAACCACTGATGTCGCTGGTTGCGCTGGATGGTGCTGATTATCTTTTAAAGGTGACATCATATGACCCATTGAATCTCGAACTAAAAGACATTGGCGTCAGTCTAAATAAGAATGAAACGCAAGATTCTATTGACCTTATTTTTAAAAGCAGTGACGGCACGATCGCTGAGCATCTTGACTTGCTGACATGGATGCAGTTGATGGTTCAGACGGAAAATTTTGAAGATGAACGCGTGATTGTCTTAGGTGATTCTTCATACGAGATCAAATGGATTCTTTACAATGTTAACGGTTATCAGTCTACAGATGAAGCGCATAAAGCAGACGGTTTTACACCTGAAGCGGTTGATAAGGCAAGCGAAGATTATCGTGTAACCATTGAATACTTTGAAGGCTATTTACGCATGACGAAAAAGGATTAACCAAAAATTCATAGAAAGTAAACGCTGTCTTAATTCAAATTTTAAATTGACTTGCTAAAATAAGATCATATAATTGCGAAGTCCCACAGCAAGAGGGTTGAAATAAGTGATCTTTTAACAGGATACAGCAGCTCAAACCTTGCATAAGGAGGTTAAAATATGATTAAGGCAGCAATTTTTGATTTTGATGGTACACTGATTAATACCAATGATTTAATTTTTGAAGGACTCCAATATTTGGCGACGCGCTATCGCGGTGAAAAATTACCGACAGCCGTTTTGAAAGGATTGTCCGGAAAATCATTGTTTGACCAACTCTCTGCAATCCACCCGGATAAAGTAGCGGTGATGGAGGCACAGTTTCAAATTTGGTACAAACATAATCACAATACCAAAGCGAAAGTTTTTCCGGGAGTGCCGATGCTTTTAAATCACTTAAACAATATGGGCATCGAAATGGGTATCGTTACGAATAACTCGCGTGAGGTTCTGACACTCGGCTTGAACCATCTCGGCATTGGAAACTATTTTTCACATCAGATCACGCGAAATGACGTTGCAGAGACAAAACCGCATCCGGAAGGACTCATGCGTGTACTTGAGGCGATGGCACTTCGGCCGGAAGAAGTCATTTTTGTCGGGGATACTGAGAATGACATTTTGGCGGCGGCACGTGCGGGCGTTATCAGCGCTTTTGTCGGCTGGTCTGTTTTAGATACGGCTCAGCTTCAAACAGCGCCAAACTATGTTCTCAACGAAGCAGAAGACCTGCTGCATATTGTAAAAATGCACAATGATCTTGTTGCTTAGGAATGCATTTTAGGAAGGCCTATCATTTGGATAGGTTTTTTTGATTCTAAGCAGGCGATTTAAAGGGCGGCAGAACAATGTATGAAGCGACGATTTTAGGCATATACAATGTGATGTGAACACAAATAGTCCATATGTTGTTAACGCCAATAGACCAAGCTGCTGTTAAGCGTTTACAAAAAATTCTTTTATTGTTATCATTTCATTAATAAACCCAGAAGGCATAAACTTTACAGCGATCGGGAATAACCGTATAATATTTAGTAAGACGAAAGAAATGGAGGCATCCTAATGGACGCAAAACGATATACTGAAGCGGCGTTTATCAAAAAAATGGCAGCCATTTTTAAACAGCACGCCGTATCAGAGCCATCGCTTTTAGGCGTTGAATTTGAGCACTTTTTAGTGGATTCAAAAACACTGAGAAGTTATGCTTATGATGAAACGCATGGGCAAGAGGCGCTTTTTAAGGCTTTGAGTGCAAATGGATGGGATGTTTTACTAGCTGAAAAAGGGCATATTCTGGGACTAAAGCGCAACGGGCACACGTTGACGTTGGAACCGGGCGGGCAGATTGAAATTAGTTTAAAGGCGTATGATACGCTTGAAGCAATTGAGACGGCTTATCTTGAAGTTGTCGATGAACTGAAGCGAATGATTCAGCCATCTCAGCGACTCGTGTCGATTGGCTATCATCCGGCGACCAAAATAAATGAACTGACGCTTTTGCCAAAACAACGTTATCATTTGATGTACGATTATTTCAAAGATCGTGGCAACTATTGTCACAACATGATGAAGGGAACGGCATCGACGCAAGTATCAATTGACTATAAAGATGAAATGGATTACCATAAAAAAAATCGCGTTGCCCAGATGCTGTCGCCAATTATGGCGAGTATATTTGATGCGACGCCGATTTTCGAAGGCAAACGCTATGAACAGGAAAATTGTCGTGTTTGCATTTGGCAGCAGACGGATATCAATCGGTCAAAATTTGTTAAAGGCAGTTTTGACCCGCAATTTGGTTTTGAGGATTACGCTGCGTATCTGTTAGCGTTGCCGCCAATTGTTTTAAAAAGCAATGGCAGTTATTATGATACGGGAGACCGTGTTTTGCGTGATCTTCTAAAAGACTATCCGCTGGATGATTCTGATTTTGATCATTTAATGGGCATGGTTTTCCCAGATGTACGATTGAAAGGGTTCTTGGAAATACGTATGGCAGATGCGATGCCATATCCTTATAATCTCAGTGTACCGGCATTGATCAAAGCAATTTTTTACAATGAGGCGTTGCTGACAAAATATGATGAAATGGCGCAGTCTGTCAACGAAGCATGGGTATTAAAAGCCAATGAAGCGATCTTGTCGCAGATTAATCCAATTGTGGACGGCATTAGCTTTAAAGAAGTGAAGGATATGATGCTGAACGATGCCCTAATGGTTTTAACACCGGCTGAAGCAAGGCCGCTGATGATGCTTCGCTCCATAGCGAATGAAAATGGTTCCGTAAAGCGTTGGCTGTCGGAAATGTATGAACGGGATAAAGAACGCTTTTTAGAAGTTATTGCACTTTAAATTTAGATTCGGGTCGGCGTTTGCCGGTTAATGGTCATGGGCGCATATTCATGCGCTTGTTTATAGAGATATAACATTGAAAAATGGATACGGATGATGAGGAGCTTATTTTGAAAATCGAACAGAGGTTAATAGATGAGGTACGTACGCATTTGATGAATTATCGTGAAGATGCGAACGCCGTACAGGATGCGGTAAA
>JASUSA010000075.1 GCA_030446305.1 Clostridiales bacterium | reverse complement strand
TTAGGTATTGTATGGTAACTTTATTATAACCGAGGATGAGCACTTGGCTCATTTCTTTTTTTGTTTTTTCTTTTTACACCATTATACGGACTTTATCAAGATGTTTTGAACTTTGGTATTTATTACATTATAAATATACTACTAAGTTTATATCAAATACAGAGGAACTCGAAGAGGAATTATCAAAGTTACTTGGAGAAAAGTATAAAAAGAATATTAGCTATTTTAACCGATTGATAAGCAATCAAGATGATGCAATCCAAAATGCAAAAAAACTTGAATCCTATCATGAAGAAACTGGTAATAGGAGATATAGTAATCATCATAATCCATTTACAGATGTATACAAGTTGGTTGAGTATTTGAATAACTTGAGTTCTTGCTAATACGTATTTTTAACGTCAGCTAACACAGCGATTCTCAACATGGCTTATATCATGGGAACGGTAGAGGAAATACAATGAAAAATAAACTTTTTTTAATGATGTTAGTCGACATTGCTAATAAGCTTATATCCTTTTCTACACTTAAGTTTACTTATACATAGTCTCTGCCGTTCTCACAAATTTATCACATATTCAGTTTATAGTAGTGGTACAAACGAATTAAATAAATTTGGATAAATGAAAGGAGAACGATAATGAAACGCATTAAGCAATTATGCATGATTGGAATCGTTGGCATGTTGATCGCATCCGGTTTTACGAGCAGTATCGCAGCGGCCGATACGACGGATGCTGCAAATGAGACAGCGACAACAACAGTAGCGCAGAGTCCAAGAGAGGATTACTACACATTTGACCTCAGTGAGAATGTCACACGAAAACGCGTTTTTTATAAAAACCGATACGATATTACCATTGCAGCAGATTTGTATTATGCTGACGACTTGAACGAGGAAGCATTGTACCCAGCGCTTGTCATTGGCCCGCCATATGGCGGTGTTAAAGAACAGGGCCCGGGTGTCTATGCCAATCAACTGGCACAGAGAGGGTTTGTCGTGGTAGCATTTGATCCCTCGTTTAACGGTGACAGCGGCGGACAGCCAAGGCATGTGTCTTCACCGGATTTCTTTGTAGAGGATTTTAGTGCAGGCGTCGATTACTTGGGCACACTGCCGTATGTTGATCGTGAACGCATTGGCGCCATTGGTATTTGCGGCAGCGGTGGTTTTGCCCTGACAGCGGCGCAAGTTGATACGCGCATCAAGGCGGTTGCAACAGCGAGCATGTACGACATCAGCCGTTATATTCGCGATGGCCTCGGCGAAACCATGACAGAAGAATCGAGAGCGGAAACATTGGAAGCCTTATCGCTTCAGCGATGGGACGATTATGAAAACGGCGGTGCTGCTGTTGTGCTGTCGCCGCTCAGCATGTCGATGCCGCTTGAAACGGTACCGCCGGGACTGCCGCCGGTTGCAGCTGAATTTTTAGATTATTATGCGACGGCACGCGGTTATCATCCGAATTCCATTAGCGTCTTTACGAACACCAGCCAAATGGCATTTATGAATTTTCCGCTGCTTTCCTATGTTGACGATATTTCGCCACGGCCTATACTCATGGTAATCGGTGAAAATGCACATTCAAATTATTTCAGTGAAAGTGTGTATGAAAAAGCGGCAGAGCCAAAAGAACTGTATGTTGTACCGGGTGCTAACCACGTCGATTTATATGACAAAGTGGATGTCATTCCGTTTGATAAACTCGAATCGTTCTTTAAAGACAATTTGTAAATGTTTAAATAAGGAAAAACGCCTTACGTGGTAAATGGCTGCACATAACTGTATGGTTAAGCGATCTGACTTTTACAGTTAATGTGCAGGCCAAATGCCGGAGGCGTTTTTTTGTTGTTTGGTGAAGTGAAGAAAATTTAACGCTTTAGCCTCTTGTAGCAGCTTAAGAATCATTATATAGTTGAAGCATAGCTGTTTACATTAACGTTGGCAATATATTTTGAATTAAGGCATTATAGGTGATCTATGAAAAAAAGCAATAAGATGGCGAACAAGAAAAGTCTTAACCAGTTAAACCGACTTGTCGTCCTAATTATCCCCCTAGTCGTCGGCATTGGACTGATGCTGGCCGAAACATTTTACGAGGTCTCTGCGGGGCAAAAGAGAGAGGCTTTGGAGATTGCACAGTATGAGCTTCAAATTAAGAATCGTATGAAAGAAGAAGTGACAAAAGCCGTTCAGATCGCAGATTTTTACTACATACATAACAGCAGAGCGCTCTCAGAAGAAGCGCTTCAACTGGAAATCGTTGCAATATTGGAGCAGCTGCAATCAGAAGATGTCGGTTATTTTTTTATCGCAGACTATCAGGGCAATAACATGCTTGGCCCGAGTAAAGGCAATAACTTTTATGATATTGAAGATAAGAACGGTTTAAAGGTTGTTCAGGAGCTTATCAAAAAAGCCAAGGAAGGCGGTGGGTATGTTACTTATATCATGCCGCCGATAGACGGTGTGGAACAGGTGCCGAAGATAAGCTATGTCATGCCGTTTGAACCCTTTGACTGGTATATTGGTGCAGGTGTCAATCTGTCTGAAATTGATACCATTAAGGCACAGATCAGCCGTGAAATACATCGGAAAAATTTAAAGACAATTGCGATTACCTGTGCCATGATTGTTTCGCTAATGGCGCTGTTTTGGCTAATTAATAATCGCTTTTATAAAGGTATTAAACGTGAGATTCACATGATTAACGATTATTTGGATAAATCAACCGTCGAACAGGCAACGCTTGATATTGATTCACTTCATTATGAAGAAATGTCGCAAATAGGGCAGTACACGGTTAGTTTGATCACAAAGCGAAACGAAGATCAGGCAGACTTAGAAACGTTTAACACTTCACTTGAAGAAGAGATCTCTGAACATGCAGCGACAATTGAAATGCTCAACAACAGCCGAAGGCGTATTGAATCCATTGTAAGCGCACTACCGGATATAATCTTTATCATGGATTCAAATGGAACCATTGTCGACAGCGAAGCCGGGGGCAAACAATGGATGGGAAAAGCGGGCGAGGACTATGCGAACAGCAGTGTTTATGAAGCGCTCCCCAGCTCTGTTGCCAAATCATGTGTCGCGGCTATTCAGGAAACACTGAAGTCAAAAGGGATGTTTACGTATGAATTCAGTATGGAAGAAGGCGAAGGGACAACCTATTATGAAGTGCGGATAACCCCCTATCAAAGGGATCAGGTTGTTGCTATTATTAGAAATGTGACAGATGCAAAGCAGTTCCAGTTGACCAATGAATACCTCAGTTATCACGATCAACTAACGGGATTGTATAATAGAAGGTATTTCGAAGAAGCACTTATAAGACTCGACAATGCACTGTATATGCCAATTGCGCTGGCGATGGTAGATGTCAATGGTCTTAAAATGGTCAATGATGCTTTTGGTCACCAAACGGGAGACCAAGTATTGCGCCTGATTTCAAAGGCGATCCTTGCGCAGTGTACAATGCCGGATGGTTTTGTTGCTCGAATTGGCGGCGATGAATTCGTCATCGTCTGCCCGAACACGAACGAGCAGGAAATGGAAAAACTCACAAATGACATTTACGATGCGGTCAGCCAAATCAGAGAAGAGCTTTCGGTGGTTTCGGTGTCTGTTGGCTGGGATATAAAGAAACAGCTTGAACAAAGTATCACGGATATCTTTAATAAGGCAGAAGTGATCATGTACAGAAAAAAACTGACAGAGAGTCAGAGTATCAGGCATCAGGCCGTTCAGGCGATTCTCAAAACGCTGAATGAAAAAAATGAGCGCGAGAAAATTCATTCCGAACGCGTGAGCATTATCAGCAGAATGATTGGCGAAGCAATGAATATGAATTACAGCGTGATTAAAGAAATTGAAACAGCCGGTTTGCTGCATGATATCGGTAAAATCGTGATCGATCAGGATATTCTCAATAAGGCGGGCAAGCTGAACGAAGAAGAGTATGAGAAAATTAAAAAGCATCCGGAGAGCAGTTATCAAATTCTAAAATCGATTGATTCCTATGCCAGTTTGGCAGACGATGTATTGTCACATCACGAACGGTGGGATGGATGCGGCTATCCAAGAAGGCTTAAAGGAGAGGAAATCCCATTTATTGCAAGGATAATTACCGTTGCCGATGCTTATGAAGCCATGACAGCGGATCGATCTTATCGACGTTCTATGACGAAAGAAGCTGCGCTTGCGGAATTAAAAGCGCATGCGGGAAAACAATTTGATCCAAATGTTGTCAACGCCTTTGAACGCGACGTATTCAACAAACTATAGCAGCCTATATTCAGCATGATGGACATTTTAGTGGCATAAGACGAGGTGAATGATGACAGGTGTACACTATATTGGCGTAATCGCCGTTTTGGCACTTATAGCATTTGTAGGTACCTTCTCGGGGAAAAAAGTAAGCAATGCATCGGATTTTTCAACAGGCGGCGGCAAAGCGGGCACATGGATTGTCGCGGGAACGATTATGGGAACACTGATGAGCGGACAGGCGACGATCGGAACGGCTCAGCTGGCATTCAATTTTGGCTTGTCAGCATGGTGGTTTACGCTGGGATCTGGGATTGGCTGCTTGTTATTGGGGGCGGTATATGCGGCGCCGCTTCGCAATAGCGGCAGCACGACTTTGCTGGGCGTTATTTCGACAGCGTATGGGCACATGGCCGGTTATATAGGTTCGATATTGTCGTCATTAGGCATTTTTATCAGTGTACTTGCCCAGGTGGTTTCGGCGACGGCAATGATTTCGGTCATTTTCCCTGTGAGCATCCCCGTTGCCGGGCTGATTTCAATCGTCATTATGGCATTCTACGTGATCTTTGGCGGTGTATGGGGCGCAGGCATGGGTGGCGTTGTTAAACTGATACTGCTGTATATGGTTTCAATTATAGGCTGGATCATTGTTTGGCGTATTGCTGGGCCAAGCGAAATGATAAGCAATCTAAAAACGTTGCTCTCAGGTACACCGCTTGGCAGTGTGAATGGACTGGAAACATCGACAGAAGTGGTACATCAGTACATGAATTTAACAGCGCGAGGCGCAATGAAAGATATCGGGTCAGGCCTATCATTAATCCTAGGGGTTTTGTCAACGCAGACATACTCGCAGGCAATATGGGCGGGGAGCAGCAATCAAGTTGCTCGAAAGGGTGCACTTTTAAGTGCATTGATGATTCCACCGGTTGGTATAGCGGGTATTTTTATCGGAATCTTTATGAGAACGCACTGCATCACGACAGCTGAAATACAGGCAATTCTTGCAGCTGGACAAGCGGTTCCAGCTGGTCTTGTTGAGCTCGCGAATACGGCGCAGGTCTTTCCCGCATTTGTCATTCATTATATGCCGAGATTAATGGGCGGCATAACACTTGGGACGCTTCTGATAACGGTTGTCGGTGGCGGATCAGGTCTTTCCCTTGGTGTAGCGACTATTATTGTACAGGATTTGATTGAAAAACGTTTTCAAGCATTAAAAGGCACAAAAATGGAACTCACTCTAATTCGGGGAACAATTGCAATGGTGCTGCTGCTCAGTGTTGTCGTGATGTTGTCAACACAGAGCACCTTTATCAATGACCTCGGCTTTTTATCCATGGGGCTAAGGGCATCGGTGATCTTTATTCCAACGGGCTGCGCACTTTGGCTTAAAGGGAAAATAGGCAGTGTGTGGGCGAGAACAGCCATTATTGCGGGGCCGCTAACGGTGATTGTGGGCAATCTGCTAAAATGGTCTTTTAATCCGCTGTTTATCAGTATTGGCGTCTGTTTAATTGTGATGATGATGGGACTTGTGGCGAATAAACGCGTAACAAGTGTTTAAATATCCGGATTTGAAGGTATTCAACATCTACGTGGTGGTTTTTGAATGGCATCGAATAGGTGCATCTAGCAGGCATCTAGCAAGAATATAGCTGCGAATATAGCAGGGAACATTAGCAGGGAACATAAGTGAAAAAGCACACAGTCGGCACTTACCATAAGCGACTGTGTGCTTTTTAAGTTTATAACTTGGGGCAACTGCATCATGGGAGCAGTGTGTCAGTCCACTCGTTTTCTTTAAACCCGACGAGTACTGTGCTGCCATCGTCAGTGATGAGAATAGGGCGTTTGACGAGCATGCCGTCTGTAGCAAGAAGTGCTATTTGTGCCTCCGTGGTCATTTCCCCCAGCTTATCTTTTAGATTGAGCGCGCGATAGGCCTGACCACTTGTATTAAAGAATTTTTTGATGGGAAGACCACTGCGTTCAAGCCAAGTATTCAATTCGTGCTGCGTAGGATTTTCAACGCTAATATCTCTAAAGGCATAGTCAAGACCATTTGCTTTCAAGAATTTTTCTGCTTTTTTGCAGGTGCTGCATTTTGGGTAACAAATAAATAACATGATTGACCTCCGGTGAATTAAGGATTTCGAGATTATTTCAAGATTATTCCATGATTGTTCCAAGATTATTCCAACTATATTGAATGTGACTCTTGTTCTTTTGTGAATAAAAAACTGAATGCAATTTCATTATATTTTAATGGTCAGAATTATCAAGTGAATCTTAAAGCAATTGTATCATGTCATTGCCCCATTTGGTTAAATGCTGATCAAGGCGCTTTTTTTGTCGCTAGGGCGTATAAGCATTGAGCTTTAAAATTTAGAGGATACAATTTCTGCATATAAGTGGATGAAGGTAGAAATATTGTCTTTTTTGCTATTGGGGCTTGACATAGAGTCTACTTTATCAAGTACAATAGAGACAGCATTATAAGTCAGATAAGCAGCTTGGCGCGGTGATAATGAAATGTCGACATGAAGTCGATAAGTGCGCTGCCATGTGTCGGCATGGGGGTATACGGTTGCTTGCTTATGAATGTTTTAAAAAGATGTCATGAAGGCGTCTGTTTTCTAATGGAAACAGACGCTATTTTTGTATGGAAAACCATTGAAGGTTATAAAAACATCAAGGGCAATGACGGCATTGTCTCACCTCATACAGTAAGATTATTTTTAAAAATCTCAATGGTAGGGGACTATTTTTAATATGGATTTTAACGAGTAAGCACTTTGGGGTTACTTAAAACAAAGTAGGCAGATTAGAAGTGCAGGTCGAGCTGAAAGATCGACGCAAACCCTTAAGTTTCCAATAGTTGTATGTTATGTGAAAGGAGTATTAAAATGAAGATACAAAAAATGATTCTGTCGGCGATGTTTTTGGCGCTGGCAATGGCGCTGCCGTTTTTAACAGGACAAATTCCGCAGTTTGGCAGTATGCTTGCACCAATGCATATTCCCGTATTACTGTGCGGTTTTATTTGCGGGTGGCCGTATGGTCTAGCCGTTGGCTTTATTGCACCGCTGCTGCGCTTTTTGATGTTTGGGATGCCGCCCATTTTTCCGACGGGCATTGCCATGGCATTTGAACTTGCTGTATATGGTGCTGTAGCCGGCCTCATATACTATCGTTCAAAGCGATCTGCTGCATCGCTTTACACAGCGCTTATTGGCGCAATGATTGCAGGTCGATTGGTTTGGGGTGTGGTGCGATTTATTTTAGCAAGTGCTTTTGGACTTGATTTTTCAATGGCATTATTCCTGTCAGGCGCATTTTTTACGGCAATTCCTGGGATTATTGTTCAGCTTATTCTCATTCCGGCGATTGTCATCGCCGTTGAACGCCAAAACTTTTCCATACTGGAGAATCAGCACTAAATAAGGTGATGCTGCAATATCCTCATGTCTCAAAACAAGCGAATAAGAAGGTGAAAAAGCGATGAAGAAATCGAATGAATCGATAGCATTAAATGCACCTGTAAAACGGAAAGCACTGCAGATGCCGCCGCAGTTTAAAGATGTCAGGCGCTATTTAAAAGAACAAGCAGACCTGCATCCGTCAATGCAGCCCCAAGATATGATTAAACTGTGCTACCAAATCACCTATGGTGCTGAGCACCTTTTAACGGACTATGATGCGGCAAAGCATTATTTTGATCGAGAGGTTGACCAAATAAGAGAGACTGCCGAAAACGGTATGCTCCCGATTTTTGAACGCATTTCCGATCATTATTGCAGGGTTAATCTCGTGCCGTGGTGTAGAAAAGGGTTGCCGCCAGAATGGCTGTTTAGGATGTTCGCCGATACAATGCGAACAGAGGCAAATGATGGTTACAAGCAGACGGTGTCGGAAGAACCGGTCATGGATCATCTCTTCAAAATCATCGAGTGGCTGGTTGAAAAGTCTCAGTTGCCTTTTTCAAACGCCGCTTGGGTTCAGGCGCTAAATGACTATCGTGATGCAGGTGGTGGCGCCGTTCATCACAGTGATGCTTACCGTGCAGCTGAAATGCCTTCTTATCGTCTTGTCAATGTGAAATATATGCGCTTAATGCCGCTGTTAGAAAAGCTAAACGCGTTGCCCGAAAAACGCGAAGCGCGCATCATTGCCATTGATGGGCGTTCGGCCTCCGGCAAGTCAACCATGGCTGATCACCTCGCCAATGTTCTTAACGCAGGTGTTATTCATATGGACGACTTTTTCTTACCGGCTGAACTGCGGACAGCAGAACGCCTTTCCGAACCGGGAGGAAATGTTCATTACGAACGCTTTCAAAAAGAAGTGCTGATGAACATACAAAGTCCACAGGCGTTTGACTATCAGACTTTTGACTGTTCGGTTATGAAGCCGGGGGTACAGCGTATCGTCAAAACGTCTAAATGGCGTATCGTCGAAGGGGCATACAGTCATCACCCCATTTTTGGCGATTACTGTGATATTCGTGTGTTCAGCGATGTTACACCTGATGAACAGCTAAGGCGTATTGAAAAGCGCAACGGTTCAGAATGGGCGAAGGTGTTTGCTGACAAATGGATTCCAATGGAAGAACAGTATTTTAAGCACTTTGGGTTACCAAGTGAGCGTGACCTCCTATTGTAAGCATGCGTTACTCGAAAAAGGCGATGTGTTTGGACTCGCCAAGACATTTTTTCACGTTATTCATCAAGTGGTTCATTAAACTTTTCATTAAGCTATTTATTAGGCGTTGCTAAAAAATTTATGGTCTGCATTGGCGGGCCATTTCTTTCGTCAAAAGACTTGTCAGCGCATGGTTAATGTAATAGCCAGATTGTTTACAACGCCACCGCCACTCAGAGCGTTAGGATTTAATGCGAATGCCTTTAACCAGCAGATAGAAGCCGAGGTAAATTTCATTGGTCATGATCAGAATGCCAAAGATCATTTTCATCGAAGGATTGATGATGGAAAGTAGAACACCTATAAGGGCGATGTAACCCCAAATGGCAATGTACTTTGGCAAGATTTCTGACTTTAGCAGCAATGTGTAAAAGAGCAAGCCGCTTGAGACAAACATCGCGACGTAGAGATAAGCCCAGAAAAAAGTGCGGGCTTCTGTAAGGACAGTCCAGATCACCTGAAAGTTACTGCTGTCAATTACCTGATGTGATAACGCGGCAATAAAAGTGGGGATAAAAGCAATGAGGATCAACATGGCGCCTTCTGCGCTGCGCAATGTCAGATAACCTACGGCGATTGTTGGACGTTTCGCTTTAAGCAGTGGGTAAAAAGCGGTTGCGATGCCAATGACGCCAAAGGCATTGACCAGTTCGAGCAATGACGCTGCGACGAGTATTTGTTGATTGGCAAGTATAATTGTCTGTGATGCGCCTTTGGCAATGGTTTGATTAATGAGCATTCCCCCTGAAATACTTGTCACCATACACAGCAGATACATGAGTCCGGCAAAACGGGCTTGATTGATTGGGGTGGATGCGCTTGTTGGTTGCATGAAAAGCCTCCTGTCAGTCAGAATAAAAAGATAGATGCTGAATTTTTCAATGCATCTTGTCATAGATGAATTTATTCATTATACTAAACGGTATAGTATAATTTGTCAATACAAATTGAACTATACCGTTTAGTTTATTTTTCTAACAGGACTTCTCATGACATTTGAGGTTTTGTAAGCGTACATCAATGGATGCATTGGAGGTAGTGATGTCTGAAGACAATAAGCAAGTTCGAAAGCGGAAATTATCAGAACAGAAACGAAATGCCATCATAGCGGGCGCTATTCAAATATTTACAGAAAAGGGTTTTGAGGCTTCCAGCATGGATAAAATTGCCGAAGCTGCAGGCGTTTCAAAAATCACAGTTTATAATCACTTTCAGAGTAAAGAAAATCTCTTTCAAGAAATTGTCGCAGATTTTGTAAGGCAAGGCAGTGAAAAGAAACCTATCGCTTACGATTCTTCACGAAGCCTCGAATCACAGTTGCTGGATTTTATCAATGCAGAACGATATTGGGTTAGCGAGCCGGAGCAGCGGGGCCTTTCAAAGCTCTTAACTTCAGTTTACTTGAACAATATGGATTTTGTCATCGAGACAATGTCGCGGCGTCCCTTTCATCAGGATTTTATGGCATGGCTAAAGGCAGCTAAAGCAGACAGTAAACTGTGTTATGATTCAGAAAAGCTTACCGCTCAAATTTTTTATGGCATGATCGAAGGCTGTTTGACTTGGAATGCGCTGTTGACGGGCGGAGAGAGTTTGAAGGGGACAGAGCCGCTGATTGATGAGATGATCAATACTTTTTTAATTCGGTATCGCTGCTGATTAGCCGACACAATCATGTGGGAAGCAACAGCATCATTCAAATATAAATGTTTTCGTCATAATCTATGTATTATTTGGAAGACGGACATAAAAAGAGCACCCCCTTTTGATTGCGAAAGGCAGGGTGCTGTTTTATTAAACGCAAAATTTACACTGATTACAGCAGCGTATTGTCGAGAACATTTGATTGATGGCTTTGTTTATTTACTAGTTATACCGGTATGCGCCAAAGTCTTTTCAATGGCACTGAAATAGGTTTTATAGATGCCAGTCAGTTTGATGGTTGCTTGATCACCGCTTAGCAGTACAATAACTGCCTGAATGAAGCGGTGGTCCTCTTCATTCAATATAGCTTGGTCAATGGACGAAACGCGAACGAGGACATCCAGTGCAAGTTTTACGGCCTTAAACTGGGCAAAGCGCGTGATGATGGCGACAAAGAGCATGAAGAAATAATCCGCTTCTTTTTCGAGCAGTTTCGCGAGCTGTATGCAGCGACTGTAACCTTCAACAAAGGCATTGACATCAAATGGCATTTCAGGTGTCCACTCATTTGATACGCGGTTGAAGTAGTATGCGATGAAAAGGTAGGCATAAAATGGGTCCTCGCCTAGCTGTACATCAAGTGTGGTGCTCAAATAGTCAGAAAGCGGTGTTGTCATCATGAGTCGATAAAAGCCGATATAACGGTTGATCACTTCGAGTGATCGCAATCGCCCTAAATGCTCTTGATACGGCGTATTCGAGATAAAGTAAGCAAATAGTATATAAGCTTCGGATTCATTTAAGGCGTTGAGTGCCAGCTCAGCTTCTTTGGATTCGCTTTTTTTCAAGGCATCTGTTGGTGCTGTTATTTGATTGATCAGTGTCAGCAGACGATTGTCAATGATGGCTTTAAGATGCTTTTTTGATATTTTCGCTTCCCAAAATATTTCAACATTTGACAATCCTTCCAGATAACCGTTAAGCATCGTGTCAAAAGCGATGTCGCGTGATTTTAGCAGATCCACCAGTATCAAGAGTTGGCTGGCGGATTCCCATTTATACAGCATCCAAAAATGAGAGGATATCAGTGTAAACAGTAAATCAATATCGCTGCGCTCAGCAGCAAAGTAAAGCAGGTTGACAAGGCTGTATTTGTGTTCGACAAACGTGTCATAATCTTCAATTTGATAGATCTTGGATTGATAATAGGCAACGATGATGGCGTATTCAGAATCAGTAGGCTCTCGGTGGACAAAATGCGTTTTGTCGAGGGCAAAATAGAGACGTCCGTTTTCATCCTCTACTTCTGAGAGGATGCCTTTTTCGACATAAGCATGATACTGGTCCAGACAATGAATCTTCTCATAGAAAAAATCCTGTGGCAAATAATAGTCAAAACAATTTAAGATAGCCAGTATTTTAGGGACAGTCATGGCGTTACTCCGGCAGTACTTTTATTTTGGCTGATGCGCTTACGGTACGCACTTGCATACTTTCGCTGCTTTGAAGCCATTTCTCTTTGATAGATGGCCTTTGGCATTGTATCTACGCTGGTCTCCAAACGCTGTGTCAGGAGGTGTTCATCAATGAGATCGTTTATTTTAAGCGTTTCATCTTCGCGCTGCTTCATTTTCTTTAAATATTTTTCGTAGAGCGCCCGACCGTAAGGTGAGAGCTTGATGTAATGTCGATTGGCTATTCTTATGACGATAAAATAATCTTCATATCTCGGATCATTCAGCAAATCACTAAACGTCGCCTTTGGAATGGACAGTTCTTTTGATAATTCATTTTGAGAGCGTGAATGATCCTGTTCATAAAGAAAAGCAACGGTTTGACGAAATTTTGGCGATTCAAAAACTTTAATAATGTCAAAATCCTTATGGAACTGCTGCTTCGATGCGAGGACATCTTCGAGACATCGGATATAACCTGCTCGATATGCGTCAGTATTGGTGAGCTCTTGATGGCGTTCTAATCGGATTCGCTTTTTACGAAAATAGTCAATTTGTCGAACAATGGCTTCCAAATCGTTGTTTGAGACATAATCAATGATGTAATTGCGGATGTCGTCAGTTTCCTCTAATGCAAGGATTGTTTCGATCTCACGTTCCGTCAATGCTAAGGTGTTCATAAGTTAACCTCTTCCTAATAATGTTCGAAATTGTTCGGTTATTATATTATATACTATTCTTTAGAGGGCTTCAAACATTTTAAAGTAAAATGTTATCAACTTAACACCAATGCTGAAGGCTATGAGATTTTGCGCCAGTTTTGAATTTCAATAAAATTGCCTTCGGGGTCACTGACGTAAGCAGCGGTTAAGATTCCAATCTCACCATAATCCTTTTCAACGATTTCGCCAAGCATATGACCGCCGTTAAGCAGTACTTTTTCGGATAGTGCTTTTACATCGTCTACATGAAAGGCTAAATGACCATATCCAATTCGATTAATTAGCTTTGGCGCTTCATTAACAGCTTTTGGCGTATATTCAAATATTTCAAGTGTAATGTCATGAGTACCCGGCAGTTTTAAATGGATGCCTCGGATTGTTGCACGATCAATCGCTGTTAATTGATCGACCCACGCACCGGAGAGATTGCGCTCTGGTGGAACGGCTTCGCAGTCGAAAACGTCAATATAAAATGCGGATAGTTTTTGCCAGTCTTTTGCAATGATATTTGTATGAACGTACCGAATGTTGTTATGCATGAAAGAACCTCCATCTTTTTCGGGTTAGCGGAATCGCAGATAAAGTGATTAATAGATTAAATGTCACCAATGTGCTGGCGTTGGTTACGGCATTTCCAATTTTGAGCGCATGCTTTCCAATGGCATGCCGTCAATGGATACGACCTTTAAAGAGGCTTTATCCATGAAAAAAATGTCACCGCTTTCATCACATACAGCGATGACTTCGGCCTTGCCTTCTTCTTCATTGGGCAGCAAATTGCCGCCTAAAAAACTGGGGCGCGTTGCTTTATACATGCCAAAGCCGGTACCAAGTAAGAAAAATCTGCGTTTTGTTGTTTTGAGTTCAACGATAATGGCCATTTTAGACTCCTTAGATAAGTCGATAGATTGGTATTTGCG